>CAZXKZ010000001.1:0-45654 GCA_964641825.1 uncultured Bauldia sp.
GAGGAGTGGATGTCGGCGATTGACGAGGCGATGGCAGCGGGGGTGGCCTGGCCGGCGGCGAGCGTGGAGGAGCTGATGGACGAGGTAGACGCGGCGCTGGCGCGGCAGTATGAGCGGGATGAGGCGTTTGCGGCGGCGCTGCGGGCGCGGCGCGGGGCCGTGGAGGGGGGTTCGTGATGGGCACGGCCGGCGTAATCATCCTGGGCATTCTCTGCGTACTGGGCCTGATCTCGTTCGTGGTCATTCTCGCGCTGTTCCGCGCGCTGGCGAATACCCGCTCGGTGCGGGTTGACGAGGATTCGATTTGTGAAAGAACAAGTGTGCGGATAGCACACTTGTTTCATTATGGTGCATCGTTTATGCTGAAATGGTGGTTATTATGACGTCACGTTTTGATGTTCCTGCTCGGCCCGCGCTGCGCTACCACGGCGGCAAGTGGCGCGCGGCGCCGTGGATTATCTCCAGTATACCGGAAGACCATGACGTGTTTGTGGAGTCGCACGGCGGCAGCGGGGCGACTCTGCTGCGGAAACCGCGCTCGAAGATCGAGGTCTATAATGATCTGGATGGGGAGGTCGTCAATTTCTTCCGCATGCTGCGAGAGCGCCCGGATGATCTGATCCGCGCACTGTACTGGACGCCGTTTGCTCACGCCGAACAGAAGCTGTCCTTCGAGCCGACCGGGGACCCGTTGGAGGCGGCGCGGCGATTCTACGTCCGGTCTTACCTCACCATTTCCGGCCCTACCGCGCAGTGGAACAGCGGCTGGCGCCGGCAGAAGAAGTTCAGCCGCGGCAGGAACGGCCGGAGCCGGATGAAGACGGCCGCCAGCTCGTTCATGGAGGTGGAGCACCTGTATCGCATCGCTGAACGACTGCGGGGCGTGATCATCGAGCAGGAGAATGCGCTGACGCTGATCCGGCGATATGACCAGCCGCGCGCGGTATTCTACGTTGATCCCCCCTACGTGGCGGCGACGCGCAGACGATGGAAGGATAGCGCCTACAAGCACGAGATGACCGACGAGGCCCACCGCGAACTGGCGGCCGTGCTGCGCGCGTGCTCCGGTATGGTTCTGCTTTCCGGATATGACAGCGACTTGTACCAGGAACTCTTTGGGGACTGGACACGGGTGGACCGTGATTTTCGCACCAACGGCAACGCGGCGCGCGTGGCCACGGAATCGCTGTGGCTCAATCCCGCGGCCCATTCGGCGTTGGAGACCGAATGGTCGACAAGGGAGCGAGAGCGAGCGCCGCTCCTGGCTGCGTTGGGGGTGATCCCGTGAGTGGCGTTCCAGCCCTCCCGTTGTGACCCATGTTACCGGTGGCTAACGAGACGCGCGCGGGGAAAATCGGACGCCGCTGGAGGCTGCGCAATCCGCGCAACGACAGGCAGGAACCCCTCTCCGCCGCGGAGCGGACTATCTCCCCCAATGCAGATCTGCTTGCTCTCGTCGCCGCCATCATTCACCAGGCGCTGGCCGACCTCGACGCAGGCTATGATGGGCCGTACGGGGAAATCGGCACGGCGAACGAGCAGTACTGGCGAGCGCAGGCGTACCTCTACTTCTTCCACGGCGAGCCGACCGGATTCGAGCGATTCACGGCCTGGCTAGGGTTGAACGCTCGAGGCCGGTATCCGGATCACCCCCTGTTCAATGACGCGGCCGAACTCCGCCGGCGGCGGCGCGATCTGGTGCGACTGGGATTGCCGCTCGACCTGTTCGACCGGCGCATAGCAGAGTTGGCTGTGCTCTGAGCGAAAGCGGCGCAAATGGAATTCGGCCGATTTGGCCGGCTACAATGGGATCATGACCACTTCACAGCGACTACACCCGAAGGCCGAGAGCATGTATCGGTACATCATCCGGTATAAGCGGCTGCACGGGGGCGACAGTCCGAGCCGGCGCGAGATCGCCTCGGCGATTGGGCTGCCGTCCGTGTCGATGGTGCAGCATCACCTCCTGGCGCTGGAATCGGCCGGTCGAATCACGCGGCCGAAGCGTGGCAAGGCGCGAATGATCGCTATTCCCGGGGCGGAGTGGCGGTTCAGCGAACTGCCGGAGAGTGACCAGAACAAATGTGCGCTCTGTGGCGTTGAAGAAGCGGCCGATCTGCCTGAAGGGGGAAGAAAAGTGGGGTAAAGGTGGGGTGAGATTAGCTTATGGAACCCAAGCATAACATCATTCCCGGACTCATTCCCCTTGCTACGCCAATCGACGATCTCCACCTGGACCCGGCCAACGCGCGAACGGGCCACGACGTGGAGCGAATCGCGGCGAGCCTGGCGCAGTACGGGCAGCGTAAGCCGCTGGTCGCCAACCGCAGCGAGGCCGGCAAGATCGAAGCGGGGAATGGGACGTGGCAGGCGGCCAAGTCGCTGGGCTGGACGCACGTGGCGGCCGTATTCGTGGAGGATGACCCGATGACGGCCGTGGGCTACGCCATCGCCGACAACCGGACGGCCGAGCTTTCGCAGTGGGACCTCAAGACGCTGCAAACGCTGATGGCGAGCATCGATCCGGAGTTGGAGACGGGATTCGCGGACGGCGAGCTGGAGGAGATGCTGCGCGCGGCCGGGATCGAGCTGGACGAGCCGGCGCTTGGGGAGCCGGGCGACGCGGAGCCGCAGCTCGACCGGGCGGAGGAACTGGCGGCTGAGTGGGGCGTACAGCCGGGGCAACTATGGCGGCTGCCGAGCCGGACCGAGGGCCAGGAGCACCGGATCATCTGCGGCGACTGCACGGACGCGGCCGTGGTGCAGCGGGTCATGGGCGGCGGCCGGGCGACGCTGTTCGCCACCGACCCGCCGTACCTGGTGGACTATGACGGCACCAACCATCCGCAGGCGTGGAATGCGCCGGAGAAGAAGAAGCGGGTGATGAACAAGGACTGGTCGGCCACGTACAAGGACTGGGACGCGGCCGAGCAGGGAGAGGGGCTTTACGACGGGTTTGTCTCGGTCGCGGTGGCGCATGCCATCGCGGAAAACGCGGCGTGGTACTGCTGGCACGCGAGCCGTCGGCAGGCGATGCTGGAGGCGGTATGGAACCGCCATGGGGCGTTCGTCCACCAGCAGATCGTCTGGTCTAAGGACCGGCCGGTGCTGACGCGGTCGTGGTACATGTGGCAGCATGAGCCGTGTTTCTTCGGGTGGGTGCAGGGAAAGAAGCCGAAGCGGGCGGTGGACGAGTGGATCGGGAGCGTGTGGAGCTTCCCGACGCAGACAGCCTTTGAACGCACCGACCACCCGACGCAGAAGCCGTTGCAGCTCTTCGAGATTCCGATCCGGCAGCACACGGAGCCGGGGGAGCTGGTGTACGAGCCGTTCTCGGGGAGTGGGACGCAGATCATCGCGGCCGAGAACCTGGGGCGGCAGTGCCGGGCGGTGGAGATTGCGCCGCCGTTTGTGGCGGTGGCGTTGCAGCGGTATCTGGATGCGTTTGAGATTCGGGGGGAGGTGGTGAAGCCATGAGCATCGCCCTAATCAGCCTGAGCGAGAAAGACCTGCCGTTCGTTATTGAGGAAAAGGCCTTCATCTGCCCGATATGTGGCGGAAAGCTAGTCGTCGAAGACATAGATGAGTGGGAAGAAGAGGACGGCCGGGTGACGGAGAGCGGGTTCCACATCAACTGCGCTACCGAGCCGGACATTGACGGAGATTTGGATGAGTTTATGGAGTGGGTTAACTGGCACTGGTCGATGCCATACGTTGACTGGTTGCCGTTGCAGACGCGCGTCTATGAATGGTTCGATGCGCGGTACCGGTATCGATTTGAAGAGGGCTAGAAAGCATGTATGACCAGCGAGAGGCGCCATGAATACCGGCCGGTTTCAGTTGGTCTGGTGGTGGCCGGCGTGGCAGGGGGTTAAATTCTTACGCCGGACGGACTCGTTGCGCGTCATCTACCGGTGGCATCTGGTGCTTGGCTTTGTCGAGGTGCGAAGGTGGGCCGAGAACTGACACACGTGTACGCCTGGCGGAACAACGAGAAGCGAGCGCGGCTGTTTGGGCGGCCGTGTCGCATTGTGGCGCATGGGAAGCTGGGGAGCGTGCTGATCGAATTCGGAGACGGCGGCCGGGAGGTCGTATCACGCCGGGCGTTGCGGAGGTTGGCGTGACGCGCCGGCCGACAAAGAGGCAGCGACCCGTCGCCGGGCCGCTGGGTGATGGGAAAGTCGGTTGGGGCTTATTCTTCTTCGTCGGCCTCCCCGTCCTCATACTCATCGAGCTGCTCGATCAGATCGTCGAGGTTGAGGTCGCTGCTGAGGAAGCCGTGGTTACGGCCGGCGAAGATCTTCAGGTGGTCGAGGAGGTAGGCCTCGGCGTAGCTGTCGCCGGTGGCGCGGACGTAGGTCTCGATGCGGCTGATGGCTTCGTTGAGGTGCTCCTGGGCCTCGTAGAGCGTGTCGCGCAGGTCTTCTTTGTCGATGGGTCTCGTGGTCATGGTTATTGCTCCTTGCGGCCGAGTTCACGGTCGACCGCGGTCTCGATGAGGTTGAAGAATTCGTCGCCGCAGTTGCGAATGCCGGCGTCGAGCAGGTCGACGTATGCGTTCTTGGCGGCTTCGGTCTTGAAGTTAAATTCGCCGTCGTCCATCTCGTCGGCGTGGTCGGCAACGAGTTCGCCGATCAGCCGGGCGAGGGTTTCGGGGCGCAGGTGGTCGAGCAGGTTGGTCATGGTTGCTTACTCCTTATTGTTGAGAAAGTCGCTTACTTCCTGCAGCATCTCCTCGACGTGGCCCAGGTCGCCTACGAGGGACCAGGAGCGCCGGTCGCTGCGGTCGAACAATGTGGTGTGCTTGGCTACGTCGCCGCGAATCTCGTCGAGCAGGTTCATGATCGAGTCGAGGTGGGCTTTGTATTGGTCGGCTGCGGTCTGTTGGTTGTTCATTCTTGTTCTCCAAAATCGGTTTACTGTGGGACATGTTACTCGGCCGGGCGACAAAGGGAAGGCTCAGTTCAATGTCCTTTCAATGTCTTATGAATGTCTTTTGATCGGATGATGGACGATTTTGAGCGGCAGGTGCAGGGGGAGCTCGACCGGCTGGAAGGGCCTGATTTCCCGGCGACGCGGCGGGCGCGCCAACAGCGAGCGGAGACGATCCGGGCGCTGGCCGCGGCGACGATTGCCGGCGAGCCGTGGACGGGAGAGAACGGCGTGCTGGGGCCGAAGCGCCGGACGATCATCGTCGGTGAGAAGAACTTCTACGAGAAGCGACACTGGTACGCGCACCCGTTGACACGGGAGGTCATCGAGAACGTTACGGCTCTCTATCTGGAGCGCGACGCGGCCGAGCGAGAGCGGGCGCGGCAGGAAAAGAAAGCGTGGCTGGAGAACAAGGAGATGGAAGCGGCCGAAACGCAGTTCGCCAAGGCGGGCGATCTTCTGGCCCTACCCCACATCACCAAGAAGACGGTGTCGGCCGGCGGCGAGACGACGATCATCCTCGACCCGGCGAACGCGGCCGTGTTCAACGCGGCAGTGAACCTGAACAAGTCGGCGAGCGAGCTGGCGCGTCGGGCCCTGGGGCTCCCGACTGATACGACCCGGAATGAGCTGACCGGGGCTGCCGGCGGCCCCGTCCGGACACAGGAGATAGGACGCCTTCATGACGGTGCAGAGCACCTCGCGGCAGTCACCCGAATTCTGGTTGAATCTGGCGCAGTCGAACTACGACCAGTTGGCCAGGGCCGTGACGCCGCGGATGACGAAGTACATCCCGCATAAGCCGACGCCGAAGCAGCAGGCATTCCTGTTGCTGGATTGCCTCGAAGCGCTTTATGGGGGCGCGGCCGGCGGCGGCAAGAGCGATGCCCTGCTGATGGCCGCGCTTCAGTACGTCGACGTGCCCGGCTATTCGGCGCTGCTGCTGCGCCGCACGTTTGCCGACCTGGCGCTGCCGGGTGCGGTGATGGATCGATCACATGATTGGCTTGAAGGGACGGATGCCCATTGGAATGAGCGCGAGAAGACGTGGGTGTTTCCGGTCGGGGCAACGCTCACATTTGGCTATCTTCAAGCCGACCGCGACAAATACCGCTACCAGTCGGCCGAGTTCCAGTTCATCGGCTTCGACGAACTGACCCAGTTCATGCAGGACCAGTACACTTATCTCTTCTCCCGGCTGCGCCGGCGGGCAGGCGTGCTCGTGCCGCTGCGCATGCGGTCGGCCAGCAATCCGGGCGGCGTGGGGCATGGCTGGGTCTACGATCGGTTCATGCCCGACCTGACGGCCGAGGCGGTAGCGCACCGGCGAAAGACGGGCCGCATCTTCATCCCGGCGCGACTGGCCGACAATCCCCACATCGATCAGATCTCGTACCGCAAGGGTCTGGCGGAACTGGACGACGTGGAGCGCAAGCAACTGGAAGACGGCCTGTGGGTGACCGATCCAGGCGGGAAGCCGTTCCTGCGCGACTGGTGGCGCGGCGCCAACCGATACGGCGATCAGCGAAACCCGGCAACGGCCCATCGCGTCGTCGGCCGGTATCACTCCTATGACACGGCCACGAAGGCCGGGCAAGCAAACGCCTATACGGCGCTGGTGGTGGGAGAAGTGACCGCCGACTACCGGCTGCTCGTCCGGCGCGTCTGGCAGGACAAATTGCTGGTTCCCCACCTGGCCGACGTCGTGCGCGACAAGGCGTCGGCCGACAATCGCGACGGCCGCTTGCAGGCAGTGATCATCGAGGATATGTCATCGGGAACCGGCGTCGTGCAGACGCTCGGTCTGGGCGATGACTGGTTGGCCAGGCTGCTCGTGCCCTTCAAGCCGGCCGGGTTTGGCGACAAGGTGCAGCGTGCCCAACAGGCCGCGCTATGGTGCAAGCGCGGCTGCGTCCTGCTGCCTCAGCCGTCGATCGATGCGCCATGGCTCTATGAATTCGAGAAGCAGCTATTCACCTTTCCCGACACTGAATTCGCCGACATGGTGGACGCATTCAGTCAGCTGGTGATCTATCTTGAGCACATCCTGGCCGAGGGGTGGCGCGCGCGCGGAGGAAATCAATCATGACGAACGAGTGGACAACGACCGGGCGGCCGATGAGTCGCCTCAGCCAGCGGTTCTGGGGCGGTATCGGCCAGCGGCTCATCGACAGCGGCGCGCTGGATAGCCTGGCGATCAGGCCCGGTCAGACGGCCGACGAATCGGCGCGACTGGCGGAGTATGATCTGCGCTGGGCGTACTACTACAATGAGGACCTGTATGACCGGCTCTACCGTGCCGGACGCGTCGCCGCGCCGATGCCGACGGAATGGAACCCCATCCCGTCCGTCGTCGGGTTCTACGTTGCCAACACGCTCGCCGGCAAACTGGTCATCCAACCGACCGACGGCCGCGCGAATAGCGCGGCGCTGGCCGCGGCCGTCGACCGCATCTGGCGCTGGTCGAACTTCCCGACGCTGCGGCGAACGCTAACGACCACAGCCGGCGCGCTGGGCGACGTGTTTCTGAAGGTGGCCGAGCGACGGCCGGCCGACGACGCGCCGCCGACGGCCGTCTACCTGCAGGACATCCTGCCGTCCACCGTTCGCTGGTGGGACGCCGACGAGCGTGACTTCCTGACCGGCATCCGAATCGACACGCCGCGCCTGACCAGCATTTTCACCGGGGAGGAACGGCGGCACGTCCTCGTCGAGGTCTGGCGCAAGGAGTGGCCCGACGGCTTCGCCGGCGTTCGCTTTTATGAGGCCGCGCCCGGCCGGATGGTGAACGACGCCGAACCGGCCGGCGCGATCCGGGCTATTGCCTTCGATGAGCTCGGCTATGACTTTCTCCCCATCGTTTGGGCGCGAGTGGACACTCACTGGCGGCGGCAGGTGGCCGGCATTGATCGATACAATGCGCTGGCTTGGCAGGCGGCGCGACTGAATCGGCCGCTGGCGGTGGTCAACGCCAACGCGGTAGATGCCGCCGGGCGCCCGCTGTCCGCGCCGACGGGAACGGCCGCCGGGCTGGAGACAATGTACACCGAGGCGGGCGACGGCGTTCTGGGCGTGGTGGAAATGCCGGGGATGGCGACGCTCTCGTGGGCCGGGAACCCGCTCGACTTCGCTGCGCTGAACGCGCGCATGGCCGAGCTGCGCGAAGGCATCATCGACAGCCTGCCGGAGTACAGAGTCGCGACGCTGCGTGGCATCCAGATCGCGACTGAGACGCTGCAACTCCTGCTCAACCAGGCCGAGCAGCGCGTGCTGGAGATGCGCGACGGATTAGAGCGAGCGCTCGTCCGAGCGCAGATGATGGCCCTGTCGATTGCCCAGGTGGCCGAATTGGAGCCGGACGTGTTCGACGCCGTCGTCATCGGCACATATGACGACGGCCTGACAGATCACGTTTTTGCCGAGCGCCCGGTGTTCGGCCGCTCCCGCGCGGCGATGGTGACTGAGGCCGGGCAGCATGTGGCTAACGGCGTCGCGCTGGAGGGTTCCTACCGGATGGCCGGATATGGTGAAGAGGAGATTGACGCCGTGCTGCGCACCGACACGTTTGCCGACGAGGGCTTGACGCAATGATGCCCCAGCAATCGCCGCGCAAGGTCGCGCGCGGCCGACCGATTGAATGGACGGATGACGATTTGGAGCGCCTCGCCGAAATTCACGTCGCCGACGATACACCGCTCATGCTGGCATTCGTTGAGAAGTACGGCTCGCCCAGGCTGCTGGCGCTGCTGACGGCCGCGCCGGAAACCGCGCCGGATGACGGGGCCGCCGATGCCTAACTACGTCTGGTCGGCTATCCAGACCCGTGCCGGCGAGCAGCATCGCTACCGCGACGCGCAGACCGGCCGCTATATTTCCGCGCGACAGGTTCGGTCCGAGCTGGATCGGTTCGTAGACGCGGCCGGGCGCGGGTCGGCACGCGAGTTGACCGCGCAACTGCGCGACGGCCGCATTGGGCTGGCCGAGTGGCAGACGGCGATGGCCCGCGCGGTGAAGAACATCAACTATGCGGCCGTGGCCGCGGCGTCAGGGGGCGTCGAGAACATGACCGCCGTGGAGCGCGGCCGGGCCGGGGCAATCATCCGCAAACAATATGAGTACCTCAGAGAATTTGCGCGGCAGATCGCCGGCGGCGAGCAGCCGCTGGACGGCCGCGCCGCGCGCCGGGCGGATATGTACATGCAGGCCGGGCGCGAGGCGTTCTACGACCAGAAGCGGGCCGGCGTCGCCGGGCGCAATCCGGGCGCGGTCCTGATGGTCAGGTCTCACCGGCATCGCGGCGACAGTTGCCGTGATTGCATCGATCTGGATGGGGTCTGGTTTCGGCAGGGCGATCCGGCATACAAACCGGTCGGCCGCCGGATCTGCCGCGTCTCCTGTCGCTGTGATGAGGAGTATGGCCTGATGGAGCCGGCCGGCGCAATCGTCGGTTTCGGCGTGGAGGGATTCTAAATGAGCGAACCATCCGTGCGCTACTCTGCCCCGGCCGGCAAGGACAAGTCGGTGATGCTGCCGGCGCGAGCGGCCAAGCTGGCGCGGCGGCTGCTGCAGTTGGAACGCGAGTGCGACGGCCGCGGCCGGCTGCTGATCGAGGTGATCTTCATCGACGGCGAGTGGTTCATGGTCAACAATCGCATCGGTGAGCTGGAACGGTTTGGAGACTGAATTGGACAGCGTAATCGGCCGCGCGCTAGAATAGCCAAAACCGCATCTCTGTGGCCGGCACACCATAACCGGCGACGGCAGGCGCACTAGCGAAACAGCCCGCCACGAAGGAAGAACTCCTTCGTGGCGGGCTTTCCGATTTTCAGTCCCCGGAGGACGCCATGACCACGACAGGCCAGGAGCCTACCCCAGAACCCCAGGCGGGTGAGGGCGAACCCGAACAGGAACAACCGAATAGCGGCAAGCAGCAGATGACGCTTGAGGAGGCGCTGCCCGCGCTTGAGTTGGCGCGCAAACAGGCGGCCGACTACAGGCGCAGGATGCGCGACGTTGAGGCCCGGTTGACCGAGGCCGAGAAAGCGCAAGCCGCGGCGGCCGAGCAGCAGGCGGCCGAGCAGGGTCGATTCCAGGAACTCTACGAGTCTGAGAAGAAAACCCGCGCCGACCTGGAGGCCCGCCTGCGGCAGATCGAGTATGACGGTCTGCGCAAGGACGCAGCCCAGGCGGCCGGCATCCCGCAACTGTGGGAGCGGCTCCAGGGGCAGACGGCCGAGGACCTGGCCGAGGATGCGCGAGCGCTGGCGGCGATGATGCAGCCGGCCAACGGGCAGCCTCAGCGCCAGGCGACTACGCCGCCGACGCCGCAGCCGCAGGGCGCCGGCAAGCTGACCGACGATGAGCGCCGGGCGCGAGCCGCAAAGACATTCTAGAGAGGCTTTAACATGGCAAATCTGACGATTACCAAAGCCCGGCCGGTGGAGACGGTGATGCAGTTCACCGGCCCGGCCGTGGAGGCGATTGCCGCCGGACAGCGCTGCCGCTTCGATGCATCGACCGGCAAGATCGCGCTGGGCAACGGCACGACCGCGGCCGAGGTCAAGCGTGGCGGCATCGCCACGCGCGCCGCCGCGGCGGGCGAGACGCTGACGATCATCAACCAGGGCATCGTCGACGTGGGCGACGCGCTCGACGCGCTGAGCTTCGGCGACGACATCTACGTGTCCGACACCGACGGTACGTTCTCGACGGCTGTCGGCGATAGCACGGTCGACGTCATCGTCGGTATGGTCGTCCCCGGTTGGGGGCACACGACGGCCGACAAGCTGCTGTGGCTGTTCGGCAACTAGGAGACGATGAAAGATGGCTAACCTGAACAGCTACGGATTTTTGTCCCTGGCCGATATCGCCGCCGACCGCGTGGCGAACGGCAACGTGAGGGTCGTGTCTGAGGCTATCGCCGCGTCCGTCGCCGAACACAACCGGCAGGTGCAGGCGGCCCTGGCCGAACTGGTCGAGCGCACAACCGACTATATGCGCCGCTACAAGATCGGCGGGGGCGGTACGCTCCAGCCGCTCGACGAGTGGGGCAACCCCAAGCCCGTCCAGGATGTTGGGCGCTATGACGTCGCGTTCCCGATTCAGGGGGGCGGCACGGCCTGGGGCGACAACCGCGTCAGCCGGGCACTCATGACGGTGTCCGAAGCCGACCGGTACACACTGGCCGCGCTGCGGCGCGACGCCGACTGGATGAAGCGCCATATCCTGGCCGCGCTGCTGGACAATACCAGCTACACCTACGTCGACCCGGAGTTCGGCAGCCTGACCGTGCAGCCGCTGGCCAACGGCGACGCCGTGACCTACCTGAAGAAGGACGGCACGCCGGCGACCGACACGCACTACTATGCCCAGGCCGCGGCCATCGCCGACGGCGCGAACCCGTTCCCGACACTGCTCGATGAATTGAGCGAGCACGTCGAAAACGATGGCCCCTACGTCGCCTACGTGCCGACGGCGCTGAAGGCGAGCATCATGGGCTTGGCTACGTTCCACGACGTGGCCGACCCGAACATCCGGCTCGGCGACGGCCAGTCGCAGCTCATCGGCTCCATCGACCGGGGATTTGGCGACAAGCTCATCGGCTACGTCGATCCCGGCGTCTGGGTGGTCGAGTGGTCGGTGCTGCCCGCCACGCACGGGCTGATGGTAGCGCGCGGCGCATCCACGCCGGCGCTGGCGATGCGCGAATATCCCTCGCCCGCGTTGCAGGGCCTATTCGTTGAGAACCACTCGCCGGACGGCAACCTGAACGAGTACCGCATGATCCGCTACGCCGGGTTCGGCGCGCTGAATCGCACGGCCGCGCTGGCGTTCTACATCGGCGGCGGCGCTTACACGATTCCGACCGGCTACACCACGCCGCTGGCCGTTTAGGAGGTCGCAATGAACGCGACAATTCTGGCGGAACGGACGGCGCGAGCGATCGCGACCATCGAAGCCGAGACGCGACGGCTGGGCGGAGACCTGTCCATCCGGCCGTCGCGCGGAGACGCGGCGCACCGGCATCTCGCCGTACTGGAAGCCGTGGCCGAGGCGCTGGCCGGGATCGGCGCGGGCGAAGCAGGTGTAAGGGAAGCGCCCGCGCCAGACCCGCCGGCCAGGAAGAAGCCCGGCCGGGCTGAGGCGGCCGGATGAGCTACGGGAGCGCCGAGGGCGTTGCCGCCTTCACGCCACAGTTCGCCAATGCGTCGGGCCGATTCGACAACGTAACGGTCCCAACGCTGGCCCAGGTCGAGGCATGGCGCGTGCAAATCAGCGCCATGCTCGACGTGGCAATGGCCACGGCCGGACTGCCCGCGCCGGCGACCGAGGAAACGGTCGTCGCCATGCTGGCCGCCTTTGTGAACGCCAACACGGCCGGGCTGGTGCGCGGCGTAAACGGCCAGGGGCGATTCGCCGAGCGGCCGACGCCGGTCGACGAAATGCTCCTGTCCATCCAGTCGGCCGCCGACCTGTGGGTCCGGCAGCACGCGGTGGGCATCGGGGCGCTCTCAGGCCTGGAGGATGACGAGGTCGGCGTGGGCAGCGTCAGCTTCCACGTCGTCACGTATTCGGAGGCGGTGTGATTCATTTCGAGCTGACCGTCCGCGGCCAGGATGAAGTGACCGGCGCGCTGCGTAACGCGGCAGCCCAGGGGCAACGGCGGATGAGCGCGGCGACCTATCACTGGGCGGTCAACGCGCTGCCGCGATTGCGCTCCACGCCCTACCCGGCCGAGCGGCCAGGCCAGCGATACCGGCGCACCTACCGCCTGCGGGACGGATGGGGGGCGCGGCCGACTCAGGGCGGCGCGACGATCTTCAACCGGCAGCCGTACACCGGCTTTGTCGTCGGCGACTGGCAAGGCGGCGGCCAGGCATGGATGCATCGGGGCCGCTGGTGGACGGCCGAGGCGATTCTCCGCAATGAGCGGCAGTCGCTGCGCCCGGCGCTGGTCCGGGAACTGAACCACCTGTTTGCCATCGGAGCGATTCGACGATGAGCGAAGCGACGCGTCAGGCGCAGGTCGCCGCGGCGCTGGCTCCTCTCTTCAAGGAGGGGAGCGTGCTCGTGAACGATTACCGGACGCCGCAGACGGCCAGCCGCGAGCGCGCGCCGTGGGCCATCGTGGCCATTGCCGATGAGGTGATTGTCCTGCCCGGCGAGGCATGGACGACGCCACAGGCGGTCTATGGCGTCTACGTGACGCTGTTGGACTACCGCCGCGGCCGATCGGACAAGGCACTGCTGGACACCTTTCAGGCGCTGCGTCAGAGCGTGCTGGCCGCGCTGGCGGCCGTACCGTACCTGACATCGCGCATCGAGGCGGCGACGCCGCTGGGACCTTACTTCAGCGAGGAGGATGAGGCCGATCCGGATTCGATCGCGCAGCGTTTCGTCCTCGATATCACAGACTACGAGGTATAAGAATGGCAGGCGATACCGGACAGGGACAAACAGCGACTTTCGGCGCGACAACGCTGTCGAATATTCGCAGCATTCAGACGCAAAACACCGGGCAGGTGATCAGCGAAACAGTGGCCGACGGCGTGCTGACGCAGGTCATCGGCACGGGATGGCAGTTCGTGGTCGATTTCATCGCTCCCACGTCGGCGACTCACACGCTGGAGGGGGCGATCAAGGCGGGCACGAGCGGCGCGATCGATATCACGAGCGGGGCCACGCGCTACACGTCTGCCAACGGTCGCAGCGGCGGCTTCACCAAGTCGTCGCCATCCAACAATTTCATCTCCTACTCGTTGACGTTGACCATCGACAACGACCCGACGCTGGCCGCGCCCGCGTAAGGATGACGCATGGCGAACGAAGATGAACTGGACGTATTCGGCCGCACGTTCAAACTGAAGCAGGAGCTGCTTCAGCGCGACGTGGCGGCATGGAATCGGGCCTATATCGCGCACCCGCACCGCGCGGCGCTGGCCGACGAGCGGCAGGCGTCGCTCCAGGCGGCGATAGTGGCCGGGTGGATTCTCTCGCCGGACGCGCGCTTTGAGGACGTGACCGACGGGGCGACGGGCGCCACGTCGCGCCGCTACCTGTTCGACGGCACGCCGGTGGACGAGCTAACGGCGGCCGAGGTCAATTACTACGGCCTGCTTTGCACGCGCCACTTTGACGCCGCGATAGCCGTCCCAAAACCTTCGTCCTCGCAGTAGCGGCGTATGCGGAGGGCGGCGAGACGAAGCCGCCGGAGCTGGATTGGTGGCTCTTTCGCGAGTGGGGGCCACCCTATCCCGGCGGTTGGATGGATTACCCGGCGGCCGAGTTTGTTCGTGCCCGCTACGCGCGCAACGTCTACCTCGCCATGACCGGATACCGCAAAACCACCGACCTCGTGGCATGGTGTGATGCCAACCCGGATGCCTGGGAGCTGGTTTCCTACATCTTTAAGCTACGTGAGGAGAGCGGACAGTGGCCGACGGCATTGAATACAACGTAGCGACCAAATTCACCGGCGATAGCGAACTACGCGCCGCAGCCAACGCCATCGAGCGCGTCGGCGACGAGAGCAAGCGGGCAATGCGCGCCGCGGGCGACGCATCAGACCACGCCAAACGCTCCTGGACTGAATTCAAATCGCAGATTGACGTCATCTCCGGCGCGCTGGGCAAGGTCGGAAATGTCGCCGGCGGCGTCTACAGCGCCCTGGGCGAGGGGGCCGAGCTCATCGCCGCGCGCGACCGGTTCGACAACCTGGCGGCCAGCATCAACACGACCGGCGACGCGCTGCTGGGTAAGCTGCGCGAGGCCACGTCGGGCATGATGACCGACGCGCAGCTCATTGCCTCGGGCACGGACTTGATGAGTCTCGGCCTGGCCAAGACCGAGGAGAGCGCGGTTCGTCTGGCTACCGTCATCGGCAAGCTCGGCTGGGATATGCAGGTGCTAACCCTCACGCTCGCCAACAACAGTATGGCTCGCCTCGATTCGCTGGGCCTCTCGATGGAAGACGTGAAGGCGCGGGCCGAGGCCTTACGCGACGCGGGGCACGGGCTGGACGAGGCCTTCGACCTGGCCGTGCTGGAGGCGGGCGAAGCCAAGATCGCGCTACTGGGCGACTCGGCCGACACGACGGCCGGCAAGCTCAAGATTATGGAGACGGCCATCGCCAACGCCGGCGACAAGTTCAAGGTCGCCTTTGCGCAGGGCATGGCTGAGGGGCTGGCCGCGGCCGTTGAGAATGCCGACCAATTGACTGACGCGATCGGCCGGGTCGGCCAGGCGTCGGGCGACCTGTTGGCGCAAATCGGCGGCACGGCCGCGTTCCAGTTTGCTACCGATTCAGTCCGCAAGGAGCTGGAGGCACTGGGGGTCGACCTGACCGAAGTGGATCGGCAGATCCGCGACATGGAGCGGCGGCGCGGCGCGAACTTTATCGAGCTTGGTTTCGACCCGCGCGACGCTGAAATAGCGGCCGAGCGTTACCGGATTTTGACCGAGGCACTGGAAGAGTATTACACCCAACAGCGGCGCATCGGCGGCGTTCGTGAGTACATCCCCAACCTGCCGCGCCAGACGGAGCAGGTGCGCGACTTCAGCGACGAGCTGACCCGATTCGTTCAACTGTCGAATAGCGGCGTCGGCGGGCGCAAGATATTCGCCGACCTGGAGTCCGGTAACTGGCAATATGCTGCTCTGGGATTGGGTCAGGTTAATGAGGCGCTCCTCGAGCAGTCCAGGATAGCCATCAAGGCACGGGATGCCTGGGCGGATTACGTCGCTGCGATCGAGGGACGCGGCGGGGAACTCTTCGCCGACTTTGTCCAGGAGGCTGAAGGCGCAAAAGAGGTCGGCGAGCGATGGGGCCTTGATCTCAAACAGGCCATGTTCGACGCCATGCGCGAAGGCGGCGCGGGCGCCAACCCGCTGGCGGCGCTGGCCGAGGAAATGGGTATATCGGCCGAGAGCATCAATGCCGCATTTGATGCCATGCAGCAGCAGACCATCATCGAGAATCTTGCCCAGCAGGCGCGCGACGGCCAACTGGCCTGGGCGGATTTCGCGGCCACGGTCGAGAATGCCATCCGCATCCTGAACGGCGGCTACGCGGTCGACCTGGGCCCGCGAGAAATGCCCGCGCCGGAGGACAGGGGATTCCGCGAGGGCTACCAGGACGACTTCGTCGCCAACCTGCCCAGCGAACACACCATCGTCATCGATGCCAACACCGAAGCGGCCGTGGCCGCGGTCAATGAGGCGAAGGGCCTGGTCGACGGCTTCGTCAGTCCGGCGAAAGCATACGAGGCCGTGATGGATATGGATATTTCGGCCGTGGAAACCGGCACGGCGACCGCGACGCGGCTCATCAACGGCGTGCCGACCCGGCGCACCATTACCATCAATTGGGAGCAGAGCGGCGCGGACGTGATCGCCGCGCTCCGCGCCCTGGGGATTCTGCCATGACCTATTTCCTGCGCATCGCGTCCTTTACGGACGGGTCGATCACCTTCGACGCGACGGCCGCCGGGGTCCATGTCAAGGACGGTCCGGCCGAGGGGCCGCGCGTCATCACGCACATGGAAGCCAACGACGCCGGGGCGATCATCGACATCGATGGAACCGGGCCGGCGACGCTCGTGCCGCCGCTCATGACGTTCAATCTCATCTTCAGCGCGGCCAACCCCAACGCGCATACCCAGCTGGCCAACCTGATCGCCCTGAAAGGCAAGCACGGCACGTTCAACGGCCGCCTGCCGACCGCGACTACCTACCTCACCAAGACGGCCCCGGCGCGGCTGATGGACGTGCGCGGCAACTGGTCGCCGCCGTTTAGAACCGGTACGGAGAGCCACATCGCCGTGGCAGTCGATATTCAGCTAAAGGACTTCCTGACCTAGCCATGCCACGTATCTGGGGAACCACATCGGCGCAGTTTTACGAGCTCGACCAGGTCACGGCGGGTTCGCCCGTCAACGTCGGCGGCGTGACGTCGATCACGACCGTCATCGACAACACCGTCGAGTGGAACCGCATCACGTCGGGTATCGGCCGCGGCCGGGCGTCGTTTTACGCCACCGGGAACTGGGATCAGTTCATCGTACCGGCCCGCGTCTGCATGATCTACAAGGCCGTGTCCGGCTATGACCCCATCGTCGCCCGCGTGGTCGCCTGCTTCATCATTGAGGATGTCGAGCCGGGCGTAGACGCCAATGGCCTCAATATCGTTACCGCCTCGGGTCCGGGCATGGAGTCGCTGCTGACACGCAAGCCGGTCTGGGTGCCCATCGGTGAAGAGGAGATCATCGAGGTATCGCTGCTGAATACGGCCGCCGGCCCGGCCACCACAACGCTAAGCGTCGGCGCGCCGGCCGGCAACGACAGCGCAACGCTGGCCTCCGTCAGCGGCGTCGATGTCGACGACGAGGTGCGCATTCGCATGGGCGCATCCAACGACGGCGACTGGCATATCGCCCGCGTAACGGCCGTCAACCCACCGACCGCGCCCGCGGGCACGATCCAGTTTACCCCCGACATCCCCAGTGATGCGGCGGCCGGCAACTCGGTCGAAGTGCGCACCGCGGGCCTGAGCCTGACCAGCGCGGGCAACATGGCAAATGGGCAGCGAGTCGAGATCACGCTCGACAATGCTACCGTCTTCGAGACGCTGATCGTCAAGGTCAACAGCTCCATCAACGCGGTCTACATTCGTGACGGCCTGACCTCGATTGCCACGGCGGGGAACACCGTCAGAGCCTACGACTACAGCGCGCGCACCAGCTCCGACGTCACGCAAATCATGCAATACGCGCCGGAGTGGGAGGTTCAATTTCAGACGGGTAACGGCTCGGCCGAGGGCACGGCGCACGTGCCCAAAGGCGAGAGTGTCTTTGATCTCCTTTCCGCCATTGCCGAACGAACCGGCGAGTTCTTCCGCCACCGTATCCTCGTCAGCGGCCTGCCGGCGTACCTGCTCGACTGGCGGCGCACGGCCGACAATAGCGGCGTCCAGCTCATCATGTACGACACGGATGAGCAGGCCCGGCAGGCGGCCGACGAACTCAACATCGGCAAGGGGGCCATCTTTAAGCTGCGCGGCAAGCAGTCGCAGCCGGTCATCACCCGCGTCTATCCCCGCGCGGGCGACGGCGAAGTCACGCTGCGCTATTGCAGCGCCCAGGCCGTCACCAATGCCGTGGTGGATGGATTCACGGTTCACGTCAGCGACGACCTGTATGAACCGGACTACGTCGAGTCGACCGAAGACCCGTTGGGGATTCATTCCGTCGTGGAGAGCTACGGCGACATCTCTGCCAACGACGCGGGGAACCCAATCGGCCTGACGGCCGCGGCCGACCAGCTGCTACTGTCGGCGATGAACACGCTCTATCAGGCGCGCGGCCGGATGGTCTATACCATCGAGGCGTTCGTGCCCAGCCTAATCCACCCCGGCCAGTACGTGTCGATTGAAAACGAAACGCGCAGCGTGCCGAATCCCGACACGCCCAACTCATTCGTCGTGCTGGAGACGACCGAGCGGCTGGTGAACGGCCGGCCGCGCACGACGCTATTGGTGTCGCCCTATGCCGGGATGTATCGTTCGGCGGCCGTCGGCGTGGCGCGGATGATTCGCTCCGTCATTCAGTCGCAGCGGCGCATGGCAACGCGGGCCTCCAGCACGGCCACCCGGTCGGTCACGGTCGGCGGGGGCAGTAGCGGCAGCGACCACGGCGGACTGACCGGCCTCTTGGACGATGACCATCCGCAGTATCTCCGGACGGACGGCTCGCGGACGCTGACCGGCAACATGCTCGCCAATGCCGGAGTGACCATCGACGGTGTGGATCTGTCGGCGCACGCGGCCAACCCATCGGCGCATCATTCCCCCGTCACGCGCTACAACAGCGGCATCTTCCTGAGCGGCCAGGCGGTCGGCGTACTACTCGGCCCAACGTCTGGGATGGTGATCCGGCCGCTCGGTGTCGACGAGGGGCTGAGCGTCCTGCTGCAATCGCCGTCGGGGCTGGACTTGTCGGCGTCCGGGTTGGCCGTGGCCGAGGCGCTGGCCGGCGACGGTCTGCGTATGGCCTCGAAGGTCATGCACATCGACCTCGACCCGACCGGCAGCGGCCTGACGTTCAACAGCGGTTACCTGCGTCTGGGCGTGCCGACGGCGATCAGCGCCAACGGCGTCGGCGGCGTGTCGGGCAGCGGCCACGGCCATGCCGTCATCGCCACGGCGCTGGGGCACTCCACGTTCGACACGCTGCTCAAGAATAACACCGAGGGCGGGTTGAGCCTCGGCCGCTTGTCCGTCGGCACGGCCAACAACTCCGTGGCTACGGCGTTCTTCCGGTCAAAGGTCGTGGACGATGTCACCGTCTACCTGCAGCAGATGGCCGGGCAGACGGCCGACCTCTGGCGCGTGGAAAACAGCGCGGGCAATCCGCTCATCCGCTTGACCGGCGGCGGCGATCTGGAGAGCGGCACGCCGGCTTTTGTATCCGGCTTGACCGGCTGGGAGATAACCAGTCAGGGCGACGTGGAATTCAATAACGCCTTCATCCGCGGCGAGCTGCATGCCACCGTATTCGTCGCCGACGAGATGCATGCCACGGGCGGGACCGTCGCTGTGATGACGGCGACGACCGTCGCGCCCTCGGTGGGCGCGGCCGACAACAAGCTGCCGGGAATCGGCGCGTCCTTCACGCTGAACGTTACGGCGTCGTTGGCGACCGGCCTCTGCTACTTCGCCGCCAACGACATCATTCGCATCAAGTCGATGACCGATGTCGTCAATGGCGGCTCGCTCAACCTGTACGATATTTATCTGCAGGTGACCTCGGTCGGCTCGATAGTCGGCCGCGACCTGGCCAACGGCGAGGCGGGCTATCACCCGATAACGGTCGTTCGGCGCCGCGGCGGAGCGCTCAATCACATCATTCCCGCCGGCGCCGCGGCCGTGCGCTGGGGGCGGGTCGGGCAGACGGCCGGGTCCTACACCGGTGGGGTCATCCTGACCAGCGATCTCAATCACGCGCCCTACATCGACATCTTCACCGTGCCCGCCGACCGTTCGGTCACCGACTGGCAATCGGGAACAGTGCTGCCGACGCCGCACGTGCGCGAGGGTAACCTGCGCGGTGTGCTGGGCAAGTCGGCCGACGAGTGGGGCATCGCCGCGGGCACGAATCTGGCCGACGGCTCGCTGTCGGCGCGCTACATCGTCGCCTCGGATCAGGGAATCCTGCTCAACAACGTTGACCTGAAAGCCTACTACGCGGGCAATCCGACGATTCACCTGGCCTATACGGGCGACGTTCGGTTCGGCACGGACACGTCCGGCGATGCCACGACGACGTTCTTCCATCAGGCCGCGAGCGGGTCGGCGCGCCTGGGGCCATACGTCAACGGCAAGCCGTTTCTGCTCTGGGACAACGCGGCGGGCGTGTTGGGGCTGTACCAGCGGGCGGGCGGTGTGAATAACGGTGTCATCCTGCTGAACGCGTCGGGCGAGTCGTTCTTCGCCGGGCCAATGACCCTCGGCGCGAACGGCGGCATCTGGCAGGGAACCGGCTCATTCGCCGCGCCGACGACCGGACTGAAGCTGTCGCGCGTCGGCAACAGCGGCGTGCTGGAGGCGTGGAACGGCGGCGTGCGTCAGGCGGCATTCGACAGCGACGGGCGATTCAAGGCCGGTTGGAACAGCGGCGCGTGGAATGTCGTGCTGGACGCCAACGGCATCGAGATTCAATCGGAGCAAATCAGCGTCGTCGGCGCAGCCCTGTCCCTGCCCTACCGGCGCATTAATTTCAAGGACGGGGCGACGGCGCTGGGCTGGATCGGCGGGCGCAAAGAAACATACGGCGGCCTGCTGACCGGCGCGGAGTTTGCTCTGGACGGCAGCACGTATATGCGGCTCCTGCGCAATCCCGGTGGCGGCGGCGGCAGTGTCCAGATTAAAGCGCAGACGACAATTAACATGGACGCGGCGACCGATATTGTCTTGTCTGCTACCCGGGTCAGCGCGGCCGGGGCCTTCATCGGCACGGGCGTACTGGCCGGCGACCTGACAGCGGGCGTCTCGGCGTTCGGCCAGATCACATCCGACCTGCTGGGCAACGGCCACAACGCGGTCATCCTGCGCGACGCGGCGCAGGTCAATCACGGCATGACGGGCCTGGTGATCACCTACACCTACGGCGCGATGGGCAAGGTGGGCAACACGACCGGCGGCCTGCGCATCGGCGGCTACACCGAAGACGCCATCGGCGCGGAATTCGGCGGCTACGCGACGAACGCATCGACCATCAACAGCACAACCGCGCTGGCGGCCGTCGTAGTCAACGCGGCGCAGAAATCGGGCACGGGCGTGACCTCATTCGCGGCCGGGGCGAACCTGTTCGCGGTGCGAAATAACGGGGCAAGTCGGCTCCTGGTGAAGGGCAACGGCGACCTGTACGTCGACGGCGCGAGCGGCACGTATGACGACCATGACGACGTGCGGCTGCTGCGCGCGGCCGACCTGGCATTGGCCGGGCACGACATCGACGGCGAGTTCGCCGCCTGGCTGCGCTACAACCGCGCCGACCTGGAACGGCTGGGACTGATCGATGGCACGTTCGTCAATTTGTCGCGGATGCAGCGCCTTATCACCGGCGCGATTTGGCAGTTGGACCGGCGGCTCCGGCAAGTAGAGGCCGCCTTGTGATGCCAATTGTTTGCGCGCCAACACCAGAGAAAGGATCGAACACGATGGACATTGAGACATTGAAACATAAGCAGGCGGAGATTCGGGCCCAGCGCGTTCAGTTCATCGCCGAAGCCGAGCGTCAGGTTGCGGCGTTCGACGGCGCGCTGGCGCTGCTGGAAACCCTGATCGCCGAGGCGGCGGGCGAAGCTGAGGCAGGTGTCGCGACGGCCGCCGCGGCCGAAATTGAGGCGTAAACAGCCATGGCTTACGACAACCTGCAAACGCAGCGTTGGTCAACGAATCTCAACACGTACACGCTCGGCAGCTACGCCGTGTCGGGATCGAACTCCAACCGGATTCTGGCCGTGCTGGCATCGTTCATGCGCACGAACGAATCGGGCATCACGCCGACAGGGATTACGTGGAATAGCCAGAATTTGATCGAGGCCGCATCCATAACCGGCACGTCGTCAAGCCGCACGTATTATGCGGGTATCTGGTATCTCATCAATCCGGCCGCGGCAACGAGCGATATCGTGGCTTCGCCGGGCGCCACCATGGGAGGGGCGATCCTGAGCGCGCTTACGCTCTACGATGCGGCACAGACAGATGTCGTTGTCGATACCGACGTTAGCTCCATCACCATCGACAACGACGCGTATTACAGCGCCGGGGTGTCAGGTCGGGAAGATATGCATCTGGCGATGGCTGTGTCGAATGCGGCCAATAACCCGACCTGGACCTGGAGCAGCACCTATAGTGCGCATACTGAACTGTATGACCTGAATGAGGGGTCTTCGACTACGGGCGAGATCGCCGGGTCGGGCGCTTATTGTCCCGTTCCCGACGGTTACATCGGCATCGGTTTTACGTGCGCCGTTACTCCCGTCCGCACGGTCGGCGTGGCGGTGCGATTCAAGGGGCTGGTTGCGGCCGGCAGTCTGATACTTCCGCGTCGGCCGCGAGCTTACATCAGGATGTGAGGTGAGTCAATGAACTTAAGGCATTTCGCCTGTCTTAATCCAGTGTCTCCCGGCAAAACGCAAGCGCCGAACATTGCGCGCCAGATTTTCGGCCGGTGTAACTGGTTCCATGTGATCCGGGTTGACGCACATTGGATTACAGCAAAGGTGATCGAGTTCGTAGCCATCTGGTATAGGGTCTTTATGCAGCTCGTAAAGCCAGCGGTGCGCCAGTTTGTGCTTGCGGGTTTTTGTTTCTTTATCCCAGATGTTGACCTGCGGACGTTTCGTGTTTTGAACCGTTCGCTGCCATATCCAGCATCCGGTCTCATTCTCGACGGTGTACATCTGGCCGGAAAGAACCCGATGACTATGACCTGGAAGGAATCGAGCTGGATGCCCTTGCGCCAAGCCTTTTGCGCTATTAGTTCGTTTGGATATGGGAGCAGGTTGCCCGCAACCACACAAGCACAAACCTTCTTCATTGGGAGAATTCGGACGGTCAAGCCCGCGAACAATATGCCAGTTTTCACCACGTTTAAATTTAGCGCGGCACTCTCGGCATATTTCGCGCCGTTTTGGGGTATGACGCCCGGCCGGGATATTGGAATAAACATCAAACGCATCGCGAGACAGAACGCGCTTGCATTTTTTACATTTACAACTGTCTTTAATTGCCCCTCTTGCGGGCATAAGATGCTCTCCTGATATTGTCTGATGTAATGGCAACGATTATACAACACGAGGTAGAAAATGTCACGGATGTACGCGATCACCTTTGAAAATATAGCCGTCACAGCGGCACAAGATTTTTTTGAGCTATCCCCCGCCGACGACAAGCCGGTACTTGTTCACGCGATTTACCTGTCGCAATCAAGCGACGTGGGCGACGCGGCCGAGGAGATGCTGCGCGTGACCATCAAACGAGGTCACACGACCAGCGGCAGCGGCGGGTCGTCGTTCACCCCGGTGCCGCTGGAATCGAGCGCCAACGCGGCGGCCGGGACGACGGCTGAGATCAACAACACGACCCAGGCCAGCGCGGGCACGGCCGCGCTGCTGCACGCGGAGGCGTTTAACATTCGCAGCGGGTGGCAGTACATCCCCACGCCCGAAGCGCGGCCGGGGGCGAGCCAGGCCAACACGACGCTGGTCGTCCGGCTGGAAGCCGCGCCGGCGGACAGCCTGAGCATGAGCGGGACGCTGATCTTCGAGGAGTTAGGGTAAGCGTGAATGGGCGTATATCGTAAGCCGCCGGTCATCCGGCGGCGACGGCGCTTCTTCTTCTCGCGCGGGCCGCAGGTCATTGAGGCCTCGGCGACGGATGGGCTTGAGTTCGTTGCCGCGGTTGCGCGGCGGGCCACGTATCGACCGACTGCGGCCGACATTCTGGACGCGCTCGAATCGACGGCGCGACGGGGCATCTATCGCAGCACGGCGACGGACGGTCTCGACCTGGCCGGCGCGCCGGCACCACGCCGGATTCTGCGGGCGAGCGTGGTCGAGTCGGTCGGGCTGGCGGGCACGATGAGCCCGCGCGCCGACTACCGGACATCGCTGGCCGACCTGTTGGACCTGATCGAGACGGTCGCGGCCGGCGGGCGGATCCCGGCCGAGGCGACCGACGCGCTGGACGTGACCGACGGCGCGACACCGGGCTATATCATCCGGCGCGCGGCGGTCGACACGTGGCAACTGCTGCCGGCTGTCGGCCGGTCGGCCGTGCTGCGCGCCACGGCCGCCGACGCGCTGGACGTGGCCGGTGTGGCCTCCTACCCTGCCCCGGCCGATTCGGGCGAGGTCGACATCGTGCCCGACGTCGACGGCACGGAGAGCTCCGACACGACGATCAACCTGACCAATACCGAGCTGCCTGTGCGCTCGGCGCATCCCTATGCCGCGCTTGAATTTCACAATCCGGACGTGCCGCAGAATGCCATCATCGTGCCCGGCTCGGCCAAGCTACAGCTCTACGTGGTCACGGCCGATGACCCGGGGTTGACCATCAAGGCGCACAAGACGGCCAGCCCGGCGACGCTGTCGACTACCAACGCCGACTTCAGCGGCCGGACGCCGCTCACCAGCGGCGTGGAATGGAACGCGGCCAACATCGGCGTGGGAGCGTATAAAGATTCGCCCGACATCGGGCCGGTGTTGGAGGAGGTGTTCGCCCTGCCGGAGTGGACGCGCGGCAGCAGCGATCTCGTGCTGCTGCTGATCAACAACGGCACGGGCGGTTATATCCGCTTCCACTCGGAAGACGGGGCCAACCCGCCGCGGCTGGTCTTCGACTGGTACGTCGGCGGCCTGACCATCACCGCGACGGCGGCTGACACGCTGGCGCTGCTGGACGACGCCGCGCGACAGGCGATTGTGGCCGCGGCGACGAGCGACGCGCTCTCTCTGGCCGCGGCGACGGCAACGGCTGTGAGCCTGCTGGTCGCCGATGCGCTGGAACTGAGTGAGACGGTGCTGACGCTGGCCAGGCTGGCCGTCGGCGATGCGCTGCTGCTCAGCGATGGCGTGTACCTGACCTATGCCATGAGCCTGACCGAGCCGGTGGCGTTTCACGAGGCGATCAACCGCATTGCCGCCGTGCGCGCCCAGAGCGTCGACGCGGTCGACTACGTCGAGGCGGTTCAAACTCGCGTCGGCACGACGGCGGGCGACGCCTACGGCCTGACCGAGGCGCTCGACGCCCGGCGCATCCTGGCGGCTCTGGCCGTCGACGCGCTGCGCTACACGTTCGTTTTGACCGGCGACATAGCGGGCATCCTCGAAGCGATTGCCACCGACGCACTCGATCTCTCGGCCGTGGCCACGGCCGGCTGGCGCACGCGGGCCACCGCGGCCGACGCGATGGAACTGAGCGAAGGCCTGGCCGCCGTCCGGCGCCTGCTGGCCGGCGCGCTGGACGCCGGCGCGATCGGCGACGTGGCCGCGCTGCTGAAACGGGCGCGAGCCACGGCTCAGGACGCGGCCGAGTTCGCCGATGCCTTGCGGTCGCTTATGCGCACGCGAGCGGCCGACACGCTGGACTTGTCGGACGAGGCGCTTGGCCAGGTCGCATTTATTCTGCACGCGCTCGCGGCCGACGTGCTGGAACTGACCGAGGCGACGACCGTCAACTGGCGCGTGACCGCGCGCGACCGGCTGGAGTTTGCCGCGACCGTCGCGGCGATCATGCATTGGGTCGAAGCGGTGCAGGACACGCTCGGCCTGTCGGGCGTGGCCGTCTTCCTGCTCCCAAATGGAATTGTGCGCATCGAATTGGCTATAAAAGCCATGACCGTGCAGTTCGACGTCGCCATGCCGCGAGTTGCCGGAGCGGTCAAGGGGCCGCGAGTGGACATCGAGCCGCATGGCCTACAAGAGTAGAAGTGAGGTAAACCAATGAGCGATGTAATGGAGTTTCGCGGAAATGTACCCCAGGCGGCCGACGTCATCGGCGCGTTGGGCGTGCGCGGTGAGTTTGAGATCGTTTGCCGGGGGCCGGACGGCCGGATCAAGTGGATCGAGCGAGTCAGGAACACCTTCGTCAATACCGGCCTGAACTACCTGCTGGACAGCGGATTCGGCGGCACGGAGTACCTGGGCTTGAAAGGTTCGGGCACGCCTAACGCGGCCGACACGATGGCCTCGCACGGCACGTGGTCGGAGATCACCGCCTACAGCGAGGGCACGCGGCCGACCTACAGCCACGCCGCTGCCGCGTCGCAGCAGATCACCAACAGCGCCTCGAAGGCCAGCTACAGCATCAACGCCACAACCACGATCTACGGCATTTTCTGCACGACGAACAGCACGAAGGGCGGCACGACCGGCACGCTCATCAGCGTGACCGATTTCGCCTCCTCCAAGCCGGCCGACAACGGCGATACGCTGGAAGTGACCTACACCGTGACGGCGGCCAATGGCTAAGCGCAGCTCGCGCCGGAGGGACAGGAAAATGACGGTTGCACTGGAACGCTCAACCGTGGCGCTGGTCGCCTCGTTTCTGGACGAGGACGACCAGCTCATCACACCAACGGCGATCAATTGGTCGCTAACCGACGGCGACGGGAACGTGGTCAACGGCCGGTCAGAGGTCGACGTCGTGCCGGCCAATCAGATCACCGTCGTCCTATCGGGCGATGACCTGTCGATGGCGGCCGGAGACGACGGCCGGCGGCAGGTCGTGATTCGGGCGCAGTACGACGGCGCGTTGGGCGACGACCTGCCGATCGTCGGCGTCATCGAATTCACCGTGCGGAACGTGCCCGGAATCGCGTAGAGTCCGTGCCAGGCTCAGGAACGAGGTGGAAACGATCACCGTCATCTTCCAATCCCTCAGCCTTATCGCATCAGCAGCGATGCTGGTCGTCATCGTGGCCCTGGGGCGACGTTGGCCCGATTCGCGGCTCCTGGCCGTCCTGCCGGGCCTGTGGGCGGCGGGAGGTGTGGTTTATTACGCACTGTTACTGGCCGGGCGATTCTCGCCGCAGGGCTTGCTCCTGTGGGGCGCGGTGCATCGGTTTCTGGCCGTCGTGATGTTCCTGGGCGGGTTCGCCATTCTGTACGGGTTATTGGCGGTGGAGGAGGCCGAGCGGCTGGCCGGCCCGCCGCATGAAGATGAAGTCGAGGACGATGGAACCGAATAGCTACATGTTCGTTTTTCTCGCCGTGGCGGCGACGGTTGCATTCGTCGCCGGCGTGGTCGTGATTGCGGTGTCTATCGTTCAGGCGCGCTCGCGGCCGATCCCCGCGTCCGAGCATCAAAAACTAAACCAACTCATTAAGTCGAACGACGACCTCATGGCCATCGCGGCCGACCACGCGCGGGAACTGCGTGACATCCAGCGCGGGCGTGAGCAAGACCATAAGGCGATGATGCAGTTGCAACTGCGGATCGTCGAGCTGGAGATCGGCGTGCGCATCCTGACCGCGCAACTTCGGCGTGAAGGCCTGATACCGGAATGGGTGCCCCCGGCGGTGGCGTCGAGCGACGGGCAGACGGCCGCGCCCATGCCGGATAGCCGGGCGCTGACACAGGTCATCGCGGCGCTGTTCAATCGAGATGAAATCGACGACCTGGCGTCGCGACTGGGGATTGACACGGAAGAGATCGTCGGCGAGACGCGCGGCAAGCGGGCGCGGGCGCTGGTCGATTATGCCGAGCGGCATGGGATGACTGAGGAGCTGGTTACACTGGCCCGGCAACTGCGGCCGGAAGGGGAGATATAGATGACCATCTACACCGTAGGCGACGGCGGCGACTTTGCCGCCATTCAGGCGGCCATCGACGCGGCCGCCGTGGGTGATGAGGTGCGCGTATTCGAGGGCGTCTACCGCGAAACGGTGGACATCAACAAGGCCATCCGCGTCATCGGCGTGCCTGATGCCGTCGTTGACGGCGGTTGGGACGGCGCGACCAAGACGGACACTTTCGGCGGCACGGTGCAGCTCAATGCCGAGGGCGCTGAGGCTGTCGGCTTGACCATCCGCAACTGCCCCGGCCGCGGCGTGGGCATCGGCGCGAGCTATACCACCGTCAAGGGGTGCACCATCACCGACTGCTACAAGGGCGGCCTGGGCGCAAATCCCCCCGCCGGGCAGACGTTTACGGGCCTGCTCATCGAGGGTAACACCATCATGCGCGTGGGCCTGGAGCGGCTCGTTACCAAGCAGGGCAACGTCAACGGGTCGTTTCTCTTCACGGATGTAGTCGATTCTGTCATCCGGGACAACACCATTGCCAACGGCCTGGGTGAAGGCTTGAACGTGGACCGCAACTCGCGGCGCAACCTCTTTGAGGGCAATACCATCATCAATTGCGCCCACGTGGGCATCTACATCAACTGCGCCCAGGACAATGTGATCCGGGGGAACACGGTCATCTACTCCGGCGCGGCCAAGCCGGTCGGCAAGGTCGAGGACGCGCCGGCCGGGATTATCATTGGGGATGAGCGCGGCGCGTCGGGCTCGTTTGCGCCGTCGGCGGGGAATGTCATCGAAGGGAACCTTGTCGTTGGCAACGGGAAACTATTCCAGGTAAGGAATAACCTGCACAACTACAACACGTCACTGGATGTGGGGACGCGGGTGGTTGGCAATACGTTCGTCGCCGGGCCAAAAACAGAGCGCGGCGTGGACATTGCCGAGAACGTGCAGGGCAGGCCGCACGGCGCGGCAACGTTCGCGGAAAACGTGATCGACTGGACGGCCGCGCCGGCGGGGGCCGTGATTGCGGCCCGGGCAGCAGCGCGGATTCAGTTCCACCACAACGGTTGGACGGTGCGGCCAACGTCGGACGTTCGCGGCGATGGGGACATCATCGGCGATCTGATGCTGGTCAATCCGGCCGCGCCGCTTCACGCGGAGTGGGACGTGCTCGACGTGGGATTCAACCGCGATAACTACCGGCCGCTGTCGGGGTCGCCGCTCATCGGCGCGGCCAGTGACGGCACGACCATCGGCGCGCTGGAACCCATCCCCCCGGATGAGCCGGACGAGCCGGTGGACTGGGACGCGCTGGCGAACCGGGCGGCGGCGGCGTATGGGTTGATTGAGGAGTCTCAGCAGCGGCTATCGGCCGCTCGGGATGAATTGCTATTGTTAATCGGCGTGCTGGATGCCCAGCCGCGCTAAATCTGGCCCAGATGGGCAAGGACACATAAGGTGAGTGTGATGAGTAACGAATCGAAATGGTTGACGGCGATTAGCGGGATCGTGGCGGCCGTTGTGCCGCTGCTGGTGGCCTACGGGGTCATTACCGCCGAGCAAGGCGAATTGTGGCAGGCGTTGGCGCTGGCCGTGGTCGGCGCGGTCGTGGCGATTGTCGTGCCGGTGACGGTCACGTCGTTGGCGAAAAACTACAACGACAATCAGGTGGCGGCGGCGACGGTCGAAATGGAACACGCCCGCATCATGGCAAGGCACGAGTAGACCAACATGAGACGCCATCTTGCTTATTTGCGCTACGTGCTGCGCCATAAGTATTTTGTGTGGCGCGGTGGTCGGATTGTTGGCGGTATTCCGTTTTACAGATTGCTGATTCACGATTGGGACAAGTTTCTGCTCGATGAATGGCTTCCGTATGTGCAGACGTTTTACGCGCACGACGGCAGCAAGCAGTATGTCGAATCGCCGGAGTTTGCCGCCGCGTGGAATCGGCATCAGAAGAGAAACCGCCACCATTGGCAATGGTGGATGCTGACATGGGATCGCGGCGAAACAACAACGCTTCCAATGGCCGAAACCGATGTACGGGAAATGGTAGCGGATTGGATCGGCGCGGGATGGGCCATTGTCGGCAACCCCAACCCAACATCATGGTATCAAGAAAATCGGGCGCGTATGCATCTGCACGAAGAAACGCGCGAAATGGTAGAGCGGCTCTTGTCGAATCTGCCCATATAGGCTATTCTGGCCGAGCACGAGCGGCCGATTAGCGCCCCGCCGCCGTGTCCCCTCCTGCGCGGCGGCGGCGTCATGTCGGCGACGGCTTGGAGCGCGTCGGCGGCCTGGGGGGGATAGGCCGCGGATGTAGGCTAGGGTGGTGGCGCCGAGGAGGATCATGGCGTGGCCTCATTTTGTTGGGTGTACCATTCATCAGCAATGCGGATGATCATGGCAATCGTTCCTACAATCTCGATACGCACATCCTCATCCACGTTCTCGAATCCACGCTTGATAGCGCGTCGATCTAGCAAGTTGTGAATAATGCCCCGCGCCGCTGCTACTGCCCAATCGTCGGCTTTTGGTGGTGGGGGTGACGGCCAAGACTCTCGCCACTCATCACTGGCATCATATGGATACCATGATGCGCTTAGGAGATCGTGCTTCGCCCCTTCAGAACTCGGAGGCGTTGGACTGTCTATAAAACCTGTCATTGATGTCAATCCTCCTTTTACCGTTTAGGCGTCAAGTCGAGCCGCTTGACAAAACCAAGTTCTTCGGCCTTGCGCGAACAATCGTTTTCTTCCTCAAATAGCAAATCTGTTTTGCCATTGGGGAGCGTGATAACCCGAACGTAATGGATGAAAATCATCTCGCCGGATACGGGATGTACCCATCGCGTCATGGGGTGATGCACAACATCGCAGTATTCACATTGTTCGATATGTCTGTCGTATCTCATGGCGTGGCCTCGGTGTGGGCGGGGCTACGATTCCAAAATGACGCCTTGCGATAAGGCTCTTTTAGATTTGTAGCTACGCCAATATTCAATAACTTCTTCTGGCACGTCCAAATTAACATATTCTCCTTCGCGAATTTTCCTGATGGCTATTGTTATGCCCATCCTCTCGTCATTGTAGATACCAAGCCAACTACCACAATTCTTGCGGTTGTAAACAGCATTTCTAAGTGAAGTATTCAATCCCATCTCTAGCGCAGTTCGGGGGCTTATCCCATATTGAGATGGGGTTATTTCTAATACGTCCCCAATACGTGACACTTGCACGTGCTGCATATCAATGAAATCAAAGCGTAATCCTGGAGCGCACATTACATACCATTCCTCATTCACCCACCGCCGCCAATACCCACTCCCATCTAGTGATAGTGAATCCCAAAGTTGGAATGGATCATAGCTTGGGCTTTGGAAGTGACCTTTATGTGTCATCCGAAATGTAAATGAATCGCCCGGATTCATCGGCTCTTTGCTCTGGACGTTTCTGTATACACCTTGCTGGTTTGTGTCAGTACTTTCTATTGCTATGGGCAATTGGAATTTCCCTCTCGGCTCGCATACCGTTTCTTGTTCAGGCCGCCGCTGGTCGTTGGGGAAAGTTGCCTTAATCGTTTCGATAAAGGTTAGTAGTGCGGGGCTTTCCTCGAACCACTCCCCCCGCTTGGCGTACTGAGCAAACGCCCTATGTAACCCGGCCTCTAAGTCAGCACCACCGGGCATGACCGCCAATAGTTCTAGCTCGTTATGGTGGGATGTCTGAAAACTGGCAAGGCGACGCCACGGGTCAGCAGATAAACCGATCTTGATATATCCATCGTCACGAATGAAATAAATCGACATGATTCACTCCGAAAACGCAAAACTGCCACCTTTACTCTGTGAAGTGTCTAGGTTCACAGCCGGGGCGTGCCCGTGAGTAAAGGTGGCAGGTTTGCCACAGAGTATGCAATTGTCGGGCAACAAAAACGCCCCGAAACCATGAACCTAGACAATAGAAAGTATATCATGGCTGGGTCCCGACCGCAAGCGGTTCGACCGCTTCACTTGCCACTAATCGCAGATTTCCGTCAATCAGTTCAAAGCCGGGCATAAAGACGAGGATGCCCCGATTGCCACTAATCAGTGCATGGCGTACGATTACATCATGCCCCGCGTCCCTGACTTCCAACGCCATATTTGCCACTAGTGCCACGGCGTCAAATCTACTCATGCGATCTAAGCCGGGCTTCTTCTTCTCTTGCATCATCGAGTTCTCCGAGCTTGACATATTGAGACCCCTTTTTGTAAGCTACCTTACCGGACTTGTTATAATAAGTAACGGCGCGGCCCGCGTCGTCTTTTGCCTGATAGCGCCAGCGCCAATAGCCGTTTGAGTTTTGCTCCAATCGCCAGCCTTTCACCGGGCGCTTGACTTCTTCCTGTAAGACTATATCGGCGTCAGTCTCTTGATAAGGTGGCAAATCGCGCTCTATGGCGTGTTTTACTCTGTTGACACTAGTGGCAACTGACCGGCCACTAGTGTCAACTCTCTCCATTCCCCCCGGCGCGTCCATTCCCATCCGCGCCGGGGCCGTCTCTCGCCGTCGCTTCGCTTCATCAGCGGCGACGGCTAACGAAAATCCTCCGGGCCTCCCGTTCGTCCTAGCGGCTTGGCCGTCGGGCCGTTAGGCTGCCCCTGCCCCGGCGCGGCCGATACGTCGGTGGCGTGGTGCGCGGCGGTCTGAGTAGAATTACCTGTATCGACGGGTTGGGCCAGGGACAGGAACGCGGCGACTTGCGCGGCTTGGTCGGCCGTCAGTTGCGGGCGTTCGGTGGTCGTGATGCGCGGGCCGGATTGCTGGCCGCGCTCCAGCAGGTCGGGGATGCCGTTGCGGTCACTGTCGGCGCGGATGTCGCTCAACAGTTGAGCGAACATCGTGGCGCTCATCTCATCGGCTAGTCCCTGTTGGGCGGCAATGCGCCGGTTCTTAAGCGCCGTCAACGCGCCCTCGAAGATAGCGTCCTTTTCGGATTGGATCGCCATTTCTTTCCGCGCTTCATTGTCGCCCAGGTGGAACAGGACGACGCCGGCGACGTTGATGATTGTCCAGACGCCGATAGCCCAGACCGCCACGGTTCCAAGCGATTCCGGCGCGGCGGTCAGGGTCTGGCCGTCGAGCAGGATTTCAGCGATAACCATTAAGCCAACGCCCAGCAGGTTGACGATGGTCAGAATGAGCGCCGTCGCCCGTTGAATGTTGCCCTGGGCATGGCTAAGAAAGACGAACATCCACGCGATCAGCCCGCCGTCAAACACGACCAGCGCGAGATAGGGCACGGCCCAAAACGAATTGGGCAGCACCGATTGGATAAACGATACAGTTAGCGATGCCGTCCACGTGAACAGGATAACGGCGACCATGTAAAACAGGTATTTAGCGATAGTGCGATTTAACATTTTGTGTCTCCATTTGCATCTAAACTGCTACAATCATCGGCGGCCGGGTGGGTCTCCATTCCCGGCCTGCGCCCCCGGCCGATACCGGGGGCGCTTCTGTTGGGGGTGGGGAGGGCTAGTCCGGGTTAGCCAGGGCCTCCGTTGATGACGGCCACGGCGTCGAACTTGGCGAGGTAGTCGGGGAGGGGGCGGCCGATCGGCGTCTGGAGGAGGCCGCGGGCCTTAATGTCGGCGGCGAGGGATGCGACGTCGCCGTAGTCCTGGCGGCGCTGGAAGGGGTTATCGAGCACATAGTTTAAGGGGACGTGGATGAGCATGGGTTTACTCCGTCAGTTGGGAAACCATGATCCACGTGGACTCTCTATATTGAGTGGTGAGGATCATGATGCGATGAGAAGGTGCGTCAACGGGCACTTCATAACCTGAGAGAATGGACCCGCCGCTTCTCGTCGGCCCGTCAATGGCCTGCCTGTTGGCGTTTTGGATGTAGGGGTCGTCAGTGCCGAAGTCTCCGCGCACGTGTCGCTCGATGTAAGGCGCGAAGAATGCGTAATGGTCGATATACCCGTTATCGATTGCGTAACCTTCAGCCTCGGGGGTGAATACGAAAACGCCGAGCCTGAACAGATGCCCTTCGGGCAGCTCCTCTTTGGATTTCAATCGTTTCTTTGTCATGGTTGGTTCTCCTTCGGGTTAGATGTTGGCGCGCCAACATCTGGCGCTAATCATTCGCGGGGGGGGGTAGAGTTTCGGGCGCGTTCGAGGATGCGCGCGGCGGTGGGGTTGGTGATTGCGTCGGCGTTGATTGCGTCGGCGGTTCGGCCGCTCTCGCGGAGGACGCGAGCGAGCAGGTAGGCGGCCTGGAGTTCAGGCGTGCGGTATTGCTCGGCGGCGAGGGCGGCCAGGGCCGCGTAGTCGGCGGGCAGGAGGGTCAGCGTGATCTTGCGGGCTGCTTCGCCGGCGACGGGTCCAGTGTTGTTGGGAATTCCTTTGGGCATTTCCTTTCTCCTTGTGTTTTGGTTTCAGGCGTAATTCCAGACAGGATCGATTCGGAGCGGATTGGCGATGGGGCCGTTGCGCTCAGAGGGCTCGATGTAGGCCAGGCCGAGAGCGGCGAAGATGTCGTGCTCTTCTGGGGTGGCCAGAAGACGGCCGGATTCGTAGAGGCGGCCGTCGCGGGGCTGGATGGTGTTGGGCGCGGCGCCGCCGGCGGCCTGGGAGGTGACGAGCCAGCGGGAGAACTCCCAGGAGCCGGTGCGGATGGTGAAGATGCTGCCCCAGGTCTCGGCCGTGGGCAGAAAGAGATCGACCGTATGGCGGCCGTAGGCGAACTGCTGGTAGCGCTCGCCGCGCCTGGTGAAGGTGATGCCCTTGCTGTCGAGGAAGACATCGAGCGGGGTCTTTCCTTTGACGGGCGCGCCGAAGAGATCGGTCGGCCGGATCGGGATGGCGACGATCTCGATGTCGCCGACCAGGGGCCGCTCGCGGCGGAGGCTGCCGGCGATCTCGATGCGGAGGCAGTGCGGCCGGAGGGCGGCGACGAGGCGTTCGGCGACGGGCAGGACGACAGAGAGAGGCTGCTTGGTTGCGGTGCTCATGACGGGTTCTCCGGGCCGACGGTGAGGTCGAGGGTGAGGGTGAGGCGGATGGCGCCGCGGCCGTCGAGCCGGTCGAGGTTGGCGATGAGGTCGCTGAGCTGGCGCAGGGCGTCCGGGCCGGCGGCCGGGGGGGCCGGGCGGTCGCGGTAGCGGGCGGCGGTGGTGGCGCCGCGGGGGCGGATGGGCAGGCCGGCCTGGGCGAAGTAGCGCGAGAGGGTGGCCGAGCTGGTGTTGTGGCGGCGGGCCAGCTCGGCAAGGGAGAGTTCTTCCTCGACGTATTGCCGGTGGAGGGCGAGGAGCTGATCCTCGGTGAAGAGTTTCCTGGGCATGGCGGTGAGCTGCTCCTGAATATGGCGCCGGATGTAGTCCGGCTCGAGGCCGAGGCCGTCGCAGTCATCCTCGAAGTTGCGGGACCGGAAGTAGGTCATGGCGTCGAGCACCTGGGGGTAGGAGCCGTAGAGGACGTCGCGGGCGGCGCGGCGGATGACGGCGCGGATGAGGCGCTGCTCCGGCGAGAGGGCGCACGCGCGGGCGCTCAGAGTGAGAGACGGGTCGCCGGGGTGGGGGATCATCGGCGCACCTCGTGCAGCGCGGCCGCGGGTTCGGCGCGGACGGCGTAGGTGACGGGGAGGGGGCGGCCGGCGATGGCGTCGACGGTGCGCTGGATGATGGGGTGGAGGCGGTTGGCGAGCCAGTCGACGGCGTGGTCGTTGGCGACGTGGACGGTGAGGCCGTCGGGCCGGGCGGCGGCGGTGGAGCCGCGGAGCCACGAGGCGAAGGTGGCGCGGGTCATCTGCATCTCCAGTTCGGCCAGGGCGGCGGGCCAGTGGGGCCAGGGGTCAATGGGCAGCGGCGGGCGCTCGGCGGCCGGGGGCGGCGCGGCCGTTGGCGGGTCGGGCGGCGGGATGACGCGGGTGGGCATGAGCTCGGGCGGGCCGAGTTCGCCGCCGGCGGCGGCGTAGACGGCGGCGGCGGTGGCCAGGGGCAGGCTGGGGAATTCGTCGTCGTCGAGGCGGTCGGCGGTGGGGTAGCCGGCCTGGGCGAAGTCGAGGACCCATTCGAGGCGGCCGAGGAGACGGCCGCGGGCCGAGTCGTCGAGGGCGAGCCAGCCGCGGGCGAGGGCGAGGAGGTCGACGCGCGGGCGCTTGCCGCTGCGCCACTGGGCGCGGACGAGGCCGACGGGGTTGTGGATGCGGGAGCCGCTCTCGGCCGATTTGAGTTTGACCCAGTAGGCCCAGGCGAGGAGGGTGGGCGGGTCGAGGGTCGTGCGCTCTTTGGGGGTGAGGGCGTCGTCGAATTCGATCCAGTCGAGGATGGGCGCGAGGGGATCGGCAGCAGCAACAGCAGCAGGGGCGGAGGCGGCCGGGGGTGCTGGTGCTGTTGGGGGTTCCTCTTTGGGTTCTGTTGATGGTTCTATGGGGGTTCTGGGTGATCGTGGATCACCATTAGGGTGATCCACGATCACCATTGATGGTGCATGTGGATCACCATTGTGGTGATCGTGGTTCACCACGGCGGCCGGTTGTGGTGATCGTGGTTCACCATTGGACTCGGCGGCAACGGCCGCGAGCATGGCTTGTTGGTTGACCCAGAAGGCGTTGCTGGCGTGGAGGCCTCCGACTTTGTAGCGGGATTCGCGTCGGATAAAGCCTTCGCGTTCCAGCTCGGCGACGGTATTGATGACGGTGCGGCGGTTCATGCCGCACCGTTTGGCGATCGTCTCGTAGGTTGGCCAGCAGTATCCGTCGCGGTCGTTGGCCTGGTCGGCCAGCGACAGGAGTACCAGCTTCTTGAGCGGCTTGCCCTGAAAGTTGATCTTCCAGGCGATTGAAAACAGTTCTATGCTCATCGCTCACTCGCTACCAGTAAACTAGTCCCTGAAATCACCCCATTCTCACCCTACCCTGTCGGGGTGAGTGGTGATATGCTCACGCGGCCGATTCGACCGCAACGGGTCGGCTATCGGTCGCCCTGGCCGGTATAGAAAAACGAGAGAACCAAATGAACCTGACTGAAGCCGTGGAGGCGTTTCTGGCGGCGCAGGCGGGAGAGGTCGCTGTGTCTACGCGGCGGTGGTATGGCCGCCGTCTGTCGGCATTCTGCGAGTTCGTCGGACCGATAGCGCTCGATGACGTGGCCGTGGGGTCGATCCGCGCGTTTCGCGCCCACCTGGTGGAGCGCGAGTTGAGCGGGCACTACATTCACGGCTGCCAGCGGGCGTTGCGCCGGCTGTTCGCGTGGCTGGTCGACGAAGGGCTGGCGACTCGCAACGTGGCCAAGGACGTGCCGCTGGTGCGACTTCCCCCGCAAGCCCCAAAGGCCCTGAGTGATGACGATTTGGGACGCCTGTTGGCGCGCCTGCCGTATGAGGACGTGAGGGACCGGGCGATTATCCTGCTGCTGGCCGACACGGGTTGCCGGGTCGGCGGGCTGTGCAGCCTGACGCTGGAGTCATTGGACCTGCCGAACCGGTGTGCCGTGGTCATCGAGAAGGGCCGGCGCGGCCGTCGGGTCTACTTCAACGATCTCACGGCCGAGACGATCGCGCTGTATCTGGCGGTCCGGCCGGAGAGCGAGGCCCCTGCCCTGTTCCTGTCGCGCTCGGGGTCGCCGCTGACGACCAACGGGGTGCGGCTGATGCTGGAGCGGGTGGGCAAGCGGGCGGGGGTGAAGGGGCGGTGTAACGCGCACTCTTTCCGACACGCCTTTGCCCGGTCGTTCCTGCGCAACGGCGGCAACCTGGCGGCTCTGGGCCGGCTGCTGGGCCACGCGCCGGGGTCGGCCGTGACGGCTCGCTATTATGCGGTGTGGGATGACCGGGAGCTGCAGGAGTACCACCAACGGTTCAGCCCGCTGGCGAATGTGAACGGCCGAGCGGGGGACAACCAGTCCCCGGCTCATGAGAGCAAGGGGCTATAGAACAGTCGTTCTAGTGGCGATGGGACTCATAAGCCCTAGGTCGATGGTTCAAATCCATCTGGCGCCACAGGTTCGATGAGCCGGGGACACGTGGATCGGGATGGTCTGTCCCGCGGGGTTCGATTCCCCGACCACGGCTTGACCGCCAAACGGCCGAGTGGTTTGACTCTCGTTTTTCTATTCGGCTGTAAAGGTGCGTCAATTTGGCAGGATCGTTGTTTCTTGCGGGATAGCGATCCTGCCGCTTATCTCTCATGATGAGAGCCGGTATCAGTTTGTATCGGGACGGACTTTTCTCTCGCGCTCAAACTCTTCCACGTCGGAAGCCGGCACGCGGATGGGACTTTTACGGCCCGGGCCGACCCTATACGCGTTCGGAAATGCGCCCTCCGCGATCCATTTCCGAACGGCCCGGCCGCTAACTTGCCATCGAGCGGCAAGTTCGTCAACAGTATAGAACTGTTCCATCTGTGCCATACGAGCAATATTAATCGATTCGAGCAAATGTGTCAATCACCTGATGGGGTGAATTCGGGGTGAAATGGTGATTAGTCTGTATGTTACCGGATTGGAACGGGTGTGCTATACTGAGAGCGGTTCTTCGGTTTTCTATCTGCGGAAGTGAACGGCCGAGCGGCGCAAGCTGCCCGGCCGTTTGCGTTTGGTAGGGAGGTTGTGGGTCCGTCATTTCGATCGGCTTGTCGGTTTTGATTTATGGAGGTCGAGATGACAATAGGGTCGCGTATTCGTGAGTGGTGGGTGAGCCGGTGGCGTGGAGCGGGCAAGCTGGGCAAGGGGGCCATGCTGATCGTGCCGCTGCTGCTGGGCTGCTGCTCGCTGACGATGTTGACGGCGGTGTTGGCTCCGGAGCCGGAGCCGACGCGGGCAGCCACGCCGGTTGTGCTCGTGACGCGGACGGCCGCCGGGGCAACGTCTGCGGCGGTCGATGCTACGGCTACGGAGTTGCCGGTGCGCGCGCCGGCCACGGCCACAGAGAACGCGGATGCAGGCGCACGGGTGGTGGAGCCTGCGGACATCCCGACACGGGAAAGAACGGCGACGCCCAGGGCAACGGCGGAACCGTCGAGCACGCCGCGGCCGACGGAGACGGCGACGAGCCGGCCGGTGGTGGCGGCGACGGCCGTGGCAGCCACGGTGGCCGCGGCGCAACCGACCGCGGCGCCGGCCACGTCGACAAGCGCGCCGGCGACAGCTCTTCCACCGACGGCTATCCCGCCGACGGCCGCGCCGACGCAGCCGCCGTTGCCGACGGCGACGCTGCCGTCGGCAACGGGGTCGCTGGTGATCGTCGGGGTGGACAAGCGGGCGGAGGTGGTGACGATCCGCAACGACGGCGGGGCGGAGGTGAACCTGGGGGGCTGGGTGTTGCGCTCGGAGCGGGGGAGCCAGGATTGTGCGCTGGGCGGGGTGATCGGGCCGGGGCAGGTGTTGCAGATCTGGGCGATGGCCGAGGACGCGGGCCAGGGCGGGTTCAATTGCGGGTTCGGCTCGAACATCTGGAATAATGATGAGCCGGACGCGGCGATTCTGATCGATCCCAGCGGGGCGGTGGTGTCGCGGTGGTGAGATGTTGAAGGAGATAGGGTCTTATGAGATCACCGAGTTTGGAAAATACGTTGTTCTATGGGGATAACCTGCCGATTTTGCGGGAGTACATCCCGGATGAGAGCGTGGATTTGATCTACCTGGACCCGCCGTTTAACTCGAACCGGACGTATAACGTGCTCTTCAAGCAGGAGAGCGGGGCCGATAGCGAGGCGCAGATCGCGGCGTTTGAGGATACGTGGCACTGGAACCGGGCGGCCGAGGAGACGTATCACGAGCTGGGGACGGGGCTGCCGCACGTGGGGAGTATGATCAGCGCGCTGCGGAGTTTCCTGGGCGAGAACCAGATGATGGCTTATCTGGTGATGATGGCGGCGCGCCTGGTGGAGCTGCACCGGGTGTTGCGGCCGACGGGGAGCCTATACCTGCACTGCGACCCGACGGCGAGTCATTATCTGAAGATCGTGCTCGACACGGTGTTTGGGCCGCAGAACTTTCGAGCCGAGATCGTGTGGAAGCGGTCGTCGGCCCATAGCGACGCCAAGCAGGGGGCCAAGCAACCCGGGCGGATTCATGATGTCATTCTCTTTTACTCAAAGACGAAGGATTGGGTTTGGAATACGGTCTATACAGCTTATGACCCAGATTATGTTGCCTCGAATTACCGCCACGTGGATGAAGAAACAGGCCGACTATTTAAATCGACAGATCTGACAGCCGCGAAGCCAGGCGGGGACACATCCTATGAGTGGAAGGGGCGACGGCCAACGGAGGGACGCTATTGGGCGTATTCGAGAGAGAACATGCAGAAGTTCGAGGACGAGGGCAGGCTGTATTACACTTCGTCGGGATTGCCCCGACTAAAGCAATACCTTGACGAGATGGACGGCATCCCTTTGCAGGATTTGTGGACCGACATTTCACCTATCAGTGCTCATGCGGCCGAACGCGTCGGCTACCCGACGCAGAAGCCGCTGGCGCTGCTGGAGCGGATCATTCAGGCGAGCAGCAACCCCGGCGACGTGGTACTGGACCCGTTCTGCGGCTGTGGGACGACGATTGCGGCGGCCGAGAAGCTGGGGCGGCGGTGGATCGGGATCGACATCACGCACCTGTCGATCGCGCTGCTGAAATACCGGCTGAACCAGATGTTCCCGGAAGCGGCGAAGACGATTGAGGGGGCGCGGCAACTGGCGAGCGAGGACCGGTTCCAGTTCCAGTGGTGGGCGCTGTCGCTGATTCAGGCGCGGCCGTTGGGCGGGGATGGGGCGAGCAAGCAAGGGAAGAAGGGAGCGGACAAGGGTATCGACGGGATCATCAACTTCATCGACGACCATACGGGGAAGGTGAAGCGGGCGATTGTGCAGGTGAAGAGCGGGAAGGTGAGTAGCCGGGATATTCGCGACCTGGTGGGGACGGTGAACCGGGAGGGAGCGGCTATCGGCATCTTCCTGACGCTGGAGGAGGCGACGCGAGAGATGGCGAAGGAGGCGGCCACGGCCGGGTTCTATCACTCGCCGGGGTGGAACCGGGATTATCCGCGGGTGCAGGTGCTGACGGTGGCCGGGCTGCTGAGCGGGGTAGAACGGGCGGAGCTGCCGCCGGCGGAGTATACGACGTTCAAGGCGGCGCGGCGGGTGAAGGGGGAGGATGGGCCGGAGCAGGGGAGTTTGTTTGGGTAGTTTGTTGGCGCGCAAACAGTTGTGAAAGTTTGAGGAGGGTTGACGCGGCGCCGGCGGCGATCTATGCTGGAGACGTCATAGCTACTCCTTCGTGGCCCCGCCTCCTGGGCCGCGGCCCCGCCAGGGGCGAGATGATTGGATGCGACCAATACACACGACGAAAAAGCCCCCGAGCGCGACCGGGGGCTTTTTCGTTGGTGTTTTTCGGTCATAGCTGCTGGTCTGAAGGTGGGGGCGCGGCCGGCGGCTGCTTGTTGCGTCTGACCAGCCAGACGACAAGGGCGATTGCCAGGACGGGCACAAGCAGGCACAACAAACCGCCGATCGATAAGAGTTCAGGCCATCCGATTGGACCCATGATGAGGTTCCTCCTGATTGGGTTTAGTCGGCAGTCTTGGGTTGAGCCGGTCGACAATCGGTCGACCATCTTGATCCATCACAATGGGCGGGAAGTCTTCCCATGGTTCGAAGGCGGGATGAATTGTCACCGATGTGGCGTGAGCCAGAGCCCCGAAGAAGTGAACATACGGCGTTGCAATGTACCAACATTGCTCGCGGGTAAACGCCGCGCGAGCAACTTCGACCCCCTCGCCCGACAGAGGATAAGTGAAAGTTACGTTCAGCGTGTCAAACTGCACATCCGCCTCTACCACTGCGGCGATCACAAGGTAGGTATGAAACTTAATATGGGCAATGACATCTTCGCCTTTCGCATGTTGGGGAACATGCCGGTTAACTGAAATCACTCCGCCTAGTGGTTCAATAACGAAGTTTGGTTGAAAAGCAGGCTCATTAATGGTTTGTTTCATTGGCGCAGGCGGTCGCGGAATGATTCCTGTCTCAATGAATTGGCGAAGCTCCGGTGTGACTTCGTACCATTCACCACGAATGCGAGATTTATGAAACTGCCGCTGAAAAGCCTTTTCCTTTTCGGTATCGCCTGGAATGGTATGAAGGAGGGAGATCGGGAATGGGCTGCCATTCTGGAGGGCCGCTAATCGGGCACGCAGGTTGGTCGTAGTGCCTATCTTGATGTAGTTACCAGCTTGAACAAAGTAAACGACACTTTCACTCATTGGGTTTGCTTTCCCCTGTTTTCTCGCGTCGACCACCCCACTCGACTGCCCAGTCAACCGGGTCGCCCTGCTCTTCAAGCCACTCGCCCAAAATCGAGCGCATCAGCCCCGATAGTGTTGCGCCACGTCGAGCGGCCTGGCGCTTGAGCGCGGCGTGCAGATCGTCGGTCAGAATTACAATTACCCTCTTTTTTTCGGCCATAGCGCCCTCTTGCCAAAGAGTATACATGATGCGTCGTTCGTATGTCAATATGACAATAAGATATTGACAAGATATGCGCGTTGATTTATACTTGTGATCAGAAATAGAGAGCGCCCCACACGGCCTGAGAAACTGAATGGGGCGCTCAGAAACCAACTCCCGAAGGAGATGATCATGTCTACTGTAGCACAATCCCCCTGCTCTGAAAAACCGAATCCGGACTGGAACAACCAGGTCAAGATTGGCCGGGGTCACAACGACCGGGGCGCGTTTCATCGCGCCATTGACCTGGCGGTCGACTTGTTTCGTTCCGGGCAATGGAACGGCCGCGGGCTGCTCATCATCCACGACCCCTACAACACCCACCAGCGGGCCAAGTTCTGGCGCGAGCCGCTGGTGGCCGGGGCGGATTATGAGTTTGCCGGCGACTCGGTTTACACGGGCGCCGGCCCGGCCGAGCCGGAGACGGCCGGAGTCACCCCGATTGCTCCCGTCGCCGAGGCGCTGCTGGATCACCTCAGCCCGATGACGTTGGCAACGATAGCGGCGGAGATGATCGCCGACACCGTGGACAACCGGGCGGAGTGGACGGACGCGCTGCAGGACGCCTACCACCTCGTATGCCGGATCGGGATCGACCTGGTGGGCGAAGAGGAGTGGGACGAGCTGGTGCACGTCGCTCTGGCGGGGAGCGGGTCGTGAACGTCATCGACTATACCCAGGTGGTGGCGTTTGAGGCGCGGCTGTACGCGGCCGACGAGCCGGCGAACTTCTACCTGCAGACGGCCGACGGGCGGGAGCATCTCGTGAGCCAGTTCGAGTGGTATGACGCGCTCGGGGTGGCGACGCGGCGGGGGCGGGTCGTGCCGTGTGGGGAGGGGAGGTTTCGAGTGGCCGGTGACCAGTGGCCAGTGGTCAGTGAAGAGGCGCGACCGCGGCCGGCGACGGTGGAGGCGGCGGTGGCGGAGATGGTGGCGCGGGGGAAGGAGAGCCAGCCGGGGCTGGGCAAGCGGCTGGACGCGGCCGGCGCGCTGGTGCTGGAGGGGCGGGTGCTCCTGGCGGACGAGCGGAGCGCGCGGATCGGGCCGTATGCGATCACCCCGGAGGCCTGCACGTGCGCGGACTTCCGGCATCGCGGGGGCTGGTGCAAGCACCGGCTGGCGGTGCGGATGGCGCGGCACCTGGCGCGGCACGGCTTTGCGATTCCGGCGGCTCAGGCGGCCGGGCCGGCGCCGCAGATTCGGGCGAAGGACCTGGCGCTGATCGCGAGCGGGCAGGTGATGGACGAGGCGCTGCGGCGCGATCGGGCGTATGCGGCGAGCACGCACGGGGCGCGAACGGCGGCGCTGCGGATGTTGGGGAATGGGGCGGGGTCGGTTCCGGCGGAGCTGGCGCGCCGCGCGGGGATGGCGAAGGACGAATGACGAGCTACGAGCTACGAATGACGAGCTACGAATTTGGAGGACGTGATGGACAAGATTGACGAGACGAGAACGGTGACGCTGGGTCAGGTTCGGGCGGCGTTTGAGGCGCTGCTGGAGGTGGTGGTTCGGGAGTGCGACACGGTGACGGCGCGCGCGGTGCACTACGCCGAGGTGGACGTGATGGCGATCCTGGCCGGGGAGTGGACGAGCGCGGCCGAGCCGCGGTACGTGGCGGTGGATGCCACGGGGGAGCCGGTGTTCTGATGGAGTTCTACGAGATTGCATGGTCGGCGGTGCTGTTCTTCGTGATGGCGGTTTGCGCGGTCGGGCTGCTGCGGACGGCGCGGCCGAAGGATGGTGATGGAGATGAATGAGCAACTGGAGCGGATTGAGAAGATGCTGCGGGCGCAGCTGCGGAGCGCCGGGCACGTGTGGTGGATCGGCGGGTACGTGTATGGGGTGACCTCGAACGGGGACCCGTTCATTATCCTCTACCCCTCGGCCGAGAACCTGAAGGAGAAGGTAGTCCGGGTGTATGACCAGGACTTCAAGAAGCTGCCGCGGTTCATCCCGACGGAGGGAATCGACGGCGGGGACACGGAGGCGAATCCGAGCAAGGAGCAGGCACGGAAGAAGGGCATCTACCACGAGTGCCCGGCGTTCGAGATCGTGACCTACGATGGCAAGGACACGCAGATGGGGAAGGAGCGGCGGTTTGGGGACGTGTTGCGGCTGAGCCGGAAGGCGGCCGAGGCGTTGGGCGCGCCTGTTGGCGCGCAAACGCCGGCTCGGCAGCCCGCCGAGCAGCGTCCGCCGCCGCCGGATGAGATCGATTGGGAGCAGCCGGGCGGCGCGCCGGCGCAAGGCCAGGGGACGGGAATTAGCCCTCTTCCGGATTACCGGGCGCTGGCGCTGGGGGCGAAGACGGCGGCCGAGTTCGATTACGCGGCGTATATGACGCTGCGGAATGGGATGTACACCGACCAGGAGCGCATCGCGAAGACGCGGCAGGCGTTGGTGCCGGCGTGGAAGCCGGGGGAGAAGAGCAACGCGGCGATGCTGGCGGCGCTGACGGTGTATCGGGAGAAGCGGGCCGCGGCCGAGGGTCGGGGGGAGTCGCCGGGGCCGGCGCACGCGTTCGCGAAGCGGGAGGCGATGAGCGCCTATAACAAGGCGATTGGCAAGTAACGGATTGGGCGGCGCGGCCGACGTCGGCCGCGCCGCCCGGCTTTGAGGTGTGAGATGGGGTACGTGTATTTGCTTCATTTTGACGAACCGATCGCCCCAGGGCGGCACACGACGCAGCACTATATCGGGCACGCGGCCGACCTGGCGCGGCGGATTCAGGCGCACCGGCGCGGCCGGTATAACGGCGGCGGGAACGGGTGCGCGAAGCTGTGCGCGGTGGCGCGGGAGCGGGGGATCGGGTTTCGCGTGGCGCGGTTGTGGCGCGGGGAGTATGAGCTGGAGCGGCGTCTGAAGGGGATGAAGGCGGGGCGGCGGTTGTGTCCGGTCTGCGGGCAACCGTTGCCGGTGCGATTCGCGGAGGAGATTCCGGCGGCCGAGATTGAGAATCATTTGTTGGCGTTTTAAGGAGATCGTAATGGACATCGAGAAGAAGCTGAACGAGTATGCGGCGGTGGTGGGGTTTGTGTGCCCGGCGGAGTTCTGGCCGGCGCTGGGATATGAGGGGGAGGCGCGATATGTGGCGATCTGGTGGGAGCAGTGCGGCGACGAGGCGTCGTGGAGCGACGGCCGGACGTCGGTGGTGGGGGCGAGTTGGCCGGCGTATCAGAAGCTGATCGAGGCGAACTTCGCGCTCGGCCACCCGGCGCGGTGGCTGCTGGGCAGCAGCGAGACGGCGGCGACGATGTGGTTGATCATCGACCGGATGACGGAGTGGGCGTGGCTGACGCCGGTGGAGGAGGCGGCGGTCGTGTTGCGGCGGCAGTGGAAAGAGCCGGAGCGGCCGGCGGCGAGCGTGGAGGAGTGGATGTCGGCGATTGACGAGGCGATGGCAGCGGGGGTGGCC
>CAZXKZ010000002.1:0-2678 GCA_964641825.1 uncultured Bauldia sp.
CGAGGTGGCGGGCGACTTCGAGTCGCTGGTCCGCATTGAGCCGCAGCCCGAGCTTCGACCGCCGCCAGATGATGTCGTCCAGTGTCTCCGCCCATTCGGCGGCGACGAGGTGGCCAAGCTCGCGCTCGCTGAGCCCGGCACCGAAATCGCGGCCGAGGTCCGCAGCGTTGGTGACGCCGTCGAGGACGCGGTCGATAACCGTGCCATAGGCGCGGCAGAGGTGATCAACGAGAGTTGGATCGAGGAAGGAATATGCCGCCTGCCGGTCGGCAACCCAGGCGCCGAAGGGGAGCGGAATATCGCCGCCCGGCACCTTGCCATCCTTCGTCCAGGGGCGACCCATGTCCGGAAAGACAGGGGCAAGACGCGCAAGCGCCTGCTCAGCGAGGCGCCTGAACGTGGTAATCTTGCCGCCGTAGACCGACAGCATGGGCGGCGCGCCCTCCGGCGCATCCAGCTCCAGGAAGTAGTCACGCGTCGCGGCCTGCGCCTTCGCTTCGCCGTCGTCGTAGAGGGGGCGCACGCCCGCATAATCCCAACGGATCATGTCCGGGGTGACGGACTCGCGGAAGTATTCGTTGACCGCGCGGACGAGATAGTCGCGCTCGCCGCCGTCGATAGTGGCCTCGGCCGGGTCGCCGACATAATCCTCGTCGGTGGTGCCGATCAGGGTGAAATCGCGCTCCCACGGGATGGCGAAACAGATCCGGCCATCGACATTCTGGAAGATATAGGCGCGGTCGTGACCGTAGATGCGGTCAACAACGATGTGGCTGCCCTTCACGAGGCGCACCTTCGTCGGAGACTCGAGGCCGGCAACTCCGGTGACGACATCGGCGACCCAAGGCCCGCCAGCGTTGACGAGCGCCCGCGCGGCGATGGTTTCGTAGTGGGCGTCATTGCGTGCGTCGTGGAGGGTCAGGCGCCAGTGATCGCCGTCGCGGCGCGCCGACAGGCAGCGTGTCCGCGTCCTGATCTCGGCGCCGCGGTCGGCCGCGTCGCGGGCGCAGAGGATGGCGAGGCGCGCGTCGTCGACCGAGCAATCGGAATACTCGAAGCCGCGCGTGAAGGTGGGCTTCAGCACCGTGCCGGCAGGATCGGTCTTCAGGTCGAGGCTTTTCGTACCCGGCAGCGTACGGCGGCCACCGCTGAGGTGATCGTAGAGGAACAGCCCCATGCGGATGATCGGCCACGGCCGGAGGCCGGCGTGGTGGGGCAGGACGAAGCGCAGCGGGTGGATGAGATGCGGCGCGGAGCGCAGCAGCACTTCGCGCTCGGCGAGCGCCTCGTGGACGAGGCGGAACTCGTAGTGCTCCAGGTAGCGCAGCCCGCCGTGAATCAGCTTCGTCGATGCCGACGAGGTTGCGCCGGCGAGATCGCCCTGCTCGCATAGAAAGACCTTGAGCCCGCGGCCGGCGGCGTCGCGTGCGATGCCGCATCCGTTGATGCCGCCGCCGATGATGGCGAGGTCGAAGGAGGCGGCCGGCATGAATGCGAGACTCCGATGCGGTCGCCGGAACCGGGGACGCTGCCACACCGGCGATGACAGATCGCGTGGCCGGCGACACTATACCGCGCGGCGCTCCGCTGCGGGAACTGCCGCCGAAAACGGGGCTTCCGGAAGAACGGCGCCCCGTTCTATGGTCTGCCCCGAAGGCGCGAAGACCTCTTGGGGGAGACATGCTGAAATCCATCGATCCGCTGCTCAACGCGGATGTCCTCTATGCCCTCAGGGCGATGGGGCACGGCGACGACCTCATCATCGCCGATACCAACTTCCCCTCCGATTCGGTGGCGCGGCAGACCGTGCTCGGCAGGCTGCTGCGGATCGATGCGAGCGCGGCGCGCGCGACCAGGGCAATTCTGTCGGTGATGCCGCTCGATGCATTCGTGCCGCAGCCGGCGCTGCGCATGGAAATCGTCGACAAGCCGGACGAGATCCCCCCGGTGCAGGCGGAAGTGCAGAAGGAAATCGACGCGGCGGAAGGCAGGAGCTGGCCGATGGGGTCGATCGAGCGCTTTGCGTTCTACGATCTTGCCAAGAAAGCCTACTGCGTCATCCAGACCGGCGAGCGGCGGTTCTATGGCTGTTTCGTCTTCAAGAAGGGCGTGATCCCGCCCGAAGCGGCCTGAGGCGGCGATGGCCGACAAGAGCGGCGTTGCCATCCTCGGCATCTTCGTTGCCGACCTCGCCTTCAGGGCAGGCCGCCTGCCCGCCATCGGCGAGACGATCGCAGGCACAGGCTTCAAGTCAGGCCCGGGCGGCAAGGGCTCGAACCAGGCAGTGGCGGCGGCGCGCGCCGGTGCGAAGGTGACGTTCATCTCCAAGCTCGGACGCGACGACTTCGCATCGATCGCGCGCGCGACGTGGCAGGCGGAGGGCATCGACGCGCGCGTGATCGAGACGGACGAGGTACCGACCGGCGCGGCCTTCATCTACGTCAACGACAGGACCGGCGAGAACGCCATCATCGTCGTTCCGGGCGCCGCCGGCACCATCAGCGTCGCCGACGTCGATGCGGCCGCGGACGCGATCCGGGGCGCGGCGGTCTTCGTGACCCAGTTGGAGCAGCCGATCCCGGCAGCACAGTGCGGGCTGGCAATCGCCCGCGAGGCCGGCGTGACTACCGTGTTCAATCCGGCCCCGGCAGAGACCGTCGAACACGCGATCTACGCGC
>CAZXKZ010000002.1:2688-4564 GCA_964641825.1 uncultured Bauldia sp.
CGACGTTCCTGTCAGGCATCCCTGTCACCGGCATCGAGGATGCACGAAAGGCTGGCGACTGGTTCCTCTCCAAGGGCGTCGGCACCGCGCTGATTACGCTCGGTGAGGCGGGCGCCCTCCTCCATGACCGGCAGCAGTCGGTGCACATACCGGCGTTCAACGCAGGCCCGGTCCTGGAAACCACCGGCGCCGGCGATGCTTTCAACGGCGGCTTCGCAACCGCGCTGGCGCGCGGTGACGATGCCGTCGCGGCGGCACGGTTCGGCTGCGCGGTCGCCGGCATCTCGGTGACGCGGGCGGGCACGGCGCCCTCAATGCCAACGCTTGCCGAGGTCGAGGCGCTGCTGGCGAGGAGTTAGTGGTCCAGCCCTGTCGCGGGCGTTCCTTCCTCCGCTCATTCCCGCGTAAGCGGGAATCCAGTCTCTTGGGGAGAAATCCTGGGTCCCCGCTTTCGCGGGGATGAGCGGACAACGGAATCGCCGATCCGACGGGAAACAAACCCGCAAAGCTTACCCGTCGAGGGCGTGCATCAGGCTCTTCGTATTCGGATAGAGGTCGCGGAATACGCGATATTGCCGCGCGTAAACCTCGGCGTTGTTCCTGTCGGCGATGATCTCGGTCGCCACCGGGTTCCAGTCGCGGATTGTCTCGCGCTTCACGTCGCCGACCGCAAGTGCGGCGAGGAACGCATCGCCGTAGGAGGCACCAACGGTCTTCTCGCGGACGACCTGGGTGCGGCCGGATATGTCCGAGGTGGCCTGCGCCCAGACGCGATTGCGCGTGCCGCCGCCGACCGCAAGGATCGTGCGCGGCTCCTGCCCAGCCTCAAGGTACGTCTCGAACACATGGTTGGTGCCGGCGGCGATGCCTTCGAGCAGCGCGCGATAGACGTCGCCGCGGCTGTGCGTGAGATTGAGGCCAAACACGACGCCCTTCGCCCGCGTATCGTGGATCGGGGTGCGCTCGCCGGAAAAGTACGGCAAGACGACGAGGCCGTTGGCGCCCGGCGGCGACTGCGCCGCTTCCGCTGCCAGCACGCTGAAGGCGTCGTCGCCAAGCTCGCGGGCGAAGCGGTCGCGGAACCAGTGGGTGAGCGTGCCGCTGGTGGCCAACCCCGACATCGACGCATGCTGGCCGGGAAACAGCCACGGCGCATACCAGAGCCGCGGATCGCGCACGCGCGCGGCAGTGAGCATGATGATGAAGATGGTGGAGCCGTACATCAGCATCATGTCGCCCGGATCGAGAACACCGACGCTGATGGCTTCCGCCGCAGCATCGACCGTACCGACGATGACCGGCGTGCCCTCGGCGAGGCCGGTCTCTTCGGCGGCCTCTGCGGTAACGGTGCCGGCGATGTCGGTCGTCCAGGCGAGGTCGGGCAGCCGGTCGAGCGCGACGATGTCCGGCGCGAGCGCATCGCTCCACCCCAGCTCGTCGACGAGGTAGAGCGGGCTGGAGTTGGCAGCGGTGTAGTGATCGATGACGAAGCGGCCGGTGAGTCGGTGCACCAGATATGACGTCGAGGTGAGTATCTTGCGGGTGCGCGCGAACAGCTCAGGACGGTTGCGCCTGAACCACAGGATTTTCGGGCCGACCGACTGGGAGGTGAGCGCGTTGCCGCAGCGATCGAGCAGCGTGCTTTCGCCGATCTGGCCGGTGAGCTCCTCGATCTCCTTCGCAGCGCGCGTATCGACGCCGTAGAGGACGGCATTCATCAGCGGGTTGCCATCCTCGTCGACAGGCAACATGCACGGACCGATGGCGCTGGCGCCAACGGCGCGGATCGAAGCGGCGTCTATGCCGCTGTCGGCGAGGAGCTTGCGGCTGATGAAAGCGAAATCGTCCCACCAGTCCTCGCGCGGGCGATGCTCGG
>CAZXKZ010000002.1:4574-18377 GCA_964641825.1 uncultured Bauldia sp.
CCTGGCTGCGGGACGAGCATCTTATGAGGGCGCGAGGCCGAAGCGACGATCGCACCGTCCTCTGCAACGAGAACACCCTTGGACTCAAACGTGCCAATGTCGATGCCGAGATAGTGCTTCATCTTACTTCACTGGCATGTATTTCCATGTCGGCGGAGCAATCCCGTGCGGCAATTGACACCCAAAAGGAAAGATGATCGTGTTGCATCAGCGGTGGTAGCGTGAACTTTACGCACGCAACGCATCATCGTCACCTGTTGAAATCGCACTCCGGTTCGGTCGCTCAGCATGGGTATCGCGGACGTCTTTTCAAAAGAAGATGATGGCCCGCGGTCGCCGGTGCGTCGGTGCGCGCGGGACGATGCGCGACCGTTCGACGGGACCAATCAACAAATGGGAGGTTAGCCAGTGAAGAAGCACATCTATGACCGGCTGATGGCCATGCAGGCCAGCCGGCGGAACGTCCTCCGTGGCGCGGCCAGCGTCGGCGCCGTCGCGGCGCTGAACGCCAGCGGCGCGCTTGGCCCGCTGTCGGCGCTTGCGCAGGACAGCGCCAGCCTGCGCGCCGAGATCCTGAAGATCCCCGGAGTCGGCATGGGATCGCCGACGGACGCAGATTGGCAGAAGGTCGGCGAGCTCTGCCTCGGGCCGACCAAGGCCAATGTCGCGGAAGGTGAGTTCGCCGGTGTGGAACTCACCTTCATGGGCCTCAACAACCAGAACCTTCACAACTTCCTGTTCCGCGGCTTCCTGAAGCCATGGGAGGCGTACACCGGCGCCACGATCAACTGGATCGACCTCGCGCAAGCCGACTACAACGCGCGGCTCCAGCAATCGATTGCCACCGGTACGGTCGACTTCGACGTCATCGAGATGGGCGCGCCCTTCGAAGGCGATACGGCCGGGCGCGGCCTCCTCGACGAGATGCCCGAATGGGTGGCTGAGCAGATCGAGGCCGACGACCTTGTCGACTACCTCAAGCCTCCGGTCGGAACGTGGGACGGCAAGACTTACCGCATCAACATCGACGGCGACGCGCATACCTTCGCCTACCGCAAGGACTATTTCGGCGACGGCTCGATCAGCGGCATGGCGGAGGTCCCGCGCCACTGGGAAGACTTCCCGGCGCTGGCCGCAGCCCTTGCCGGCAAGACCGATCCGCTCACCGGCGCCCCGGCGTACGGCTTCCTCGACCCGCTGAAGTACCAATGGGGCGGGTTCGGCTTCTATTTCCTCGAAGACCGGGCCGCCGCCTACGCCAAGCACCCAAGCGACCCGGCGTGGCTGTTCGACCCCGACACCATGAAGCCGCGCGTCAACAACCCGGCCTGGGTGCAGGCGATCCAGGACGTCATGGATCTGGTCAAGGCGAACGCCTACCCGCCGGATCAGGTCAACGCGGATCCGAACGCAACCGCCTTCGCCCAGTTCCTCGGCGGCACCGGTGCGGCGCTCACGTGGTGGGGCGACGTCGGCTCGAGCGCGCGGACCTCGGACAGCTCGGTGGTCGGCGACGTTGTCGGGTTCGACATCAACCCGGGCGCCCGCCGCGTTTACAATCACACCGCCGGCGCGTGGGAAGAGACGGAGAACTTCGCCCCGAACCTCGCCTATCTCGGATGGGGCGTCTACGTCACGAGCCGTGTCTCGGGCGACGAGAAGAAGCGTAAGGCCGCGTGGTCGGCCGCAGCGCACCTCGGCGGCAAGGACCTGTCGCTGTGGATGGTCGCCTACCCGTCCGGTTTCCAGCCCTACCGCAACTCGCACTTCATCTACGAGGAGTGGGAAGCGGCGGGCTACGACCGCGCCTTCATCGAGGACTATCTCGGTTCAAACCTCGACAGCTACAACCATCCAAACGGCGCCATCGAGCCGCGCATCCCCGGCATCTTCCAGTACTACTCGATCGCCGAGGACGAGCTGGTGAAGGGCGTCAACGGCCAGTATGCCTCGGCACAGGAAACCGCCGATGCCATTGCGGCAGCCTGGGAGAGGATCACCGACCAGATCGGCCGCGATAACCAGATCGCCCTCTACAAGGCATCGCTCGGACTCTAGCCGAGGGGTTTGCCTGGCATGCCCGGTGGCGGCATGCTGCATCATCGAAGCCGGCGGTTCGCCGCCGGCTTTTTTCGTATAGGGGGTGGCCGGTGGCCAATGCCGGGACAGCAGACTTCTGGGACGCAACGTCGGCGAGCCGGCGGCGTACCGGGCACCTCGTGTTCTGGTTCGCTACCGGCGTGCTCGCCCTCGTTGCGCTCCTGCAGGTCCTCGACGCCACAGGTTTCCTGGCCCTTAGCCTCCGCAACTGGCGGCCGCTGCTCTACGCGTATCTTCTTTGGGGCGTGGCGCTCGGCGCCCGCCAGGTTCTGCTCCACGGTGAACGTGGCTGGCGGGCCCTCTTCGTCCTGCCTGCGGCGCTCTTCACTGTCGCAATGGTGGTCTTCCCGCTGATCTTCGGCCTCAATCTTGCGCTCAGCGACTGGAACCTCGCTTCGCTCACGGGCGGGAAGTTCAACGGCCTCGACAACCTGTATCAGGCAGCGCGCGATCCCTTTTACTGGAACGCGCTGCGCAACATGATCTTCTACGTCCTGATGGTGCTGGTCGAATACGTCATCGCCTTCGGCCTCGCGCTCCTGCTCAACGCAGAGATCAGGGCGCGGCGTTTCTTCCGCATTGCGTTCCTGTTGCCGCTCATGCTCTCGCCGGTCGCCGTCTCGTGGATGATCGGCAAGTCAATGCTGGAGATCCGCTTCGGCCCCCTCGCCAAGCTCGCCCGCGCGCTTGGCTGGGAGAACCCGGCCTTCTTCTCGGACCCGTGGACAGCGCGGTTGATGATCGAGGCGATGGACGCCTGGACCTTCATTCCGTTCATGATGATCATGCTGCTGGCGGGACTTCAGGCGCTGCCCAAGGAATTGCTCGAAGCCGCCAAGGTCGATGGCGCCTCGGCATGGCAGAGCTTCTGGGCGATCGTCTTCCCGCTGATGCTCCCGGTCTCCATCACGACCATCGTCATCCGCATCATCTTCAAGCTCAAGATCGCCGACATCATCATCAACGTGACTTCGGGCGGACCTGGCGGTGCGACCGATTCGGTGACGAGCTTCATCTTCCGCGAATACCGGGACAGGTCGAACGTCGGCTACGGGACGCTGCTCGCCTTCGTCTATCTCATCATCATCATCGTGTTCATCACCGTCCTGCTCAATCTCGTGAGCAAACGTATGCAGAAGGCCGTCTGAGGCGCCCATGGCTGCGACAACCACGGCTGCCGAGGCCGCCGCACCCGCATACAGCGATCTCCGCTTCAGGATCATCGCCATCGGCGGCCGCGTGCTGGTCTACGGCCTGCTGCTGTTCTGGACAGTCGTCTGCCTGTTCCCGATCTACTGGACGGTCACGACCTCGTTCAAGCTGCCGCCCAACGTGATGCAGGGGCACCTCATCCCATGGGTCGCAGGCTTCGAGCCGAGCTGGCGCGGCTGGCAATCGCTGGGGCTCTCCCCCGATACGATCTTCGGTGTCTCGACGGTGCGCGACGAGTTCATGAAGCGCTTCGCCAACTCGGCGATCATTTCGGTCGGCGCATCGCTCCTAGCCATCGTGCTCGGCTCGCTCGCCGCTTACGGGCTCAGCCGCTTCGACTACAAGTTCACCTTCATGAAGAACTCCGACATCTCGTTCTTCTTCCTGTCGCAGCTCATCCTGCCGCCGGTCGTGCTCGCCCTGCCGTTCCTCGTCCTCTACAAGTCGCTGGCGCTGCTCGACACGCAGATCGGCCTCATCCTGCTCTACACGCTGGCGGTGCTGCCAATCGTCATCTGGATCATGCGCGACCAGTTCGACACGATTCCGCGCGAGCTGGATGAAGCCGGGCTCGTCGACGGGCTATCGTCCTGGGGTGTGTTCCTGCGGATCATCCTGCCCATCGCGCTGCCAGGGATGGTCGCGGCCTTCATCCTGAGCCTCATCCTCTGCTGGAACGAGTACTTCTTCGCCGCGCTCCTCACCAGCACAAACGCCAACACGCTGCCGGTGATGGTGGCGAGCCAAACCGGATCGCAGGGCATCAACTGGGGCGCGATGGCCGCGCTCTCGACCGCGGCCATCCTGCCGCTGGTTATCGTCGGCATCCTGCTCGAGCGCTACATCATCAAGGGACTGACGGCCGGCGCGGTGAAGTAGCGGCGCCGTCAGCGCACGTAGTCGTCCGGATCGAGGCTGAAGCCGGGACCGATTCTGCCGATCCCTTCAATCAGGAGGCGCGTGAGGCCTTCCAAGTCGGCAAGCGCACAGACCTCAAGCGAGGAGTGCGAGTAACGCATGGGGAATCCGAGGTCGATCGCCGCGACCCCGTGGCCGGCGAGCTGGACATAGGAGGCATCGGTGAGCGCGCCGATGTGAGCGCTGCGCTGGAGCGACAGGCCGGCGCCGGCGGCGGACGCCTCGAACAGCGACACCAGTGCCGGATGTGGCAGGAGTCCGTTCAGTGTTCCGCGGCCGTGGAACGAATAGAGGCTCATGGCCGGCCCGCCACCTAGCGCAACGTCGCCGCGATGGGCGAGATCCGGCGTGTCGGTCGCAAGGATCAGGTCGAGCTGGATGGCGATGCCCGGCAACAGAGCCTGCGCGGCGGGAAGCGCGCCACGCAGGTTGAACTCCTCCTGCACCGAGAAGACGAGATGGACGGTCGACGCGGGAGGCAATGCCTTCAGCGCGCGCGCCACCTCGATCATCACCGCGCAGCCGGCGCGATCGTCGATGGAGGTGCCGGCGATCCTGTCCCCATGCAGCCGCACGACGTTGGGCGCGTAAACGACCGGCGTGCCGACATCGATCCCGGCAGCACGGACGGCCTCAGCGGAGGTGAAGCCCGCGTCGATATGGAGATCCGCATACGGAACGACGCGATACTTCTCGTCCGGCGGCGTGGCGTGGTGGCTCTTGTTGGCGAGAACGCCCGGAACGTCCCTCCCCTCGCCGACGCAGAGCAGCACCGCCTGTGACGGCAGCGCCTTCTCGGGAACGCCGCCCAGCCGCTCCACGCGGATGCGTCCGTCCGCCTCGATCTTGCGGACGATGAACCCGAGTTGATCCATGTGCGCGAACAGCATGACGCTCGGCGCGTCACCTGTGCCGTCGATCGTGGCGATGAGATTGCCCAAACGATCCGTCCGCGATGCGATGCCGATGGCGTCGAGCTCCTGGCGCAGGCGGCGGCGCACGCGTCCCTCGTGGCCGCTGAGGCCGGGGATCAGCATGAGGTCGGAAAGCAGCGCGGCGATGCGGTCCTGCATTGATCCTCTCGGGCCGCGGTTCAGCCCTTCCGCGTTGCGCGGACGATGTGCATGAACTCGCCGGCGCGCTCCGGGTCGACCGGGTTCCAGGTGTGGCCATCGATCTTGAGCGACGAACCCACGATACACCCGTCGGCGATCTTCAGGACATCGGCGACGGTCGCATGCTTAACGCCTGTGTTGGCAAGCACCGGCGTATCCGGCAGCACCTTCTTCACCGCCTCAAGGTCGGACATCGCTGCGGCCTCGCCGGTGATGGCGCCCGACACGAGGATGGCGTCGGGGATCGACGAGAACACGGCGCTTCGCGCGCGGTCGGCAAGACTGCGCTGATCGAGTGACCAGGCGAACTCAGCCGAGATGTTGTAGAGGACGGCGAGATCCTTCCGCCCGAGGCGATTGCGGTAGCGGAGCGCCTTGCCGGCGTCGGGATTCCATGGCCCCATGTCGGAGGCGTAGGACCCGGTCATGATCTCACGCATGAAAGACGCGCCCGTGGCCGCGGCAAGCGCCATCGTGCTCATCGGGTCCCACAGGATGTTGACGCCGAAGGGCACCGCGATCTCGTCCTTCAGCCGTCCGATGATATAGGCCATCGTCGCGGTCGATGCCGTATCGACCGCAAACTCGTAGGGCCGGTCGTTCTCGTTGCCGAACATGACAGCGTCGAAGCCGGCCTTCTGGAGGGCGAGAAGGTCCTTGCGCGCGCCCGCGATGATAGCCTCCACGCCCTTCGCTTCGTCAAACAGGGGCGCGCCGGGAAGGGCATCGAGATGCACCATCGCGATGACCGGCTTCGTATCGCCGAAGACCTTGCGGAAGGTGGCTGTCACGATTACTGCGCCCCGGACATTCGTCGCGTGAAGAGAAGACATGGTGCCCAGGGCCGGAATCGAACCAGCGACACGCGGATTTTCAGTCCGCTGCTCTACCAACTGAGCTACCTGGGCTGAGGCAGCGTGGGGGCGCCGGAAATGGTGCGCTCCCGCGGAGCCACGGGGTTATATTGAAAGGCCTCCGGGGTGTCCAGCCGACCAGCTCGGCATGCGGCCGGGCAAGTCGCCGTTGCGGCTCTTTGCCCATCAGCGACTCCTCGGCAGTCACCTTACGGGCGCGGGCGCGCGCTCCAATCCTGCATGCCGGTCCTGCCCGCATTGAGCGCGCGCAGGTTTCATCCTATCCTTCCGGCGTGTCAGTGGGCTCTGACGGGTTGGCACCAATTTGCCGACGTTCCCGTCTGCGCTCTGACCGGTCAACCTCCCTCGATACAGTTGATCCGGCCAATCGCTGATGAGGCGAAGGCCTCCTGCAATAAATACCACGGAGTGCATTGTACCATGGATGCCCCGGAACCTGCTGACATTTCGGCCACGCTGCTAGCCCGCGCGAGAGCGGTGATACCCGGCGGCATGTATGGCCATCAGTCCACGAAGCTGTTGTGGCCGGGTGCGCCTCAGTTCGTCGCCAGAGGTGACGGCGCATACCTGTGGGACATAGACGGCAAGCGGTACATCGACCTGATGTGCGGCTACGGCCCGATCATTCACGGATATCGGCATCCCAAGGTCGAACAGGCGGCTGCACGGCAGGCGCTGGCGGGCGACTGCCAGAACCTGCCGTCCCCGGTGATCGTCGAACTCGCCGAGCGTTTGGTCTCTATCGTCGACCATGCGGCGTGGGCCATCTTCATGAAGAACGGAACGGATGCGACTACTCTTGCGCTGACCGTTGCTCGTGCCGCCACCGGTCGCAAGCGCATCCTGGTCGCCCATGGCGCATACCACGGCGCCGCGCCCTGGTGCTCGCCGAGCATGTTCGGCGTTCCCGAAGAAGAGCGCGCGAACCTCGTCTATTACACCTTCAACGACATCACGAGTGTCGACGAAGCAGTGGCCCTCGCCGGCGCCGATCTGGCGGCTATCATCGTCTCGCCGTTTCGCCATGACGCCGGATTTGACCAGGAACTGGTTGACGTTGCTTTTGCCAGGCACTTGCGCAGCGTATGCGACAAGGCGGGCGCGCTGCTGATCCTCGATGACGTTCGCTGCGGTTTCCGGATGGCGTTCGGGTCAAGCTGGGAGCCGATCGGCGTTGCGCCGGACCTCAGCACCTGGAGCAAGGCCATCGGCAATGGATATCCGCTGGCAGCACTGCTGGGCAGTGCACCGATCCAGGACGTTGCCGCCAACGTGTTCGCAACCGGATCGTTCTGGTTCGCAGCCGTGCCCATGGCCGCATCGTTGGCCACGCTCGAACTCCTGGAACATGAGGGAGGCGTCGAGCAGATGAACGCCGTCGGCACAACGATCACCAAGGGCATGTCGGAGCAGGCGCGGTCTCTCGGCCTGCATGTGAACATCACCGGGCATCCCACGATGCCGTACTTGACCTTTGCCGGCGAGGTGGAATGGCAATGGTCCAAGCACTTCGCTGCCGAGTGCGCGGCACGCGGCCTGTTCGTTCACCCCCGTCACAACTGGTTCGTATCCACCGCCATTACTGACAAGTTGGCTGACGAGATTCTTGTTGTGACCGATCTCGCGTTCACGGCAACGAAGGCTGCGGGTGCGCCGGCCGGCTGAACCGCCGTAGTTGATCGAAAGCTCAGGCTCCGGCCACGCATCTGACCGGAAATCGAAGTGGCGGGTGGCGCGGTGGCTTGATTGCGCCCTGAACAATCTGTCGAGCTCACATCTTGGCCGCGAGCACGCCGTCTATCCATTCGCTCGTCGTGTCCGCCAGTTCCGCCATCACCTCTGCGGGCTTCCGGCCGCTCTTCGCGGGAACGCCGAAGGTGTGGTTGGCGTGCTCGACGAGATTCAGCGTCGCCCGGCGGCCGAGCTTCCGGACGAGCGGCTTGAGCAGGGACATGTCGGCGAACTCGTCGCGCGACCCTTGCAGGAACAGCATCGGAATCCGGACATCCGCGAGATGGTCGCCACGCGTGGCGGCGGGTGCACCCGGCGGATGGAGCGGGAAGCCGAGGAACACCAGTCCGCGGACACCGTCGAGATGCTCGGCAGCCTCCGCACCGCTCGTCATGCGTCCGCCGAACGACTTGCCGCCCGCAAACAAGGGCAAGCCGCCGCCGAGGCTGGCCGCTTCGGCGACCGCCGCACGCACCGTCGCTTCAGCAACCTTCGGTGAATCCGGCCGCCGTCCGCCGCCCGTCTCCATGTAGGGGAACTGGTAGCGGAACGTGCCTATGCCCCTGTCGGCAAGCAGGGCCGCGATCTCCGCCATGAAGGGGTGGTTCATGCCGGCGCCGGCGCCGTGGGCAAAGACATAGAGAGCGCGCGCATCCTTGGGCAGCAGGAGCAGCCCTGACAGCGGCTGGCCGACCGCGAACGTTACGGCCTTGGGCTTCGCCTTCGTCTTGCGTGGCGCCTTGGCGCGCGGCGCGGGCTTCGCCTTGGCGCGGCTCGCCTTCTTCATCGTCTCAGACTTCCTCGCCATCGTCCTCGTCCTTGCCGGGCGTCTCTTCCGAAGCGGGGATGACGTAGCTGCCGGTGAGCCAGCGGCTGAGGTCGATGTCGGCGCAGCGCTTCGAATCGAACGGATAGAACTGGCGGACCGCCGGCCGGCCGCAGATAGGACACTTGCGCGGCGGCCGCATGGCGACGACGGCGCTGTCCCGCTGACCTTTGCGCGCCATGGCTCTAGCCGGGGCTGAGCCAGTTGAAGTGGACCGGGTAGCTCTCGCCGGTCAGCAGGGTCATCACCTCGTAGAGCGGGAGGCCGACGACGTTGGAATAGGAGCCGTTGAGCTTGACCACGAAGGCTCCGGCGAAGCCCTGCACCGCGTAGCCGCCGGCCTTGCCGCGCCATTCGCCCGAGGCAAGGTAGGATTCGATGTCCTCGCGCGACAGCCGCTTGAAGCGGACGCGTGTTTCCACCAGGCGGCGGCGGACATGGCCCTTGGCGGTGACGAGCGCGAGGCCGGTGTGGACGCGGTGTGAACGGCCGGACAGGAGCGTGAGGCAGCTCGCTGCCTCCTCGATCATCTCGGCTTTCGGCAGGATGCGCCGGCCAACGCTGACCACCGTATCCGCCGCAAGCACCAGCGATTCGGACTGGTCGCCTTCTGCCTTCAGGAGAGTGACAGCCGCCTCGGCCTTCTCGCGCGACAGGCGGCGGGCCAGATTGCGCGGCAACTCGTTCTTCTTCGGCGTCTCGTCCACCGTCGCCGGCAGGATCCGGTCGGGCTCGACACCGAGCTGATTGAGCAGCGCCAGCCTCCGGGGCGACCCCGATGCCAACACGAGTTTGAGACGTCCGGCCATAGGTTCCGCCTGACCCTAGCCGCCCGCACGCAGGCGAGCCTTATTTGAAGCGATAGGTAACGCGTCCCTTGGTCAGGTCGTAAGGGGTCATTTCGACCAGGACCTTGTCGCCCGCCAAGACGCGGATGCGATTCTTGCGCATCCGGCCGGCAGTATGAGCGATGATTTCGTGTCCGTTTTCCAGCTTCACGCGGAAGGTGGCATTCGGCAGCAACTCCGAGACGACCCCCGGCAATTCGATAAGTTCTTCCTTGGCCATTCGTGTCCTTGGTGAGCCCCGATGCCAGCCCCAAGCCGACCCATGAGTTTCAGGGGCAAAAAGCGGCGCGACCCTAGCGGATAACCGGCGGAAAGTCAGCCCTTCCAATAGAGGGCGCAGACAAGAGTGAACAGCCGCCGGGCGGTGGCGAAATCGATCGCGACGCGCCCTTCCAGACGGTCGCGCAGGATTTCCGCGCCTTCGTTGTGGAGACCGCGGCGGCCGACGTCGATCGCCTCGATATGGACCGGGGCCGAGCCGTGGACGGCACGATTGTATGCCTCGCAGATCAGGAAATAGTCCTTCACCACGCGGCGCAGCGGCGATAGCGACAGGACGTGGCGGACGAGCGGTGTTTCGTCCTCGCCGGCGATGTCGAGGACGAGCTTGCCGTCGGCGACCGACAGCAGCAGACGATAGGGTTCGCCCGGACGCACGGCGAGGTCGAAGACGTTCTCGGCGATGAGGTCGCGGATCGCCACCGTCCGCTCGTGGTCGATAAACGTGCCGGCGGGACGGAGCGAGGCCGGGTCGATCGCGACCGCGACTAGCCGACCCCTGCCTTCCCCGCTCATGGGGCAGGCCGGTTCAGCCGGATCGACACGGAGCGGGCATGGGCGTCAAGCCCCTCTGCCTCGGCCAGAGTGATCGCCGCCGGCGCGAGCGCCTGCAACTGATCCGGCCCGAGTTTCAGGAGCGAGGTACGCTTCAGGAAGTCGAACACCGACAGGCCTGACGAGAACCGCGCGGAACGAGCGGTGGGTAGGACATGGTTGGGGCCGCCGACATAGTCCCCGATGACCTCCGGCGTGTAACGGCCGAGGAAGACGGCACCGGCATTGCGGACCTTGGGCAGCAGCGCTTCGGGGTCGGCGACGGCGAGTTCCAGGTGTTCCGGCGCGATGCGGTTGACCAGATCCATGGAGTCGGCAATCGCCGGCACCACCACGATCGCGCCGAAATCACGCCAGCTCGCCGCGGCGATGTCGGAACGGGGAAGCGTCTTCAACTGACGCTCGACCGCAACTGCGACGGCGTCGGCAAGTTCAACAGAATCGGTCAGCAGGATCGACTGGGCGGAAGCGTCATGCTCGGCCTGTGCCAGCAGGTCCGCCGCGATCCAGTCGGGATCGTTGTCGGCATCGGCGACGACCAGCACTTCCGACGGGCCGGCGATCATGTCGATACCGACCTGACCGAACACGATCCGTTTGGCCGCGGCCACATAGGCGTTCCCCGGTCCCATGATCTTGGCGACCGGCGCGATCGTCTCCGTGCCGAAGGCGAGCGCCGCGATCGCTTGGGCACCTCCGACGCAATAGACCTCGGTGACGCCGGCGATCTTCGCGGCGGCGAGCACCAGCGGGTTCACCCTGCCCTCCGGCGTCGGCGTCACCATGACGATACGCTCGACGCCCGCGACACGGGCGGGAACCGCGTTCATCAGGACGGAGCTCGGATAGGCGGCAAGCCCGCCGGGAACGTAGAGCCCGACCGATTCGATTGCGCTCCAGCGGAGGCCAAGCTCCACCCCGGCATCGTCGACGTAACGATCGTCCGTGGGCATCTGACGGCGGTGGAAGGCCTCGATGCGGTCGCGCGCCAGCAGGAGAGCCTCACGCTCCCTCGCGCCGATGGCATTGTCGCCGCCGGCGATCTCGTTCCGCGTGAAGCGCAGCCGATCAGGCGCGAGGGCGATGCCGTCGAATTTTGCCGTGTACTCGATGAGCGCGATGTCGCCGCGTTCGCGGACATCGGCGACAACCTCGCGTGCAACGCGGTCCACGTCCTCGGAGACTTCGCGCTTGGCGGCGAGAAGGGCGGCGAATCGCTGCTCGAAATCGCTGTCGGAACGGGAAATCCTGACGGGCACGGCGGGGCTCCGGTTTAAGACCCGCCCCTATACCTCATGCGCCGGGTTTCGTCTCGCCGGCGGTATCGTGGCTGGGCTTGGCCTTGGTCGCCCAGGCCGCACCGAGGTCGGCAAGGCGTGCCTCGATGACCTCGACCTCGAGACGGGCCGCCGCGCCGCCGGCGAAGTAGAGGGTGACGTGGCCGGCGGGCGCGTCCGTGGCCTCGAAGGCGATCGCGAGCAGTTCGAGGACGGTATCCGGCCTGCTGCGGTCGATACCGGTGGTGCGAACCGACCGGACGCGGTCGAAGGTCAGCGCGGCGCGGCGGCGTTCATAGTCGCGCCGGCTGCCGTCGTCGGCCTTCTCCCAGGAAAAGCGGTTCATGGCGAGCGCGAATCGGCGGTCGCGCGGCAGGTAGACCATGTCGCCCACCTTCAGGACGGCGTCCTGCACATAAGCCGAAACGACGGCGAGATCCTCGTCGTCGATGGCGGCGAGCTTGAGGCAATCAGGGTCTGTCATGGCGCCAGAGGTAGTGTGGGAACGGCGCGCGCGCAAGGCAGCGATGACCGTTGTAACTGCCGACGGTAACGCAATTCCATAGCTATCGTGGCTGACGGGCAAGGATAGCCAGCCTGTCATGCCCGCGAAAGCGGGCATCCAGTAAACGATGCCGGTGCGCATCCTGCCCGGACGGTGGTTACTGGATTCCCTTCCCTCTCACGGCTTTGTCGTGCTCGCCGGGGATGACGATTGTGGGCGATCTCGCCGTACTCGGCAGAGGCGATGGCCATGGAGTCGCGGCGGCGAGTTCAAAGCAGCGAAGCGGCGGTTTCCGCAACAGCGAGGCTGCGGGTAGCGTCGAGATCGGGGTTGCCATCTTCGATCGTCCAGCAGGCGGACAGGACACGATGCGCGAACGTCCAGGCTGCGACGCGCTCGCGGTCGAGGCCGAGGCGCTCGCTGAAGATCGCCACGCGGCGCGCCATGCGTGCAGCATCAGCGGCCAGCGGCCAGAGCCGGACCGGATTGCCCAGTGCGGTGACGACCTCGAAGGCAGGCTCGCCGACCACGCCCTTGGGGTCGACGACGAGCCAGCGGTCGCCATCGCGGAGGACGTTGTCGTGATGAAGGTCGCCATGGAGCAGGCAGCGCCGGTCCTGCGACGCACAGAGATCGCGCCACAGGGCCTCGGCGCGATCAAGCATGGCCGGCGGCAGCACCGGATGGCCGCCGCGCGCTCGCTGGCGGCGGAAGGCTTCGCCCCACTCTTCCAGGGTCGGCCAGCCGGGAGGCGCCTCGTCACGGTCAAGGGACTCGGCAAGACCAGCGATGATGGCGGTGGCCTCGTCGTCGCGGCCCGCAGCCACCCATTCGGTCAGCGGCGTGCCCGGAACCGCGCGCTCCAGCAGCATCGCGCCATCGTCTTCCTCGAGGACCGCGACGACATTGTGGCCGGTGAAATGCCGGAGGGCTTCCGCAGCGTGCGCCTCGTCGCTGGCGGCCGACATGACCTTCAGCATGGCTGGCGCACCGTCGCGGCGGACGGGCAGAAGGCGGGCACTGGGGGTCGCGATCTCCACCCCGTCGGGGACGAGATTCCAGCGGCGAAGGCGGGAGGCGATGGCAGGGTCCGGCATGGCGGCGAGACGGAGCCTGTGCTCGCCGGTGATGATGGAAAGGATCAGCCGCTCAGCCGCTCGATCTCGGCGCCGACCGCGCCGAGCTTTGCCTCGATGCGTTCGAAGCCGCGGTCGAGATGGTAGACGCGGTTGACCGTCGTCTCGCCTTCCGCCGCGAGGCCGGCAATGACCAGCGACACGGAGGCGCGGAGATCGGTCGCCATCACCGGCGCGCCCTTCAGCGTCCGCACGCCCTTTACCGTCGCTACCTGCCCGTCGAGGTGGATGTCGGCGCCGAGGCGCGCGAGCTCCTGAACGTGCATGAAGCGATTCTCGAAGATCGTCTCGCGGATGTGCGAGGTGCCGTCGGCGCGGGTGACGAGCGCCATGAGCTGCGCCTGGAGATCAGTAGCGAAGCCGGGAAACGGCTCGGTGGTGACATCGACCGGCGCGATGCCGTGGCCGTTGCGGGCAACCCGGATG
>CAZXKZ010000002.1:18394-35443 GCA_964641825.1 uncultured Bauldia sp.
CGCCTATGCTGCGCAGCACGGCGAGCGGAGCCTCCATGATCGCCTCGGTGGCGCCCTCAAGGAGGACATCACCACCGGTCATCGACACGGCCATAGCGTAGGTGCCGGCCTCGATACGGTCGGCCATCACGGAATGCCGTGCCGCCGACAGGCTATCGACTCCTTCGATGCGGATAGTCGCGGTGCCGGCGCCGGAAATCTTCGCGCCCATCTTGACCAGGCAGGCAGCGAGGTCGGCGACTTCGGGCTCGCGCGCGGCGTTCTCGATGACCGTCTCGCCACGGGCGAGCGTCGCCGCCATCATCGCGACGTGAGTGGCGCCGACCGTGACCTTGGGGAACACGATGCGTGCGCCGCGGAGCCCCTTGGGCGCACGCACCAGCACGTAGCCGGACTCTATTTCGATATCGGCGCCGAGTGCTTTCAGGGCGTCGATGAAGAAGTCGACGGGCCGCGTGCCGATGGCACAGCCGCCGGGGAGCGAGACTTTGGCCTCGCCCATGCGCGCCACCAGCGGGCCGATGACCCAGAAGCTCGCCCGCATCTTCGAGACTAGCTCATAGGGCGCCAGCGTGTCGACAATATCGCCGGCGCGAAGCTCGATCGATTCGCCGTGCATGCCGTTCTGCCCGGCGCGCTTGCCGAGCACCATGCAATCGACGCCGTGGTTGCCGAGGATGCGCTTCAGCATGGCGACGTCGGCAAGGCGCGGAACATTGTCGAGGGTGAGCGTATCGCGGGTGAGGAGCGAGGCAATCATCAACGGGAGCGCGGCATTCTTGGCGCCCGAAATCGGGATGGTGCCGTTGAGCCGGCTGCCGCCGACGATGCGGATTCGATCCATGAAGTCGCCCTTCCCCGTCCGCCGGCGGCTCCTTGTCCGGGCCGCCGCCCACGGTGTCGCGGTCTACAAGAGGATTGGGGCCGCAGCAAGGAACTCCGGCGACGGCCTAGCGGCGCTTCTCCGTGGGTTCCCGCTTTTCCAGCGCCGGACCGGCGGCATTCCTCGCCGCCTCCTTGCGACGCCTCAGATTCTGCCGAAGTGCGGCGGCAAGGCGGGCCTCGCGGCGCTCGCGGGCGCGCGTTTCCGGCGACTTCTCCTGCTGCTTGTCCTCCGCCATGGCCCCAGTTGGCCGATGAGCGGCGCCGTGCGCAAGGGGCAATCGAAGGTTGCCCGGCCCGGCCTGCCGTGACAGCATCGCGCGCCATGGACGAGACGGGGGCCGCGACGAATCATGCCGCGTAAGCCCGGCCGGGCAAGGAAGCGCCGGGCGGCATGGGCCGCCCTGCCCGACGACAAGCTCCTGGCGCTCCGGCTGAAGGACCTCGACCTCCGGCTCGGTGGCACCTGGCTGGAGGGCTGCCTGGAGGAGCTCCACGGCGAGCTCGCCGAGCGCGGCATCACGGTCAAGCCACATGCCTGGATCTCCGACGAATGGTTCAGCCCGGACAACACGCCGGGCATCGCCTTCCCGTTCTTCCTCGCCCACCCGCGGCTGATGCGGCTCGAACGCAGCATGCTGTTCGAGGTCGAGGGCGGGACGCAGAAGGAATGCATGCGCATCCTGCGCCACGAGGCGGGGCACGTGGTACAGCATGCCTACAAGCTCCACAGGCGGCGCAAGTGGCAGAAGCTGTTCGGGCAGTCTTCCACCCGCTACCCCAGCTATTATCGCCCGAACCCTGCGAGCCAGAATTTCGTCCAGCACCTGCGGCTCTGGTACGCCCAGAGCCATCCCGACGAGGATTTCGCCGAAACCTTCGCGGTATGGATTTCGCCGCGCTCGAACTGGCGCAAGCGGTACGCCGATTGGCCGGCGCTCAAGAAGCTCGAATATGTTGACGAACTCATGGACGAAATCGCCGGACAACCTCCCCTGCTCACCCGCCGCTTCAAGGTGGACCCCATCGAGCGGATCGCCACGACGCTGGGCGAGCACTACAAGAAGAAGCTCGCGCAATATGCGACGGGCGCGCCGCGTACGTACGACCGCGACCTCCTGCGGATTTTCTCGGCGAATGCACGCGACCGCCGCTCGCCGCCGGCCTCCGCCTTCATCCGCAAGAACCGGGCGCGGCTGAGACGGCTGGTGTCGAAGTGGACGGGCGAGTATCAGCTTACCCTCGATGCGGTGCTCGACGAGATGATAGACCGCTGCCAGGAACTGAAGTTGCGCGCGGTCGGTTCGGAGCGCCAGTTGAGGCTCGATTTCACGGTGCTGCTCACGGCCAAGACCGTACATTCCCTCTACAGCCCCTCGCGGCGGCAATGGTTCGCGCTGTGAAGCCGCTGCGCGTCCTCATCCTCATGCATCCCGACCTGATGCCCCCGGCAACAGTGGAGGGCTACAGCGAGCGCGAGATCAACGTCTGGAAGACCGAGTACGACATCGTCACGACGCTGGCGGCGAACGGCCACGAGGTGCGACCGCTCGGCGTACAGAACGAGCTGTCGCCGATCCGCGACGAAGTCGCCACCTGGAAGCCGGACATCGTCTTCAATTTGCTGGAAGAATTCCATGGGCTGGCGGTCTACGACCAGAACGTCGTCAGCTTCCTCGAACTGCTGCGCGTCCCTTACACCGGGTGCAATCCGCGCGGGCTGATGCTGGCGCGCGGCAAGGACCTGTCGAAGCAGCTCCTCCACCACCACCGGATACCGGTGCCGGATTTCGCCGTCTTCCCGATCGGGCGCAAGGTCAAGCGGCCGCGGCGGCTGGAGTTGCCGCTGATCGTGAAGAGCCTGACGGAAGACGCCTCGGTGGGCATCGCGCAGGCTTCGGTAGTCGACACCGACGAGAAGCTCTCCGAGCGCGTACGCTTCATCCATGAGCGCATCGGTACGGCCGCCATCGCCGAGCAGTTCATCGACGGACGGGAGATCTACGTCGGCGTGCTGGGCAACCACCGGCGGCACGTGCTGCCGATCTGGGAGCTGGAATTCGGAAGCCTCGCGCAGGGCACGCGCGCGATCGCCACCGAGCAGGTGAAGCACAACCCCGACTACCAGGAGCGGCGCGGCGTCCTGCAAGGGCCGGCCGCCGACCTGCCGCCGGGCGCGGAGGCGCGCATCAAGAATTTCGCCAAGCGCATCTGCGCGGCGCTCGAGATCGATGGCTATGCGCGGATCGATTTCCGCCTCACCGCCGAGGGCGTGCCCTACTTCATCGACGCCAATCCCAATCCCGAGATCGCCGAGAGCCAGGAGTTCGCGCAGTCCGCCAAGCATGCCGGTATGGAGTATCCCGAACTCCTGAACCGCATCCTGTCGCTCGGCCTCAGCCGCGCAGGCGCGCAGGCCGAGGACGCCTGACCCCACGGAGGCGCGTATGCGTTCGTTGTCGCCGATCATCCTCAGCCTCCTCTCCGGCGTACTGGTTGTATTCGCGGGAGCGCTTCCGGCGGCGGCGCAAAGCGGGCCGATCGTCATCCGGGCCGCGCTGCTCTTCGATGGCGCAGACGTGCAGGAGAACATGGACGTCGAAGTCCGCGACGGCCGGATCGCGGCTGTGCGGCCCGCCGCCGGAACGCCCGACATCGACCTCGGCCCGCGCATGCTGGCGCCCGGCCTGATCGATACCCATGTCCACCTCACCTGGTACATCACGGCGCGCGGAAAGCTGAACCAGAGCGGCGACGGTGAAGACGGGCGCACGGCGATCCTGAACGCCGCCGGCAACGCCTGGCGCATGCTGCAGGCCGGGTTCACCACCGTCCAGAGCGTCGGCGCGTCGGAGGACAAATTCGTCCGTGACGCCATCGACGGCGGAGTAATACCGGGACCGCGTATCCTCAGTTCGCTTGGCCAGATATTCCTGCGCGACGTGAGCGGCTTCGCCGCGACCACGGAAGCCGCAATCTCCGCAGAGAATGCGGTCCGCACGCTCCACGCCGATGGTGCCGACCTGATCAAGATCTTCGCGGTCGACCGGCCCGGCGGCGATGCTGCTGCCGAAGAAGCCCAGATGGATGCCGCGTGCGGCACCGCCAGCGCGCTGGGGCTTCGCGCCATGGTGCACGCCAACACGAGCGGAAGCATCATAGCCGCCGTCCGTGCCGGCTGCACGCATGTCGCTCACGGCGCCTATGCGAACCAGGCGGCGCTCGATGCCATGGTGGCGGCGGACGTCTGGTTCGAGCCGCAATGCAGCCTCGTCATCCTCAACTATCTCGCAAACTGGCAGTGGTTCGATGCCCGACCCGGCTGGGACGACGCGCAGAAGGCGTCGCTGGAGCGGCTTTTCGCAGGCTTCCGCGAGGTCGCGACACGCTGGTTGAAGACCGACAATCTCAAGGTCGTCTATGGCTCGGACGCGGTCGCCGGTGCGCATGGGCTGAACGGCGCCGACCTTGTCTGCCGCGCGCTCGACCTCGGACAGCCCGCCCTCGATGCGCTCAGATCGGCTACATCGGTATCGGCGGAAGCGATCGGCCTTGGCGACACGGTGGGCCGCGTCGCTCCGGGTTATCGCGCCGATCTCGTCGCGTTCGCCGGCGATCCTCGCGACAATGCGGAAGCCTTCATGCGCGTCGACTTCGTGATGAAAGGCGGCATCGCCTACCGCATGCCACCGGACAGAAGCGGCCCTGAGCGGGTGTTCCCGAAGCCGTAGGTCATCCAGCGGGCCATCTCGCAGCCTGTCAGACGAGACGGTAGATGCGCTCGGCAGTTCCCGAGAAAAACGACCTTGCCGCGGCTGCGTCGCCTGCACAGGCCTCCATCGCGAAATCGAGCCAGCGACGATAGCCACCGGCGAGATCGCAGATCGGCCAGTCGCTGCCGAACATGAGGCGCTCCCAGCCGAAGCAGGCGACGGCGTGGTCCACATAGGGGCGGACCAATGCGGTATCCCACGCGCCGCCAGGGGCCTCTGTCACCAACCCGGAAACCTTGGCGACGACGTTGGGCAGCTTGCCGAGACGGGCGATGGCTTCCTTCCATTCTGTCTGGACGCGCCGCTGCAACGTCGGCTTGCCGAGGTGATCGAGAACGAAGGTAGCCTCCGGCACGCGTCGGGCCAGCTCGGCTGCATCGTCCAGCCGATCGGAGAACAGCACAAGATCGAAGGGCAGTCCGCGCTGGGCGACTGCGCGCACGCCGGCAACAATCGCTTCGCTGCACGCGAACCCGGGCTCTGCCGTCTCGAACGTCCGCCGCACGCCGACGATGCGGTGGCCGTGTGCAGCAACCAGCGCATCGAGTTCGGCACCGACATCCGTCCGTTCCACGGGCAGGCATGCGACAACCGAGCGCGTCACCGCCGAGCCCGAAACTTCGGCAAGCAGCCATGCGGTCTCCGCAACATGATCCGCGCCCGCCGACGCTGCTTCGACCGCGATCGCCGCGGCCACGCCGTTGGCGCGGGCGACCGCTTCAAAATCCGCTGCGCGTTGCGGACCGGCGACCGGTGCAAGGCGCGGTACCGTCCGCAAGACCGAGTAGTCGACTGCCGCAGGATCCCAAAGGTGATGATGGGCGTCGACGATCCGCATCACGCCGCCGGAGGGAATGCATGCGTAGCTGCCTCGAACGGCGGCATGTCGATATCGTCCAGCGGAAACCATGGCCGGCGGGCGCGCCGGAACGGCAGCACGCGCATATCCGGCGGCGTCGGCCCTGGCGCATCGAGCACGAACGCGCTCCGCGTGATGGAGCCGTACGCCTTGCGATAGTTCATCATGTTCTTCGCTTCGACCCACTTCGCCTTAGCAGCGTCGAGTCCGACGGAGCGATACTGCTCATCTGCCCAGTCGTACGTCGAGCGCGACATGATGAGGAGTTGCAGATTGCCGATAGCAAACACGGCGGACTTTCCCATCGAAGCCTCGATCCCGCCGAAGATACCGCCGGTGTAGCGGAAGCTGCCTTCGCTGAGCCGCACCACGCGTCCGGCCAGACGCGCCGGCGTGCCCCATCGCGGATCGACGCGATGGCCCACATCGAGGACCAGTTCGGCGCCCTCGCCTGCAGCATGGCATGCTGCGGCGGCCTCCGGATCAACGACCATCGCCAGCGCAGGCTCGGCGACACCGGCGGCGACAAGACCGGCAGCGACGTCGATGCTGTCGCCAGCTGCACCGCCGCCGGTCGTGTCTGCGGTGTTGAGCAGGAGGACCGGGCCGCCATCGATGTCGCGCCCGCGCCGCACAGCCTCAGCGACCGGAATGCAATCCACCAGGAACTCGTGACGATCGGCCCAGAACTGGCGCGCAAGCCGTTCGGCTTCGCGCCGGGCCAGCGTCGGATCGCCATCGGCAATGACCAGCGACCCGCACGACATTTCCGGGACGTCGATATAGGAACCGACATAGAAGTTCGACACGGACAGGATGTTCTCCTGCTTCTCAAGCGCACGCGCGGCCCGTTCGAGCCGTGCAAACGCACCATCGCCGAACGTCGAGGCGTGGAAGGCGGTCAGGATCATCGGCAGCTTCACGCGGCACATCGCCGGGCGTATCTCGCCACGCGCCGTGGCAAGCAGCAGGCGTGCTCCACGCTGGCCGGTCGTGAAAGTGTCGTCGTGCGGATAGTGCTCGTAGCCGACGATGAGATCGAGCGAACGCACCATCAAGTCGGTGACGTTACCGTGGAGGTCCAGCGTCATCGCGACCGGCACCGAAGGCCCAACGATCGAGCAGACGCTTTCGGCAAGCCAGCCCTCCGGATCGTCGCTGTCGGCGGCGACCATCGAACCGTGGCAGGACAGGAAGACTCCATCTACCGGCCCAGCGTCGCGGAGCGCATCGAGCATCATCGCACGGAGCGCGGCATGGGCATTCGTCTCCAGAACGGACGACGAGTTCCAGCGCGTTGCGACCAGCGGAACCACCTCGACCTCGGGATCGCCATCTAGGACCGAAAGCGCGCCGGCGACCTCGCCCTCGGTGCCGCGCAGAGAGAAAAGATCAGGTCCTTGAAGGACGTAGCCCGTGGAATAGACCGTATCGAGGTCGCAGCGAAACGTCGCGAAGGTGTTCGACTCGCACGACATCTGCCCGACAGCGATGCGCATCGGCTCGCCTATCGATAGGGCGGCGCGACGAAATAGTGTTGCCGCCCGAAGATGAGATCGGAGTAGTTGCCATCGGTCATGGTGACGCCGCGCGGCACGGTCAGTTTTGCCAACGCAGACTGATTCAGCGCGATGCCGAGTCCCGGCCCGTCGCCGAGCTCGAGGTAGCCGTCCTGGATGACAAGACCGCCGGTGAGTTCGTCGATGGACGGGTTCCCCGTCTGGTCGACCTCGACCGTGAACCCGTGCGGCAGGGCCGCAACGACATGGGCGTTTGCGACGAGCGAGACGGCGTCGCTCCACGTGTGCGGCGCGACGCGGAGGCCGAATTCGGCCGCAAGCCTTGCGATTCGCAGGAGCTCGGTGATGCCGCCGCACCGGCAGGCATCGGCCTGTACGATATCGATGGCGCCTGCGCGTATCAGTTCGCGAAAGCCCTGGACGCCAAACTCGTTCTCGCCGGCGGCAAGTGGCGTCTTGAGCCGCTTGCGCAGGAACACGTAGCGATCGATGTCCTCCGGCGGGAACGGCTCCTCGAACCAGGCCGCGCCCGCGTCCGCCAGAAGGGCGCCGAAGCGCACCGCCGTCTCTTCCTCGTAGCGGTGGGAGCCATCGACGTGGACGGCGCCGTCCTTGCCGACTCCGCGCACCGCAGCCTGCAACGCGGCCGTGTCGTAGTCCCACGAGCGGCCGAGGCGCATCTTCACGCGATGGAAGCCGCGCTGCCGGTGTCGTGCCGCTTCCCGCTCGAGCTCGCCGACATCGTCATGCCAGAACATGCCGCTGGCATAGGCAAGCGCACGGCCGCGCTCCGCGCCGAGCAGCTTCCAGACCGGCGCCTTCTCGGCCTTGCCGCGAAGATCCCAGAGGGCAATGTCGACGCCGCCGATGGCGCTCAGGGCGGCGCCCTTGCGCCCGTACCAGCGGGTCAGCCCGTAGAGCTTCTCCCAGATGGCATCGATCCCGGCCGGATCCTCGCCGATGAGATGGGCGCGGAGATTGCCCTCGACGATGGTGCGCACGAGATCGGGATGGCTGTAGGCAGCGCCAATGCCGGTCTCGCCAGTGTCGGTGTGCACGAGGACCAGCGAAGTGACGCGGGCGGTGACCTTGCCACCGGCGTAGAGGAAGCCGCTTCCGGCCGGGTACTCGAAGCGGAGGTTGACGACCTCGACATCCTCAATGCGCATGCGAACCCTCAGCTCCGTTTCTCAATCAGGGCGGACAGCCCGAGCACATCGACAGTGGTACGGCCGCCGGCGAGCTCCACACGGATCGCGTTCTCCTTGGCTTCGCGGGCCGCGGCGGCGTCCAGCAATTGCTCCAACCGCTCCGGCGGCACGACGCAGACGCCGTCGCCGTCGCCGACGATCCAGTCGCCCCGGCGCACGAGAACGCCGCCCACTGAAACAGGCGCGCCGAGCGACAGGATGCGCCGCTTCTGTGTGCCGTGCGCCGACACGCCGCGCGCGGCGATCGACGGTGGCGCTACAAGCTGGCTGAGGTCGCGGATGCCGTCGTCCAGCACCATGCCGCCCAGACCGCGCTTTGTCGCTGCGGCCTGGATGAGATCGCCGATCACGCCAAAGATGCCGCGCCCGCCGCTCGCCACACAGAGCACGCTTCCCGCGTTTGCGGCAGCAAGCGCAGCATGGATGCCAAGGTTGTCACCGGCGGGGAGTTCGACCGTCGCGGCCGGTCCAGCGAATGCCGGCCCTACCATCAGCCGCACACCGCGCATCAGACCGCGCCGACCGAGCGCCTCGTGCACGGTGGCAACGCCGAAGCCAGCCAATGCAGCCGCGATATCAGGTGAGCGCGGCATGCTGTTCGACCAGACGCAGAGTTTCGGCAACGTGTTCGTGCATCAGGAGCGTCGCAAGCGCGATATCGCGCGCCCCGAGCGCGACCGCGATCGCGCGGTGCTCCCGCTCGACCTTCCGCTCCTCGCCCTCGACCTTGACGACGATCATCCGGTAGCGATCGGTGCGATCCCATAGGCTGTCGAGCATTTCCGACAGGGTCGCGTTTCCGCACGAATGGTAGATGGCCTGATGAAACTCGCGGTTCGCCTTGAGACGCGCTCTTGCCGTCGACTTCATCGGGCGCGCGGCGAGCGACTGGATGCGTTCGAGAACCGCCGCGGGCGCCTTTTCCGCTGCGAGGCCGGCGGCGAAGGGATCGAGCTGAAGGCGCACGGCGTAGAGCTCGCGCACCTCCGTAGCCGATAGAGGTGCGACAGTCAGCGTCCGATGGGCCTCCAGGATGACGAGCCCGTCAGATTCGAGACGGCGCAGCGCCTCGCGAAGCGGTGTGATCGAAACGCCAAGCGCGGCCGCCAGTGTTTCCTGGCGGATGGTCGAGCCCGGCTGCATGGAACCGTCGAGAATGCGCGCCGACAGCTCCTGGTACGCCGCCTCGGCCTTGGTGCGCACATTCACCATCGGCAGATCGATATGTTCGTTCAAGCCGTCGCCTCCATGCCGCCATCGACCGCAATACGGGCCCCGGTCAGGTAGTCCGGCGCTTCGAGCACAAGATACCGCACTACGCCGGCGACCTCGTCCGCACCACCGGCGCGCCCGCTCGGCACCCGCTCGGCAACCCACGCGTCGAGCCTCGTCCGGTCGCTGCCAAGGAACGGCGTTGCGATCACGCCGGGCGCCACCACGCTGACCCGGATGCCGCGGCGTGCCCACTCGGCGCCGAGTGACATCGCGAGCCGCTCCAGACCGGCCTTGGACGCCGCGTAGACGGAGCGATTGGCCAGGGCGCGCGTCGCCGAAATGGAGCCTATGACGACGACCGACGCCGGCGTGGTCCACCGGACGTCCGCAAGCCCGCGCAGCAACAGCGTGGGCCCGACGAGATTGGACTGGAACGTTTCCACGATCGCCTCGGGATCGAGATCGCCAAGAGCGCCGCGCAGCGGAGCGCCAGATGCGATCACGACGAAGCGGAGGTCGTCGGTTCCGACGGCCCGCAGGATCTCCTCCCGTCCGCTATCCGTCGCAATGTCAGCGGCCACGGCATCGGCCCCCGTCTCGGCCGTAATCGCGTCGAGCTTCTCGCGATCGCGGCCGCTGACGACCATCCGTCCGGCAGCGCCGACGAGCGCACGCACGCAGGCGCTGCCGATGCCGCCTGTCGCTCCGACCACAAGACCGACCGTCATTGCAGCCCTCCGACGATATGCTCCGCGAGCCTTGCCGGATTGGCGACTGCGACCTCGTGGGTCTCCGCCTCGCCCATCGTAGCGGCGATGGCATCGAGCGTGCGGCGCGAGAAGACGTAAGGATCGCCGACATCCTTCTGGCCGCAGTCGGTGGTGACGTAGACGTGGGTCCCCTCGGAGTGGAGGGCGGCAATGCCAGCTGCAGCGTCGACAGATGGGCGGCCGTGGATTTCGTGCGTGGCGGTGTAGAGATCGACCTCGAAAAGGCAGCCGAGCCTGCGCAGCGCTGTGGTCTCGTCGCGATGGAGATAGAGGGAATGCGTGATGCTGCAGGTAATGTGCGGCAGCTCCGACGCGAACTCAGCAAAGGCGCGCCGGCCTTCCACGCCGAGATGCCCCGTCGCCAGTACCAGCGGGCGCCGGTACGCCCGAAGCAGCCCCGCGAACGCGCTCCATGCGACGGGCAACGGAAGATCCCAGCCGACACGCCCCTCAAGGTATGTCGGCCCCCAGACCCAGCCCGCGCCATCGTCGAGCGCGCCCTTCACATTGTCGGGTGTCGCCCACGCATTGAGGCTCGCCGAACCGATCGGACGCGGGCCAGCCGCCGGGAGATCACGGCAGGCCCGCGCCGTGTGCCCCTCGTGAGACTTCCACACGAACCCGGCGACGCCGGCGCGCGCACACGCCGCCTGAATCTCCGCGCCAGTGCCCCAACGGGGCACCGACGAAGGTCCGGGGTGTACGTGTAGATCCCACGAGAGCTGCATCGGTCGGATCAATCCATCAGCAGGCCGCCGTTGATGTCGGTGGTCTCGCCCGTGAGATAGCTGGCGTTCGCCGACATCAGGAAAGAAACCACCGCCGCCGCTTCCTCCGGGCGGCCGATGCGGCGCAGCGGGAGCGAGCCGCCGCGATCGCGCATGCCCGGCACGCCATCAAGGAAGGCGGTGTCGATGATGCCCGGCGCCACTGCGTTCACACGGATGCCGTCAGGCCCGAATTCGCCGGCCAGCGACTTCGTCAGGCAAAGCACCGCGGCCTTGGCTGCCGAATAGGGAGCGCCGATCACCAGACCGCCCGTCTTGGCGGCCTGCGAGGTGAAGTTGACGATACCCCGCCACGGATGCTCGGACCGGCGGATGTGCGGGATGGCGGCACGACACATACGCACCGTGCCCATCAGGTTGACCTCCAGCGTTCGCGTCCAGAGTTCGTCGGTGGCGGAGAGGAAATCGGTCCGCCAGCCGGCCCCGGCCGCGTTAACGAGGCCATCGAGGCGGCCGCGCTGCTTCACAACGTCGGCGACCACGGCCTGCACCTCCGCGTCCCTGGTGACATCGCACGCCACGATCCCCTCACCGCCCGCAATGTCGGTACCAACTACGTCCCATCCGTCGCTGTAGAGCCTTTCCGCCGTGGCACGGCCGATCCCCTTGGCAGCGCCCGTCACGATCACCACCGGCTTGTCGGCATTGCTCATCTCGTTCCCCCTGTTTCGCGTCCGGTACCGCTCACGACCTCCTCAAAGGCGCCGATGGTTTCCCGAACGGTGCGCCGGCGCAGCTCAAGTGCGGAGCGCCGGCTGTACCAGCCGATGTGCGGCGTGAGCAGAAACCGCTCGTCCTCCCTGAATGCCTGAAGCGGGCTGTCGGGAGCGAGCTTCGCGTCGAGCCCGACACCCGCCAATCGTCCGTCCGCGAGCGCAGCCGCAACGGCATTCTCGTTGATGAGGCCGATGCGCGCGGTGTTGATGAGGATCGCGCTGCGATTCATTTGCGCGAGGCGTGTGGCGTCGATCAGCCCGGTCGTCCTCGCGTCTAGCGCGGCGTGCAGAAACACGAATTCGGCCGTCGCAAGACCATCTTCCAATGTCGCCGGCTCCGCTCCGAAGCACCGCACATCGTCGCTGGCTCGCCGGGTGACAACGCGGACCGAGATTCCGAGCGACACCAGCGCCCGCGTGACGGCGGAGCCCACCGACCCCAGGCCGACGACCGTCGCGGCGGTACGGCCCGGCATCGGCTCCTTTGCCGCCACCTCCTGCCACGATGCATCCGCGGCGAGACGCCCGGCGCGGACTGCATCGACGCGCCGGTCCAATGCGAACGCCAGCGCGAGAGTGTGGCTCGCAAGCTCCGGGACACAGTAGTCGCGTACGCCGACGACGCGGATGCCTCGTACCCGTGCCGCCTCAAGATCGACGGAGTCGAGGCCGGTGCCGAAGCGGCCGACGACCTTGCAAGCGGGCAGCCGGTTGAGCATCGGCTGGTCGATCCGGGTACGGACGTGCACAACGGCTTCGGCCGGGCGCAGCATCGCGTCGGAACCATCCCAGCGTGCCACCGACCAGCCGGCGGCCGACGCAACCTCCGCCTCTACATCGAGATCATCGAAGAGGCCGTCGAGAACGAGAAGGGTGTGTTGCCCGCTCACAGGTATTCGCTGCCCCAAGTTCCCTTGTCGAGCCGTTCGGCCGTGCCACACAACACCATCGCCGCATCGGCCGCGTCGAGCGCATCGACGATCTGGCGAATATTGACTGCCCCTTTTCCCGAACCGTACGCGAGGCGGTACGCGCCGTGGCTCCGCGCCAGTACAGCAAGAGCCGGCAGCTCCGCGGCGGCGGCGATGCCGGATGTATCGAGAACCAGATTGGGTGCCGCGTCGAGCGCGCGCGATGCGGTTGGCCCCGCGATCGGCGCCCCTAATGCAACGAAAGCAAGCCGCGGATAGCTGCGCGCAAACGCAACCACTTCGCTCCACGGGAACGCAACGTCCTCCCCGAACCCGGCAACGATCACAAGATCCTCGCGCTCGCAGTACTCCGGGATCGGACCTATCGCCCAAGGCTCCATCGGATAGCCATGCCCGGCCGTGCCCGGGCACACGCGCACGACAGCCGGAGCACCCGCGGCGAGCGCCGCCTTGACTCTTCCGTCGAGATCGCCGGCGGAGCCTGGCATGGCGACGACACACTCGCGCATGTTTGCTCCGACCGCCGCAACGCTTCCGACCATCGCGGGATCGTGCCGGCAAGCTTCCGGATTGACGAACCAGGTCTCGTCCACGTCGGGCGCTGCCCGTGCAGCGCTGCCGTTGATGTCGACGCTGCGCATGCTACCGCCGCGCCTCCATGGCGCCCGATAGGAACCCGGCAAGTACTTCCGCGCCCGCACCGGCAGCCGGCGCCCCGGGGCGCCGCCATGCTTCCGCAGCAGCGCGGAGCACCGAAACCGACGCGTCAGCGAGAACAAGCGCGCGACCCTCGGCCTCGAACACGCCCACTGCTTCGGCAAGCTCGGTCGCTCGCCGGTCGGCATGGACGCGATCGGTCTCGATCAGCATCCGCGCGAAGGCCGAGAAGCGATCGCCGAGGTTCCGCTCGATCGATTCTAGGATGACGCCACGCCCGGAAAGCGGCGCCACCGCTGCCTGGAACTCGACGACGAGCGCCTCGAGGCACTTCATGAACAGCGACCGGCTGAGCTTCAGAAGGGCGGCGTCGCCACATTCCCTGCCGACCTCGTCCACCTGGAAGCCGAGATCGCGCAGGACCGCTGCCGCGCGCGCCGCCTTCGGCCCGCTGACCGCAAGCGTTGGGCTCGCCGCCTCCTGGTCGAGGGTGTCGAGCAGGGCGACATCGACGACGGCGTCAGGTGCGGTGGCGGCCACGGCACGCTTTGCCTGTGGCGTCAGCGTGTTCCATTCCAGATAGAGCGAGGCCGGATCGAGTGCAGCCTTCGCGGAGGCCATCGCCTTGGCAGCGGCGGACGGCACGACGCAGCTCACCACAACGTCGAACACGCCCGCGCCATCGAGAGCGGGGAGCAGCGTGCCATGCTGCACCGGCACGCGCGGCGCCGGATCGAGAATCCAGGGTGCGATGCCGTGGCCGGCAAGACGCCGGGCCAGTGCCGAGCCGACGGAGCCGTGACCGACGATCAGCCAGCGCCGGACCGTATCTTCTCCGCCGGCGCTCATGCGGCGATGCCTCCGGCGATTGCCAGCACCAGCTCCTGCCGCCCGGTTGCGACGGGATCGAGCTCGGCGGTCTTGCGGCCGTTGCCGAGCACGACGATGCGGTCGCAGATGCCGAGGAGCTCGTCGCTCTCCGAAGACCACACCAGAATTGCGACGCCCTTGGCCGCCAGCTCGCGCACCACCTGATGGACCTCGGCCTTGGCGCCCACGTCGATGCCGCGGGTGGGATCGTTGAGGAGCAGCACCATCGGATCGAGCGCCAGCCACTTGGCGAGGACGACCTTCTGCTGATTGCCGCCAGACAACGTCGAAACCTCGACGTCGGGATCCCGCAACCTGATGCGGAACCGGTCGATGAATCCTCGCGCAAAGCGGTCGATGACGCCGTCACCGATGGTGCCGATGGCCGTACGCAGGCGCCCGAGGACAACGAGCACGATGTTGTCGCGCACCGGGCGATTCATGAGCAGGCCGTCGGTGCGGCGATCAGCGGGAATGGAAGCCACGCCGAAGCGGATCGCGTCCGCCGACGAGCGCGGACGGAACGGCTTGCCGTCGAGCTCAATGGCGCCGCTCTCGATGCGGCGCGTGCCGAAAAGCGTGTCGAAGAACTCCTGCACGCCGGCGCCTTCCAAGCCGGCGATACCGACTATCTCGCCGCTGTGCACCGATAGCGAAAGCTCACGCAGGCGCCCGGCGGCCAGCGCCGTCGCTGCGATCCGGACAGGGCCCTTCGACGCACCTGCCCGGGCCGCCGCGCGCGGCGTACCCTTGTCGCCGACCATCAGCCGTACAGCCTCGGGAATCGTCAGCGCGGAGGCGGGGCCGTTGTGAACCACCCTGCCGTCCCGGAGGATGGTGACCTCGTCGGCGATCGCCATCACCTCGTCCAGTCGATGCGAGACCAGAAGGAAGGCCTGCCCACGCTCGCGAAAACGGCGAACAGCGTCATAGAGGGCCTTCGATTCGACGTCGGTGAAGGACGAATTCGGCTCGTCAAGCAGCACCAGATCGGCGCGGAAATGAAACGCGCGGACAATCTCGACCATCTGCTGTTCGGCCAATGTGAGACGCCCGACGGGCAACTCCTCGGGGATCGACCAGCCGAGACTCGCCAGAGTCTGGCGGAGCTCCTCGCGCATCGCGCGCTCCTGCATCCAGCCGAGCGCCGCATGGCGTTCGCTGCCGGCGAAGACATTGGAGATGACGTTCATCGCCGGAAACAGGCTCAGCTCCTGATGAACCACGGCGATGCCGCTGGTGCGCGCCTTCGCAGGAGAAGTAAGCACCGCGGGTTTTCCGCCTACTTCGATTTCGCCCTCGTCGGGCTGCACCGAACCCGACAGGACCTTGACCAGCGTGCTCTTGCCGGCGCCGTTCTCGCCGAGGAGCGCGTGCACGGTTCCGGGACGGATCCCGAGCCCGACCTCGGCGAGCGCGCGCGTCGCGCCGTAGCGCTTGGAGATATTCCTCGCAGCTACGGCGAAACGCGGCGTTGCCACCATGGTTTGGGCAGCGGCCATGGCTCGATCGGTCTGTATTGCTACTCGCCCATCTTCACGTCAGGGCTCTCGCGTACCTCGGCGATGTTGGCCTGGTCCGCCCAGACCGCCTCGCCGTTCAGCGCGCCGACGGGCAGCGGCGTGCCATTGGCGAGATGATCGAAGAGCACCTTCACGGTGTGGTTACCCTCGGCATAGAGGCTGGACCCTTGTGCCCACGCCACCCAGCCTTCCTCAATGAGATCGAGCGTGGCGGGCAGCCAGTCGTAGCCGGCGACGATGATGTCGCGGTCGCCGTTCTCCTTCAGCACCTGACCCCAGTTCTGGGTGTCGGGGCCGCACATGGCGTAGGCGAGCTTAATGTCGGTGCCGACCGCAGTGTAGATATTCTGGATGTTGGCGAGGTTCTTCGCCGGGTCGGTGGTGGTGTTGTAGAAGCCGACCTGGAAGAGCTGGAACGGGCTGTCCTGGTTCAGCTCGGCGACGCGTGCCGTGAAGCCGTTCATGCGGTCCTGCTGCCCGGTGACGGTCGGGAGGCACGAGGTGATCACGTAGTTGACCGGCCCCGTGGCATTGGCCTCCTTCAGCGCCTGGAAGACGCGATCGGCGGACGCCTTGCCCTGGTCGATGGGTGCAGCGCCGCCGAAGAAGAAGAACGAGCGCTTGGAATCGGGCGCATCGAGCTCCGTGGTTACGACCGGGATGCCGCCGTCGACTGTGGCGTTGATGGCGGGCACCAAGGCGGCAGAGTCGACCGGAAGCAGAACGACGCCGTTGGCGCCCTGCGTCGGCATCGTCTCGATCAGCGCTATCTGGGCTTGCGCGGTGGATGGCTGCGGGCCGACTGTGATGAGGTTGAAGCCAAGCTCGGCGGCGGCATCCTCCGCTCCCTTGCGGAGCGGCAGGGAAACCGGGTTCGTGAGGTCGTTGAGGATCAGCGCAATAGTGATGTCCTTGGCGGCGGTAGCGGCAACTGCGACGCCTCCGGCAGCCGCCGCGACGCCAACCGCGAGCGATGCCGCACCGGCGAGCAGAAGCCCGCGAAGGCGACGGGAAGGCTGTTGTGTAGTTAGCTTCGTCATTTTCCATTCCTCCTTGCGATCACCCCTGCCCGCTCCCCTTTTTGCGGTCACGGAGGTGCGTTGGGTTGCAGTTCTCGAACGTTCCCCGGATGGCCTTCCCATGATCGTCACCGGTTCGCGGCGCATCCGGACGCCGCGTGCATTTCCGGCTGTCGTCATCGTCGGTCCGACGTCTGGCGGTTGCGGTCGACAAGCAGGTTGACGGCGACCGCGGCGATCACGATCAAGCCGCTCACCACGATGAGCAGGTAGATCGACACGCCGATGATCACGAGGCCGTTGCGGATCATGCC
>CAZXKZ010000002.1:35453-44354 GCA_964641825.1 uncultured Bauldia sp.
AAGCTCGTAGCCGATGCCGACGTTTGGATCGGCGATGCCCGTCTGCGACGTGGTCAGGAGCGCCGCGATGGCCGCCGCGAAGCCGTTGAACGCGAGCACCGTCAGCTTGATGCCGTCGGTGTTGATCCCGGCGAGCCGCGCGGCACGCAGGTTGCTGCCCATGGCGTAGAGCCGGTGGCCGAACACGGTCTTGCGCAGCACCACCGCCGCAACCACTGCAAACACGACGAGAATGATGGCGTTGTAAGGGACGACACCCCAGAGCCGCTGCTGGCCGATGGCAAAGAACACCGACTCCTTCGCGAAGCCGGAGATCGGGTAGCCGTCAGACAGATAGTAGGCGGCGCCGCGATAGGCGTTCAGCATGCCGAGGGTGATGATGATGCTGGGCACGCGAAGCAGGATGCTGAGCGCACCGTTCAGCGCGCCGAACCCGGTACCCGCCAGCAGGGTGACGACGATGGCGAGCCACACGTTCACCCCGGCCAGCGCCACCAGCCCGAAGACGACACCGCACAGGCCGACCATGGAGCCGACGGACAGGTCGATCTCCCCGCAGATGATGACGTAGGTCATCGACACCGCGAGTACGGCGAGGAACGAGATCTGCGACGCGATGTTCGCAATGTTGCGCACGCTCGCGAAGCGCGGGTCGATCAAGGTGAAGATGATCGCCGTCACCAGGACTGCGATCAGCATGCCGGCTTCAGGGAATCGTGCGAACCGCTCGCGCAGCCCGGCGAGCGGCGCGCTGGCCGCGGATTCCTGATTCCCCGAGTTCGCTCCGTAGGACGCCATCCCCCTCCCCAACGGATATATCTTATAAGATACATCTTATCAGACGCGCGGATACGCGTCAAGAAAAGCGCCGATTGCAGGGAAATTTGTGGGGGAAACCAACCGCAACGGGTCGCGGAGACGGCACGTGGGCGCGCCCGGCTGCGCAGAGTTAGCCCTGCCGGCCGCGCCGGATGACCAGGGCACAGAGAATGAGAACAGCGGCCGGCGCGGCCTACGCGATCAGGGCAGGCGCCGGGATTACATGCGCCAGCGCAGAGCGGCGGTGTGGACTGGGGCGTCCCACAAGCGTCGGGCCTCGTCGTCGAGCAGCGACACAGTGATCGAGCAGCCGGCCATCTCCAGCGACGTAACGTAGCTGCCGACCAGCGAGCGGCTGACCTTGATGCCGGCTTTTTCGAGACGCACCCGCGCGGCGTGGTACATCAGGTAAAGCTCCATCGACGGCGTGCCGCCGAAGCCGTTGACGAGCAGCAGCGCCTCGCCCCGCTCCGGCAGGTCGCCGACGATCGCTGCGACCATCTCGTCGGCGATGGCGTCGGCCGGCGCGAGCTTCACGCGCCGCCGCCCCGGCTCGCCGTGGATGCCGACGCCCATCTCCATCTCGTCGTCGCCGATGGCAAAAGTCGGCGTGCCCGCCGCCGGCACCGTGCAGCTCGTCAGCGCAACGCCCATCGAGCGGGTGCGAGCGTTGACGTGGTCGCCGAGCGCCTTGAGCCCGGCAAGGCTCAGCCCGTCCTCGGCGGCGGCGCCAACAATCTTCTCCACGACCAGGGTGCCGGCGACACCGCGTCGGCCGGTGGAGTAGGTCGACGTCTCGACGGCAACGTCGTCGTCGGTGACGACCTTCATGATCTCGCGGCCGGCCATCTCGGCCGCCATGTCGAAGTTCATCACGTCGCCTTCGTAGTTCTTCACGATGAACAGAACGCCAGCGCCCGTATCGACGGCTTCGGCTGCCGCGATCATCTGGTCGGGCGTCGGCGAGGTGAACACCTGACCCGGGCAAGCGGCATCGAGCATACCGTGGCCGACGAAGCCGGCGTGAAGCGGCTCATGGCCCGAGCCGCCGCCCGAGACGAGCGCTACCTTGCCGGGCTTCAGCGCAGCGCGGCGGACGAACTTGCGCTCCTCGCCCAGCGTGAGGATGTCGGAATGGGCGGCGGCGAAGCCGTCGAGGCTCTCGGCGAGCACGTCCGCCGGTGCGTTGATGAGCTTCTTCATAGGCCCCTCCTCCCTTTTATGCGTCGTCGATCAGCTTCGTCAGGCGCTGGACGAACTCGCCGACCGTGCGGTCGAGCTCGCGGTTGCGCTCGTCGTCGCCGAGATCGGGTAGGTAGATGGTGTGGGCACGCACCCGCCGTTCGGTGCGCTCCGCCGACAGCCGGCGCGGATGGGCCTGGGCATAGGCATCGAGGAACAGGCGCCGGTCGTCCGGCGAGAAGTGGCAGATCTCGAAGATCGTCTCGACGTGCCGGGCCGGGATGGGCGTGGCGTAAGTCGGGTTGGTGATCTGGGAGATGAAGCTGCGGTTCTTGCCGAGCGCGCCGGCGAGACGCTGGCGCGTGCCCGATGGGCGGTTGTCCATCACCCGCTGCAGGATGGTCTTGTAGCGGGCCACCGCCTCGTCGCTGCTGGTCGCTTCCGGCCGATCGTCCATGGCCTCAACCCGCCGTGATCGCCGCGATCGCGCGCTTGGCGCGCCCGACCAGCGGCGGCGCCACGGAAACGGAGCGGAGCCCCGCCTCGATCAGTGCCGGCAGGAACCTCGGGTCGCCACCCATGTCGCCGCACAGGCTGACGTCGCGGCCGAGCCGCCGGCCCTCCGACACGACACGGCCGATGAGGCTGAGCACGGCGGGATGGCCGGGGTCATTCAGGGCGGCAACCGCGCCAATGTCGCGGGCGCTCGCCGTGACGTACTGCGTGAGGTCGTTACTGCCGATCGAGAAGAAGTCGGCGCGGGCAAACAGCTCCAGCACAATAGCGACGGCCGGCACCTCGACCATGATGCCGAGCGGCGGGCGTCGGCATGCGATGCCTTCGCGGCGCAGTTCGGCCACGGCGGCATCGAGCAGGTCGGCGGCGCGGTCTATCTCCTCCGGCACCGTCACCATCGGCAGCATGATCTTCACGGTGCCGTGGACCGCCGCTCGCGCCATCGCGCGGAGCTGGACCCGAAAGACATCGGGCCGGGCCAGCGACAGACGGATGCCGCGCGTGCCGAGAAAGGGATTGGACTCGCCCTCGACGGTAAGCCCCGCCACCGGCTTGTCGCCGCCGGCATCGAGCGTGCGCAGGACGACCGGACGCGGCGCGGCCCATTGCACGATCCGGCGGTAGGCGCGGTATTGCGTCTCCTCGTCGGGCAGCGATGCGCCACGGCCGAACAGGAACTCGGTGCGCACAAGGCCGATGCCGTCGCAGATCGCGGAGTCGATGTGGTCGAGCTCCTCCGGTTCGGCGACGTTGATCATCACGGCGACGGGTTCGCCATCGGCGGTGGTGGCGGGCCGCGCGGCCGCGATCGCTTCCTCTGCCGCGCGGCTCTCCGCGTTCGCCCTCGCCGCACGGAAGGCAGACCACGCGATCTCATCGGGGCTCAGCACGATGCGCCCGGTATCGCCATCGACGATCGCGGCAGCATGGCCGTTGAGATCGAGCGCGCCGAGACCGACGATCATCGGCACGCCGCGCGAGCGAGCCAGCATGGCCACGTGGCTCGACGCGGAGCCCGCGAAAAGCGCGATGCCGCCGCCGCGTGACCAGTCGACGGACAGGAAGCGCGTCGGTGTCACGTCCTCGCCGGCAAGGACGGCACCCTCCGGCAGAGCAAGCGCGGCTTCCCCGGCGAGCTGGCGCTGGACTTCGTCGTGGAGGTCGCGGAGGTCGGCGGCGCGGGCGCGAAAGTATTCGTCACCGGCGCTCTCGTAGTCCGCGATCTGGGCCGCAATGGTTTCCGACCATGCGGTGGCCGCATCGATGCCCGCGGCGATCCGTTCGTAGGCGGGCACGGCGAGCGCCTCGTCCTCGAGCATGGCCGCCTGAAACTCCACGATGTCGGCGGCGTCGCCATCGACTGTCGCAGCGAGCCTGCGGATTGCGGCGATGGCGGCGCGGATGGCGCCCTCCAGGTCGGAGCGCTCGCCCGCAGCGTCGGCGCCGGCCTTGCGGCGGCCCGCCGACCGGCCGATGACGAACAGCGGGCCGGCGGCAATCCCGGGCGCGGCCGGGCGGCCGCGATGTTCAACCGCCTCTTGCATCCGTGTGGGCCTCGTCGAAGTCGCGCTCCACGAGCCCGATCAGCGCCGCCACCGCATCGTCGGCGTCGTGGCCGGCGGCGCGGAAATGCAGCTCGATCCCCTGCGGCACCTTGGCGGCCATCACCTTGACGATGCTCTTGGCGTCGATCCACGGACCCTCCGGGCCGGGACTGAACTCGATCGATGAGCGGAACGTCTTCGCCAGCTTGGTGAGCTTCACCGACGGGCGGGCATGAAGCCCGACCGCATGGGTGAGAAGCACGGCTCCTGAGGCGTGGGGTTTGGTCATGTCTGGTCGTCGCCTCAGGCCGGCGAAAGCTCCTCGGCTGTGCGTTTCACGTCGGCAAGCGGCGCGCCACCCGACGCCTCGGTGGCGGCCATCACGGCGCCCTCCACGATGGGCGCGTTGCAGACGACGATGCGCGACTGGCGCTCCGCCGGCTGAAGCTCGATCGCCATCTCGCTGTTGGTCTCGGCGCCGCCGAGATCGACGAGGATGGCGACGCCCGAATCCGACCATGCGCGGTCGATGGCGCCCATGATTGCCTCGACGCTCGTGCCAAGGCCGCCGTCAGGATTGCCGCCGCAAAAGGCGAGCGGCACCTCCTCGCCGACCATCTGGCGCACCATCTCGGCCGTCCCGCGCGCCACGTCGGCGGAGTGCGAGACGATGACAATGCCGACATTTCCGCTGCCGTTCGCCTTCATGCACGCCCTGCCACGTCACAGATTGCCGCGATGATCAATGCACTCGAACGGGCGCCGGGGTCCATGTGGCCGATCGACCGCTCGCCGAGGAACGACGCGCGGCCGCGCACCGCTCTCATCGGCACGGTCGCCTCCGCCGCTGCTGAGGCCGCCGCTGCGGGATCGCGGCCGGCGGCCAGCGCATCGACCGCCGGACGCAAAACGTCCAGCATCGTCTTCTGCCCGACATCGGACTTGCCCCGCGCCTTCACTGCCTCGATGGCGGCATTGGCGGCGCGGACGAAATCCTCGCGCGACGGTGCGGCGGGGAGCTCCTTGCCGAGGGTCATGAACAGTGTGCCGTAGAGCGGACCGCTGGCGCCGCCGACCTTCATCACCAGCGCCATGCCGATGGCCTTCAGCGCATCGGGCAGCGGCTTCTCGGCATGGACATCGACTTCGGCCAGCACCGCCTCGAAGCCGCGCTTCATGTTGAGGCCATGGTCGCCATCGCCGATCGCCTGATCGAGGCGCGTCAGCTCCTCGGCATGGTCGATCACCCGCCGCGCGACGGTGTCGATCAGGTCGCGCTGAAACTTCGCATCGAGCGCCACGGCAGCGGTCTCCATATCAGGCGGCCCCCGCCCGGTTCACGCCGATCCGGTTTCCGGCGGCGTCGAAATATAGGGGATCGACCAGCGCCAGCGAAACCATGTCGCCGCTGGCAAGGCCAGCCTCGGGGTCGGCCAACGTGACGATCTTGTGGCTGCCAACCGTGACGTGCAGGTGGTTCTGGTCACCCAGATGCTCGATCCAGTCGACCTTGCCTTGCGCCGAGCCGTTGGCGGCCTTGGCGATCCGCAGGTGCTCCGTGCGCGCCCCGACCGTCGCCGAGCCGGCGGGCACAGCGCCGGCGGGGATCAGCCCCGCCGGGATCAGGTTGATGGCCGGCTGGCCGAGGCGGGTTGCGACGTAGATATTGTGCGGCTCGGTGTAGATCTCACGCGGGCTGCCCACCTGGATCAGCCGGCCCGCCTCGATGACGCCGATGCGGTTTGCCATGGTCATCGCTTCGGTCTGGTCGTGAGTGACGTAGAGGATGGTGGCGCCGAGGTCCTGCTGGATGCGCTTCAGCTCCAGGCGGAGGTCGGCGCGCAGCTTGGCATCGAGCGAGGACAGCGGCTCGTCCATCAGGTAGATGGCGGGACGGCGAACGAGCGCGCGGCCGATGGCGACGCGCTGCATCTCGCCGCCGGAAAGCTGCGTTGCGCGGTTCTGGAGCTTGCCGCCGATGCGCAGCATGCCGGCGATCTGCTCGACCCGCTGCCTGATCTCCGGCTCCGCCACGCGGCGGGCGGGAGAGCGCAGCGGGAAGGCAAGATTGTCGAAGACGCTGAGGTGCGGATAGAGCGAATACTGCTGGAAGACCATCGTCACGTCGCGTGCCGACGGCGGCTGCGTGGTGACGTCGATGCCGCCGATCGTGATCCGGCCGGCGTCGGGATTTTCGAGTCCCGCGACGAGCCTTAGCGTGGTCGTCTTGCCCGCGCCGGTCGGACCAAGGAGGACGAGGAACTCGCCGTCGGCGATGGTCAGCGTGGCGTCGTCGACGGCAACCGTCTCGCCGAACTTTTTGGTGATGCCGGTGAGACGGACCTCAGCCACGGGCCGCCCCCTCTGTGAGGGCAGTGCGGATCGCACGGCCGGAGGCCTTGTCAAACAGCGACAGCCGCTCGGCGCGGAACGCGAGGCCGACGGTCTCTCCCGGCGAAACGGCGATGTCGGCGGGCAGGCGCGCCTTCACCTGGCCGTGCTCCGTGTCGACGGTGACGATCTGCGTCGTGCCCAGGTACTCGGCGCCGAACACGCGGCCGCGAAGCTTTGAGGCATCGTTGAAGCGCACATGCTCGGGGCGCACGCCCAGCGCCAGCTCGGCATCGGGCCGGTCCTCGCCAACCGCCGGCACGGCAAGCGCGGCGCCGTTGACGCGAACCTCGGTCGTGCCCTTCTGGAGGCCCGAGTGGAACGCGAGAAAGTTCATGGGCGGCGAGCCAATGAAATCGGCGACGAACATGGACGCCGGGCGGTCGTAGATTTCCTGCGGGCGGCCAAGCTGCTCGATCAGCCCCTGGTTCATCACCGCGATCTTGTCGGCCATCGCCATGGCCTCGAGCTGATCGTGGGTAACGTAGACCGTCGTCGCCTTGATGCGATTGTGAAGCTCGCGCAGCTCGCGGACCATGAGATCGCGGAACTCGGTGTCGAGCGTGCCGAGCGGCTCGTCCATCAGGAAGGCCATCGGCCGGCGCACGATGGCGCGGCCGAGCGCCACGCGCTGACGGTCGCCGCCGGCAAGCCGCGAGACCGGCTGATCAAGCAGGTGGTCGATGCGGAGGAAGCGCGCCGTCTCCTCAACCTGCCTGCGGATCTCGTCGCGCGGGACACCTTGGCACTTGAGCGAGAAGCCGATGTTCTGGCGCACGTTCATATGGGGGTAGAGCGCGAAAAGCTGGAAGACGAAGGCGATGTCGCGCTCGGCGGCGCGGTTGAAGGTGACGTCCTTGCCGCCCAGCAGAATCTGACCGGAGGTCGGCAGTTCCAGGCCCGCGATCATGCGCAGCGTCGTTGTCTTGCCGCAGCCGGAAGGGCCGAGCATGACGAAGAACTCGCCGTCATTAACGGTGAAATCGGACTCCTTCACCGCGACGAAATCGCCGAAGGCTTTGTGGAGCTTTTCGACCCTGATCTCGGCCATCGCGCCCTAGTCCCTGAAGTGGCTGACGATGACGAACATGGCCGTGCCGACGAGCACAGTGATGAACGACCACGAGTAAAGGGCGATCGACCACGACTGCATCAGCATCACCACGCCGGCGGCGATGATGGCGGTGGCGACGGCCTCCCACGGCCCGCGACGCAGCCGACGCAGGCGCGAGAACCAGCTTTCGCGCGGCGCGAGAGCGGATTTCTCGGTCGCGCTCATTTGCGCACCGCGCCGAAGGTGATGCCGCGCAGGAGCTGCTTCCTGAGCAACACGGTGAACACAAGAATCGGAAGCAGGAACAGCGTGGTAGCGGCGGCGACCGCGGGCCAGTCCTGACCGCCCTCCCCGATGATGAACGGGATGAACGGCGGCATGGTCTGCGCGGTGCCGGACGTGAGCAGGACGGCGAAGGCGTATTCGTTCCACGCAAAGATCAGGCAGAAGATGGCGGTGGCAGCGATGCCGGTGGTCGCCTGCGGCAGCACGACCTTGAAGAAGGCATGCAGGCGCGAGTAGCCGTCGATCATCGCCGCCTCCTCGTACTCGCGTGGGATCTCGTCGATGAAGCCCTTGAGCAGCCACACCGCAAGCGACACGTTCACCGCCGTGTAGAGCAGGATCATGCCGAGCTTGGTGTCGGAAAGCCCGAGCTGCCGATACATCAGGTAGATCGGGATCGCCACCGCGATCGGCGGCATGAACCGCGTCGACAGGATGAAGAACAGGAGATCGTCGGCGAGCGGTATCTTGAAACGCGAGAATGCGTAGGCCGCGAAGGTGCCGAGGGCGACGGCCAGGAAGGTCGAGCCGAAGGCGATGATGATCGAGTTGGTGAAGCGCTGCACCACGTTCGACGGGCCGGCGATCACCATGTTGCGCGAGCGTACGATGCGGTCGCAGAGGTCGGTCGCCGGCGGTAGTGCCGCTATGTACTCCGGTGTCTGGCGCGAGCGCGTGGTGAACAGGTTGCAGAAGCCCTCCGCCGAGGGCTGGAAGACGATCTTCGGGGGATAGGCGATCGAGTCCGGCGGCGACTTGATCGAGGTGAGCACGATCCACACCAACGGGATCATGGTGATGAGCGCGTAGACGATGACGATCGCCGCGGCGACGCGTTTGGACGTCGACGACGGTGCGACGACGGAGTGGGCGGTGGTTGCGGTGCTCATCGTTCCACCCTCACCGCTGCTTCACCCGGTTCAGCGCCTTCACGTAGATGTTCGCGAGGCCGAACACGGTGACGAAAAGGATGATGGCGAACGCCGACGAATAGCCGGTCTTCCAGCTCTCGAAGGCCTCGCGTTTCAAGGTGATCGAGGCGACCTCGGTGGTCGAGCCCGGCCCGCCCGAGGTGAGCAGGTTGATGAGATCGAACATCTTGAAGTTCTC
>CAZXKZ010000003.1:0-13853 GCA_964641825.1 uncultured Bauldia sp.
GCTGGTCTGGCTATGTGCCGGACGACTGCCGGAACACGTTGTTCATGCTGCCGGCGAACTTCGCGCCGTGGGTCTGGGGGTTTCCCAACAGGCTCAGCGCGCGGCTGGCGGCCCATGGCTCGCGCCTCGTCATGCTCGGCCCCTACGACGGAAGCGGGTACTCAAGCGGCGTGGATGCACTGGCCGAACTGGAACTGATCCCGGCGCACCTTGACGGCTACGTGTGGACCAACCGCGCCGAGCTAATCGCGCCGGCGATCGCGGCACGCTAGCCCGCGGCGAGCACCGACTCGATCGCGGCCAGCGCGACATCGGCCTTGCCGCCGTCCGGTCCGCCGGCCTGCGCCATGTCCGGCCTGCCGCCCCCGCCCTTGCCGCCCATCGCCTCGGCGCCCTTCCGCACCAGATCGACGGCGCTGAAGCGTTGGGTGAGGTCGTCGGTGACGCCCACCACGATCGCGCCCTTGCCATCGTCCGCGACTCCGACAATGGCCACAACGCCCGAGCCGACTGCCCTCTTGCCATCGTCGGCAAGACCCTTGAGGTCCTTCGGCGCGATCCCGTTGACCGCCCGGCCGAGGAACTTCACGGAACCTATCGTGCGGATACCCGAGTCGGCGCCATTCCCTGCGCTGCCGCCCATGGCGAGCTTCCGCTTCGCATCCGACAGTTCCCGCTCCAGCTTCCGCCGCTCCTCGACCAGCGACGCGACACGCTCCGCCGCCTCGTCTGGCCGCACCTTGAGGGCCATGGCCACAGCGCGGAGGCGCTTTTCCTGATCGGCGAGGTATTTGCGCGCGGCACCGCCGGTGAGCGCCTCTATACGCCGGACGCCCGCCGCCACGCCCGCCTCCGACACCACGGTGAGCAATCCGATTTCGCCGGTACGGCCGACGTGCGTGCCGCCGCAAAGTTCGACCGAATACGCCTTGCCGGGGACGCCGCCGGGCATTGCACCCATCGAGACGACGCGCACCTCCTCGCCATACTTCTCGCCGAACAACGCCATGGCGCCCGACGACATGGCCTCCTCGCGATCCATGAGACGCGTGACGACCGGGGCATCCTGCAGGAGGACCCGATTGGCGAGATCCTCGACCTCCTCGATCTCGTGCGCATCCATCGGCTTCGGGTGCGAGAAATCGAACCGGAGCCGTTCCGGCGCAACCAGCGAGCCCTTCTGCGCGACGTGCGAGCCGAGGACATTACGGAGCGCCGCGTGGAGAAGGTGCGTGCCGGAATGGTTGGCGCGGATGGCGCCGCGGCGAATGCCGTCGACGGCAAGCTGCACCGCATCGCCGACCCTGAACGATCCCTTTTCAACCTTGCCATAGTGCGCAAACAGCCCGTCAGCGCGCTTCTGCACATCCTCCACGAGAAGGCTGCCTTCGGGGCCGACGATGACGCCGGTGTCCGACACCTGGCCACCGGACTCCGCATAGAACGGGGTCTGGTTGACGACCACCACCACGGCCTCGCCAGCCTTGGCCGACTCGACGCCTTCGCCGTCGCGCACGATGGCGACGACCTCGCCCTCGGGCGTGTCGGTCTCGTAGCCCAGGAACTCGGTGGCGCCGAGCGACTCGCGGAGCCGGAACCAGATCGGCTCGGTCTGCGCCTCGCCGGAACCGGCCCAGTTGGCGCGCGCCTCCTCCTTCTGCTTCTCCATCGCCTTCGAGAAGCCGTCGGTATCGACGGCGATGCCGCGCGCCTTCAGGGCATCCTGCGTGAGATCGAGCGGGAAGCCGAAGGTGTCGTAGAGCCGGAAGGCGACATCGCCAGCGAGCGTCGCACCGGAGGAAAGTCCGGCCGTCGCCCCGTCGAGGAGGCCGAGCCCGCGCTCAAGCGTGCGGCGGAAGCGCGTCTCCTCCAGCCGCAGCGTCTCGCTGATGAGCGCCTCGGCGCGGACCAGTTCCGGATAGGCCCTGCCCATTTCGGCAACCAGCGTCGGCACCAGGCGGTACATGACCGGCTCGGTGGCGCCGAGCAGATGCGCATGGCGCATGGCGCGGCGCATGATGCGGCGAAGCACATAGCCGCGGCCTTCGTTGGACGGAAGCACGCCATCAGCGATCAGGAAACTCGAGGCGCGCAGATGATCCGCGATGACGCGATGGCTGGCGCGCGCCGGCCCCTCCGCGGGCACACCCAACAACTCCACCGACGCCGCGATCAGCGTCCGGAAAAGATCGATGTCGTAGTTGTCGTGGACGCCCTGCAGGACCGCAGCGATGCGCTCCAGCCCCATGCCCGTGTCGATCGAGGGCCGCGGCAGGTCGATGCGCTGGCCACCGGCGAGCTGCTCATACTGCATGAAGACGAGATTCCAGATCTCGATGAAGCGGTCGCCATCGGCGTCGGCCGAGCCGGGAGGACCGCCGGGAATGTGGTCGCCGTGATCGTAGAATATCTCGGAGCACGGACCGCAGGGGCCGGTGTCACCCATCTGCCAGAAGTTATCGCTGGTCGCGATCCGGACGATGCGGCTCTCGGGGAGGCCGGCGATCTTGCGCCACAGGTCAAACGCGTGATCGTCCTCGGCGTAGACGGTGACCGTCAGGCGCTCCTTCGCCAGGCCGAAGTCCTTCGTGCAGAGCTGCCAGGCAAACTCGATCGCGCGCTCCTTGAAATAGTCGCCGAACGAAAAGTTGCCGAGCATCTCGAAGAAGGTGTGGTGGCGCGCCGTGTAGCCGACGTTGTCGAGGTCGTTGTGCTTGCCGCCAGCACGTACGCACTTCTGCGATGTCGTGGCGCGCGGGTACGGCGCGGTCGCTCGGCCAGTGAAATAGTCCTTGAACTGGACCATACCGGCGTTGGTGAACATCAGCGTCGGATCGTTCCTCGGCACGAGGGGGCCGGAGGCAACAGCGGTGTGGCCGTTCTTCTCGAAATAGCCGAGGAAATGCGCACGGATGTCGTTGACGGAATTCATGAAACGGCCGGAGATTGCTTAAACCGGCCGCCACAGCGCCGCCGGACCGGGGTTTCTACCGCTCTGCCCGCGGGAATGTCCAATGATTGTGACAGGCTACGCTACAGCCGGATGCTGCCGTCCGCTGCGATCGTCCACCCCGGATTCCAGGCAACCTCCCACGGGTGGCCGTCAGGATCGGCAAAATAGCCCGAATAGCCGCCCCAGAACGTCTCCTCAGCCGCCTTGAGCAGGCTCGCCCCCGCCGCCTGCGCCTCTGCCAGCACAGCATCGACCTCCGCCTTCGAGCGGGTGTTGTAGGCGAGCGCGATGCCGCCGAACCCGCTACCGTCCGTCACGCGGGCGTCCTCTACCAGCGCGGCACGCCGCCAGAGAAACGCCGCCCGGTATCTGAAAGAAGACGACGCCTTCATCCTTGTTGCCACGCTTCCAGCCGAGAGCCTCATAAAAGCGCCGTGAACGATCGAGATCCGCGACGCCGAGGGTGATCAGACTGACGCGCTGCTCCACGGACAATCACGCCTCGGCGGCGTCGGCGCTGCCGCCGTCTTCCTCGGGACCGCCGCGCTCGAGGAACTTCTCCGCGATCAGGCCCGCGTTGCTACGGATCGCCTTCTCGATCTGCGCGGCAATACCGGGATTGTCGCGGAGGAACAGTTTGGCGTTCTCCCTGCCCTGCCCGAGGCGTTGGCTATCATAGGAGAACCACGCGCCCGATTTCTCGACGATGCCCGCTTTCACGCCGAGATCGATCAGCTCGCCTGTCTTCGAGATGCCTTCGCCGTACATGATGTCGAACTCGACCTGCTTGAACGGCGGCGCGAGCTTGTTCTTGACCACCTTGACGCGGGTCTGGTTGCCGACGACGTCATCGCGTTCCTTGATCTGGCCGATACGGCGGATGTCGAGCCGGACCGAGGCGTAGAACTTGAGCGCGTTGCCGCCCGTGGTGGTCTCCGGGCTGCCGAACATGACACCAATCTTCATCCGAATCTGATTGATGAAGATGACCATGGTGTTGGAACGCGAGATGGAACCGGTGAGCTTGCGGAGCGCCTGGCTCATCAGGCGCGCCTGCAGGCCTGGAAGCTGGTCGCCCATCTCGCCTTCGATCTCGGCGCGGGGGGTCAGCGCGGCAACGGAATCCACGACCAACACGTCGATGGCGCCCGAACGCACCAGCGTATCGGCGATCTCCAGCGCCTGCTCGCCGGTGTCGGGCTGGGAAATGAGAAGGTCGTCGAGATTGACACCGAGCTTGCGGGCATAAACAGCATCGAGCGCGTGCTCGGCGTCGATGAAGCCGCAAATCCCGCCGTTCTTCTGCGCCTCGGCGATGGCGTGGAGCGCGAGCGTGGTCTTGCCCGACGATTCGGGACCGTAGATCTCGACGATGCGGCCCCGCGGAAGCCCGCCAATCCCGAGCGCGATATCGAGCCCGAGCGATCCCGTGGGCACTGTGGCAACCTCGACCGGCGCATCGTTCTGCCCCAGCCGCATGATCGAGCCCTTGCCGAAGCTCCGCTCGATCTGGCTCAGCGCCGCATCGAGCGCCTTCGACTTGTCCATGGAATTGCCCTCGATCACGCGAAGAGGTGTGGCCGCCATAACCGTGCGCTCCTTATTTGCCGGGCTCTCGCTGAAATCCAGTAGGAAAACGCGCGCGCCGATCCAGAACCCATATTGTACACGTTTTGTTCTCATTGGCAAGAGGGCGGCAACGAACGGCAGAATGTACGGAGTTACTCGGTGCAGCCGAAGTTGCTCATGAGCTGCCGCACGGTCTGCGCATTGGGACTCATGTCCGATTCGGGATAGTCGGCAAGCATCAGGACGGACGGCCCCATCGCGCTTTCAATCAGGACATGGAAGGTCGTGACGCCCGCACCGCCCTCCAGCGTGATCTCGCCACAATACCCCATGCCGTTGCGGGCGCGCGACTTGAACACCCCCGTGACGATGGCGGCCTCCGGATCCGCGTAATCGCGTGCTGCGATCTCCGCGACGCGGGCAAGGGTGGCCGCGTCGATATCCTGCGCGGCAACAGCTGCCGCCATCAGGCCCATCGGCACGGCGGCGGCAAGGGCTGCCAGACGCATCTACCGCTATCCTCACATCTTTCCGGATACTTCGCCCACCATGACCTTTGCACACGCCGGCGATGCCGGCCAGCATGATGCCTCCCTTGGCCATGGTCTCTTTCAACCTGTCGCGCCGATCGGTTATCGTCGGCGATGGACCGGCCTCTATTCGGGGCCTGATGCCGAGGAAGCAAATGCCCGGTGACGCCAGAAGAATCGCCGTTGCAGCCGCGCTGGCCGGGCTCGCCTTCACGCTGCCTGCCCGCGGCGAGCCGGTGATCCGAACCCTCGAGGAGTTGCCGCCGACACCGATCCTTCTGGCGCAGGCGGCGAACCAGGCGCGCGCCGTACAGGGCGTGAACGTGCGCACAGGTCCAGGGTCGCAGTTTCCCGTAGTAGGTGTGCTCCGGGGTGGCGACGTCGTTGGCCTGGCGGGCTGCGATCCCTACTGGTGCCGTCTCGCCGATGGGCGCGGATGGGTATCGCGGCAATATCTGGCGATCGGTGGAGAGCCAGCGACTGTCGCTTCCATTCAGCGGAACGGGCAATCCGTCACCGTCGCGCCTCTACCGACCCCCGCGCTATTCACTGGCGCGTGGATCGTTGTCCCCGCGCCACCCGCCCCTCCCGTGACACCGGGGACAATGCAGCCCGAGGCGGCACCACCGGTCGAACCTCCGCCGCCACCGCCACCGTTTCAGCTCCTCATCGCGCAGGGCGGCGACACTGTCGAAGGCATCGCACGCGACTTTCGCATGGAAGGCAGGGTTGAGCCCGGCGGGCGCGAGGCGCAGATCACTATGACGACCAAGGACGGCAAGCTGCTCAATGGCCGGATTCAGATCGAGGGCTCAGACAACGCGCTGACTGCCGTCATCGTGCCCGAAAACGGACCGGCCATGCTGTGGCGGGCGACGCGCACGATCCTGACGCGCTGACGCGCGAGGCGTCCTACCGCCCGAGCGTTTCCTTCACGGCGACGGCAAGTTGCTTGAGCGAGAACGGCTTGGGCAGGAAGTGGAAGGACTCGCCCTGCGGCAGGTTTTTCTTGAAGGCGTCCTCAGCATAGCCGGAGATGAAAATGATCTTGAGGTCGGGGCGCACCTTGCGTAGCTCTTTCAGCATAGAGGGCCCGTCGAGCTCCGGCATGACGACGTCCGAGACGACAAGGTCGATCGCGCGCCCGCTCTTCTCCATCACTTCCAGTGCGTCGAGCCCCGACGAGGCCTCGTAGACCTTGTAGCCCCGCGAGACCAGCGCTCGCGCCGCGAATGCACGCACGGCTTCCTCGTCCTCGACGAGCAGGATAGAGGCCGTGCCAGTGAGGTCGGCAATCTCGGCTGCGGCTTCGACCTGACCCGCGGCCTTCTCGCCTTCGGACAGCTCGTAGCGCGGGACGAAGATGCGGAAGACGGTTCCCCTGCCAACCTCGCTGTCGAAGTAGACGTGCGCGCCCGTCTGCTTGACGATGCCATAGACGGTCGAAAGGCCGAGGCCGGTGCCCTTACCGACCTCCTTCGTCGAAAAGAACGGCTCGAAAATGCGCGCCTGGACCTCTGGCGACATGCCGGTGCCCGTGTCTTCCACCTCGATCAGCACATAGTCGGCCTTCGGCAGCGGCTTGTAGCCGAAGGACGCGACCTCGCCCGCGGGAAGGTTCCGCGTCCGGATGGTCATGGTACCGCCGGACGGCATGGCGTCGCGTGCATTGACTGCAAGATTGATAACGACCTGCTCGAACTGGTTGAGGTCGAACTTGATCGGCCAGAGATCGCGGCCGTGGACGAGCGTTAGCTTCACGTTCTCGCCGATCAGCCGCTCCAGCAGATTGCGGAGATCGGAAAGCGTGTCGCCGAGCGCCAGCACTTGCGGCCGCAGCGTCTGGCGGCGGGAGAACGCGAGCAGTTGCCGCACGAGGCCGGCGGCCCGGTTGGCGTTCTGCTTGATGTTCATGATGTCCTGGAAGGACGGATCACTCGGCCGGTGGTTGGCCAACAGCAGGTCGGAGAAGCCGATGATCGCGGTCAGCACATTGTTGAAGTCGTGGGCGATGCCCCCAGCGAGCTGGCCAACGGAATCCATCTTCTGCTGTTGGCGCAGCTGCGTCTCGATCGCGCGCTGCTCGGTGATGTCGATGGCGTTGACGATGACCGCTTCGGGGCCCCCCGCACCGTCGGCAACCGCGTTGATAAAGAAACGCGCGCTGCGCTCACCCGCAGCCGCCAGCGCCGCGTCGATCTCCGGGATCACGCTTTGTCCTTCCAGTGCGGCCTTCAACGCGGTCTCCAGCGCCGGACGATCGCCGGCTGCAACGAGATCGACCAGGCGGCGTGAGCCACCCGCCATGATGGCCGGGCCGAAAAGGCGGAGGAACGAGGCGTTAGTTCTTCCTATCCGCCCGTGATTGTCGATGGCCGCAATCGCGATCGGAGTGTTGTTGAAGAAGCGAGCGAAACGAACCTCCGCGGCCCGCAGTGCCTCGGATCCTTCCTCACCGGGGCTTCGGTTGAGGACGAGCGTCCGCGTGGCGCCAGGTGCACCATCAGCCGTGACGGGCACGCGATGCAGCAATCGCACGGGCACGCTCTGGCCGTTCTGCTTGATGAGATCGAGATCGACGACGGCGGTGCGATTGCGCGTCTCTTCATCGGGCGGCAGAGTCAGGAGCGCAATCGCATCGCCGCGGACGATGTCCGCAAGGGAGAACGATCCCGGCTCGAAGCGGGCGAGGTCGATGCCAAGCCATTCGGCCAGCGTCGCATTGATGTAGACGATCTTCCCGTCCGGTTCGGCCGATAGAAAGCCGGCAGGCGCATGATCGAGATAGTCGATGGCGTGCTGCAGTTCGAGGAACACCGCTTCCTGATGGGCGCGTTCCTGCGAGATGTCGGCAACTCGCCACGCGACCGCCGGCGCTTTCCGGCCGATATCGACCGCACGCGCCGAGATGCGATACCAGCGGGCTGGCCCCTCGCCCGGCCGTCGCGCATGGACGGGACCCGGCATGCGCACTTCCTCTTCCGCCTCCTCCCCGTCGCGCACGCGCTGTGCGATGCGATAGATCGCCTCCGTCGCATCGGCGTTAGCCGAGAACACGCGGTCGACCGAATGAACGTCACGCTCGCCGGTGGCGCCCGTCAGGTCGCCGTATGCGCGATTGGCGTAGAGAATCCGCCCGTCGTTGTCGGTAAGCAGCACCCCTTCAGTCGAGGCGTCGAGAACCACGCGGCCGACATCATCGCTCTGGCTGCGCCCGCCGAAGCGGGCAAGCCCGATGGCGCTCGCGAACAGCGCGACCACGCCGATGACCGCGAGAATACCGAGAAGGCCAAGGAGAAACGGCTCGCCCCGCTCTGGCCCGACGAGGATGAAGCCGAACGAGGCTCCGACAATTCCGAACGACAGGACGATGAGGCGGCCGACACCGGTGAGGCGGGTCCGGTCAACGACCGGATCGATGCGCGCGGGCTCGCTGGAGCGGTCGCTCATCTTAAGCCGCTTTCGCCTCCACCATCTCCGCGGGCTTTTCGCCGCCGATCCGAATCAGCGACGAAGCGTCCGCGTGCCCCTGCTAATGCTGGATAACGCCAGAAACACTGTCGCGCCAGCCCGCCGGGCGGCGTTCAAGCGCCGCGGCAGGGAAATCGCCTAAGCTTCCGTCTTGCAATACCCGATGCTTGTTCCGAAATGTTGTAATTGACGCCGATTCGGCGGACAATTGCGGTGTCGGCAACGGTGGCCGACCGCGGGGCACGCAGCACGCTAGGCTGGGGCTGATGAACGGCGATTGGAGTGGTCTCCTTGTTCAGTTTGCCGTCACGGCGATCGTCATCCTGGCGCTCATCGCCCTGGTGTACTGGCTGATGCGCCGCTATTCGGCTGCCGGACTAGGCAAGATCGGCCGTGGCCGCGTTCCGCGGCTCGCGATCGTTGACGCCATGTCGGTCGACGGCCGCCGCAAGCTGGTGCTGGTCCGGCGTGACAACGTCGAGCATCTCCTTCTTATCGGTGGGCCGTCCGACATGGTGGTGGAACAGACGATCCAGCGCCCCCGGCGGCCGAAGCCGGCAACAACGACCGCTCCGACGACGGAGCTCGAGGCTGTCCTGCAGACGCCCGAGGAGGTTCACGCCGCGCCAAGCCACAGCGCTCCGCCGCCCCCACCACCGCGTACCTATGCTTCGACCCAGAACGGAGCGCGTCCGAGCGCAGCCGATCCGGAGCGTCCTTTCACGTTCCGCCGGGCTACGCCGTCACTGTCCTCCGCATCCCCTGCTCCCCCGTCACGATCCGACGCGCCGTCGCCGGCACGATACGTCGACGTGCAGCGCCCCACCCGAATCGAAACGCCGGTAGCAGCCGCCGAAGCATCGGCGCCGCTGGCCGAGGAGCCTGAGCCTACGCTTCCCGATCTGCCCACCGTCGACCTGCCTGACGGCGACGAGGAGCCCGCATTCGTCACGAACGGTTCCGGAATAGCTTCGGTGGAGATCGCCGCCGAGCCCCCGAGGCCGGCCGAGCGGAGCCCATTCGCCAAGCCCGATACCGGCAACGGCAGCGAAACGGGCGGCAAGCTCGCCGATCTCGAAAACGAGATGGCACGCCTTCTCGGCGAGATCACGCAGAAGCGCCACTCCTGAAGCCTCGGGCGGGGGCAATACGCTCGAAATCGCAGCCGACCGGCGTCCGCAAAGCGTTACGAAATCGTCAGAATCCGGTTGTTGTCCCTGCCAAATCACGTCGCTATATTCCGCGCCGCTTCAGGGCCAGCAGCAGGGGTCGGACCGCATGGCGCGCGCACAGGTTCAGGAATATCGGCCGTCTGAAAAAGAGCCATTCATGAACGAACGCCAGCGCGAGTATTTTCGCGCCAAGCTGAGTACTTGGAAGGAGGAGATCCTGCGCGAGGCGAAGGAGACGCTTCAGCACCTGCAGGACGAAAGCCAGAACCATTCCGATTTCGCCGACCGGGCCTCCTCCGAGACCGACCGGGCGATCGAGCTCCGCGCCCGCGACCGGCAGCGGAAGCTGATCTCGAAGATCGATGCCGCCCTCCAGCGCATTGATGACGGCACTTACGGGTACTGCGAGGAGACGGGCGAGCCCATCAGCCTGAAGCGGCTCGATGCCCGCCCGATCGCAACCCTGTCGATCGAGGCTCAGGAGCGGCACGAGCGGCGCGAACGGGTGTACCGGGACGAGTAACCGCCCGGCCGCCGATTGTGGCGGGACTGTGATGGCCGTCACAGGGCTTTCGCCCGGCTGGCCATATATTGTTTGCCAAGCGTTGCTGAGCGGCTTGCCACTCGTTCAGGTATCGTACATGTACGGCGCGGCAGTTTCGGCGTCCTAGCGCTTAAGCGGACCAGAAAGGTCCGCGCAGCCAGATGACTTCAGGAGCACCCAAGATGATGAAGACTCTGTTCACCACAGCCGCCGCTGCGATCGGCCTTGTCATGGTCGCCGCCAGCAGCGCCTCTGCCGCCACCTGGGCGGAATGCGATTACGCGGCCCGGCAGTATGCCGTGCAGAACACCAACCCGGGCGGCGCCGCCGTCGGCACGGCCGTCCTCGGCGGCCTGCTCGGCCTTGGCATCAGCAGCGTGACCGGCAACACCAACACGGCCGGAGCGGTCGCGCTCGGCGCGGGTGCGGGTGCCGTGACCGGCTTCGTCGCCAGCAACGCGAAGATGAAGCAGCTCTACGATTCCTACATGGCCTCGTGCCTCGGCGGATCGCCGCAGCCGCAGCCGATCTACGCGCCACAACCGCAGCCCGGCACGATCTATCCGGCGCCCGGCCCGCAGGCTGGCGTCTACCAGTCGCTGAATGTGCGCGTGTGTCCGGCGGCAACGCCACAGTGTCCGTCGATTGGAACGATCCAGCCGGGCAGCGTGGTGCCGGTGCAGGGGTGCAACTCGCCGACCCCGGGCGCGGGCTGGTGCCAGGTCGGCATCCCGCAGGGCTGGGGCTGGGCGTCGAAGAAGTACCTGTACTTCTAACAGCTTAGTCGACTCTGAATTTCGTCAGCGGCGCCCGCGGGAGCATCTCGCGGGCGCTTTCTTTTGGGGCGACAAGGTGAAGACGCTGCTGCTGCTCCGCCATGCGAAAGCCCTGCCGGCTGCCGACCGCGAGCCCGACCGCGAGCGCTCCCTGTCCGACCGCGGGCACCGGGATTCCCGGCTGGTAGGGATCGCGATCAGCGAAGCCTGGCTTCCCGACCTCATCCTGTGTTCGCCGTCGGTGCGGACGACCGAAACCATGGAGGATGTCGTCGCCACTTTCGCCACCGCACCGAAGACGATCGTGGAGGAGTCGCTCTACGGCGGCAGCGCGCGCGACTACCTCGCGGCGGTCGCCCGGCATGGCACCCGGTCGGAGCGCCTGCTCCTGATCGGACACAACCCGTCGGTCCATGAAACAGCGGTCAGGCTGGCAAAGGCGCCGGGCGCGAAGATGAGCGTGAAGTTCCCGACCGCCGCCCTTGCCGTCCTCGCCTTCGAGACCGACGATTGGGCGAAGATCGGTCCGGGCAAGGGCGACCTCGTCCGCTTCCTGCGGCCCAAGGACCTCGGCGCCCGGGACGCGGACGACTAGCGCGGAACCCCGCCCCCGCATACATGGGAGCACGCTGAAGGAGCGCTCATCCCGGTGCAGCTCACCACCATCACCGACGAGACCCGCCTGATCCTCGCCAACATCGGCGACCGGGCGACCGGGATCGTCACGCCGTCGGTGCGACTCGGCGTGACCGGCCTCGCCCGCGCCGGCAAGACCGTCTTCATCACCGCGCTGGTCCACAACCTCATCCACGGCGGTCGCCTGCCGCTGTTCAAGTCGTACGCCGCCGGCCGCGTCGCCGGCGCACGCCTCGAACCGCAACCCGACGACGACGTGCCGCGCTTCGATTACGAGAGCCATGTAAAGGCGCTTGTCGACGAGCGCGTGTGGCCGGAGTCGACCCGCCAGATCAGCGAGCTCAGGCTGACCGTGCGCTACGAGTCGGCGTCGCTCCTGTCGCGCACCATCGGCAGCGGCAAGCTCAACATCGACATCGTCGACTATCCCGGCGAGTGGCTGCTCGACCTGACGCTCCTGCAGAAGGACTACGCGACGTGGTCCGCGGATGCGATCGCGATCGCGGAGACGCCGTTCCACCGTGGCGCCGCCGCGGCATGGCTGGCCGGCCTGCTGTCGGCCAACGCCGAAGGACCGGAGAACGAGACGACGGCGCGCGATCTCGCCGCCGCCTTCACCATGTATCTGCGCACCTCGCGCGCCGACGACGCACTTTCCACTCAACCGCCCGGACGATTCCTGATGCCGGGCGACCTCGACAACTCGCCGGCGCTGACGTTCGCGCCGCTGCGCCTCGTCGACGGCGATCTCGGTCCGCAAGGGTCCCTCGCCCGCATGATGGCGCGGCGCTACGAGGCCTATAAGTCGGTGGTCGTGCGGCCCTTCTTCCGCGAGCACTTCGCCCGCCTCGACCGCCAGATCGTGCTGGTCGACGTGCTTGCCGCATTGAACGCCGGACCGGCAGCAGTGAGCGAACTGGAGAACGCGCTCGCCGGCGTGCTGTCATCGTTCCGCCTCGGGCGCACCAACTGGCTGACCGGGCTGGTGAGCAGGAAGATCGACCGCATCCTGTTCGCGGCGACCAAGGCCGACCACCTGCACCACACCGACCACGACCGGCTGGAAGCGATCCTCGGGCGGATCGTGGCGCGGGCGGCGGAGACGGCGAAGTTCGCCGGCGCACGCGTCGACGTGCTGGCGCTCGCCTCGGTGCGCGCCACCCGCGAGGCAAGCGTCACCAAGCTCGGCGACACGCTGCCCTCGATCATCGGGACGCCCATCGCCGGCGAAACCGTCGACGGCCGGACCTTCGACGGCAAGACGGAAGTTGCCCTCTTCCCCGGCGACCTGCCGCACAATCCCGACGACGTGCTGAAGCCGGACGGGGAAGCCACCGACGTCCGCTTCGTGCGCTTCCGCCCGCCGCGGCTGGAGCGGACGGCGGAAGGGCTGACCCTGTCGCTGCCGCACATCCGGCTCGACCGCGCGCTGGAGTTTCTCCTCGGGGACCGTCTGGCATGAGCAAGCGCAGACCGACCGCCTTCGACCTTTCGGAAGTGCGCTACGAGGCCGAGGAGCTCTACCCCGAGGCAGACCGGGAAGAGGACGCGGCACTCGAAAAGGGCCTGTCGGTGCCGGTGCAGCCGAGAACGCGCGGCCGCCGCTGGCTCGGGATATTCCTGTCCGCGGCGACCGGGCTGATCGTGCTCGGCCTCGGCCTCGCCATCGACAACCTCGTGCGCGACCTGTTCGCACGGAACGACTGGCTCGGCTGGGTGGCGGTGGCGTTCGCGGCAATCGCCGCCGTCGCGCTGGCGGTCCTGATGGCGCGCGAGGTGATCGGCCTCATGCGTCTCCGCCGCATCGAGAAGATCCACGAGCGCGCTGCGACGGCGGCCACCGAAGACGACCGCGACGCCGCGCTCGCCGTCGTGGGCGAACTCACCGCGCTCTACCGCCGGCGGCCCGAGACGGCGCGCGGACGCGCGGCGCTCACGCGGCAGCGGGGCGAGATCATCGACGGGCGCGACCTCCTCGGCCTTGCCGAGGCCGAGCTTCTCCTGCCCTTCGACGATTCGGCGCGGCGCATGGTGCTGTCTTCGGCCAAGCGTGTCGCGCTCGTCACCGCGATCTCGCCGCGCGCGTTGATCGACCTTCTGTTCGTGGGCACGGAAATCCTCCGTCTCATCCGCAGGCTCGCCACCCTCTACGGGGGGCGGCCCGGAACGATCGGCTTCTTCCGGCTCGCGCGCGAGACGATC
>CAZXKZ010000003.1:13863-43367 GCA_964641825.1 uncultured Bauldia sp.
GTGCGGCCCAGCGAGCCGCCGTGACCCTGATAATCGGCCACCTGGCCGTCACCGGAGGCATGGCCGCCGGCGACTCGATCGTCCAGCAGATCCTCGGCCATGGCGTCGCGGCGCGCCTTTCGGCGCGTCTCGGTGAGGGCGTGGTCAACGGCATGCTGACTGCGCGCGTCGGCATCGCTGCGATCGAGGTCTGCCGGCCGCTCCCCTTCATCAACGGCTCGCCGCCGCGGCTTGCCGACGTGATGGCGGCGCTGAGGCCGCTGGGCGGCGACAAGGGCGAGTAACCGGGACAGTCGGTATCGTCCGGTGGCGGTCTCCTGCGTGTTTGGGATGACAGCGGGGGAATGCCTCCCACTCTTGTCATGCTCGCCCTCGGGTCCGCGCTCTGCGCGGCCCGAGGACAGGCTCCAGCGGGCATCCAGTAAACACCGCCGGCAGCGGATACTGGGTCCCCGCTTTCGCGGGGATGACAGCCGGGGGGATGCGCGCGGCGGGGCTGGCCAGTAAACACCGCCGCCGGCGGTGGATACGGATACTGGGTCCTCGCTTTCGCGGGGATGACAGCGGGGGGATGCGCTACGCCGAGCGCGCGCCCACCAGCACGGCGACCAGATAGGCGGCCAGGACCACGGCGATCGCCAGGTCGGACCACATTGCCAGCGACTCGCGCCCGGACTTGCCCATGTTGAGGACGTGCTTGGCGCCGGCGAGCCCGAGGAACACCATGCCCACGATCGCGGCGGGGACGACCCACGCCGCGTTGAAGATGGTCAGGAGCCCGAGGAGGCCGATGGCGAGATTGCCGAAGCCGATCTCCTCCACGAGCTTCTCGGCATTGGGGTCGGCATTGCCGAAGATTCCCGATGACGTGAAGGACGGCCGCAGCGTCTGCATCAAGCCCGCGCCGAAGAGCCGCGCGCCCACGGCCCAGAAGACGAACCACTTGCCGACGAGGAAGACGAAACCGGCGCCTGCCGGATAGAGGAAATATTCCGCCGCGATCGAGACGACCGGCAGTACGACCATGAGGACGATGACGAAGATCGCGTACATGAGGGCCTCCGGCGAATCCAGTAGCCGAAGCAGCGACTCGTGGCTACGGGGCGTGTGAGGGATGTGCGGAGTAAAACGCTACCGGCAGCGGCGGATACTGGATCCTCGCTTTCGCGAGGATGACAGCGGGGGGATGCGAGCGATGCGCAACGATGACAGCGGTGGAGCTGTCGGCACCTCACCTCATCCTAGTCCAAGGGCCGGGTAGAGATCGTTCCAATCGGGATTGTGCGCTTCGATCAGTTCGATCTTCCAGGCCCGGTTCCAGTGCTTGAGTTGCTTTTCGCGAGCGATGGCTTCCGCGATGTCGTCAAACACCTCGAAATAGACGAGGAGATGCACGCGATGTTTCTTCGTGAAACCATCAGCCACGCCCTGACGGTGTTCGGCGACACGTCGGATGAGGTCGTTGGTGACACCGATGTAGAGCGTGCCACCGACGGCTGGCGAGGATGTAGACGAAATACTGTCTCACTTCCGTGCACCTGAAACTTAATGTCATCCTCGCGAAAGCGAGGATCCAGTAAACGACGCCGGTCCGGTGTGTACTGGGTCCTCGCCTGCGCGAGGATGACACCGAGGGGAGGCAAGCGCTCTTGTCACGCCCGCTTTCGCCGAGGACACCGAGAGGAGGCAACCGCTCTTGTCACGCCCCGCTTTCGCGGGGATGACAGCGAGAGGGAGGCCGTGTCTATCCCGCCCAGAGCTCCATCAGCGGGCCGTCGGTGCCGCCGACGGGATCGGCTTTCGGGAAGGCGACTTTCGCGATGCGGGTGCGAATCGCCTGGTGGTCCTCCGCGCCCTCGCGCATGAGGTCGGCGTGCTGGCCGGGCGGATAGGCGCCGATAACCAGGAGGTCGGGGGTGGCCGACAGGCGCTTGTGGCCGACGCCGGCGGGGATGAGAACGGCGTCGCCGGCGCTGACATGGAGCGTCTGCCCCTGCTCACCGCCGAAGCGGACCTCCGCCTCGCCGCGTGCGATTCCAAGCACTTCGTGGGCGGTCGAGTGGTAGTGGTGGAAGGGGAAGATGCCGTTCCGCCAGCCGTTGCCCCATCCGTTTCGGGCGAAGAGTGTCTCGAAGGCAACAGCGGAATCCCCGGAATCCGGATCGACCGCTCCGCGGTAGGCGATCAGCGGATAGCGACTGTTCGGAATGTCGCCATCATCGACAAAGAGAACCGTCTCAGTTTGCATTTTGCCGCACCGGGCCGTGTTGAGGTCAGTTTGACAGTGACGGGCCGACCCGTCAAAACCGTGCCCCGGGCTGTCTAAGGCTGGGATCATCCGGATTTTCGCATGCATTCCATAGGGTTCGGTCTCGAGCGTATCGCTTGGCCGGCGCTCAGGTGGCCGCGCGCGACCGGCGTCGTCATCGCGCTCATCCTCATGGCGGCCGCCTTCGGGGTCACGCGCCTCGCCTTCGACGAGAACCTCCGCAACACGTTCGCATCCGGATCGGAGGAATACGCGTTCTACACCGGCGCCACCGCCGAATTCGTCGATCCCGAGAACGAGACGATCCTGCTCGTCGAAGGGGACCGGCTGGGCGAGCCCGACGTCTTCCAGCGCCTCGAGGACCTGCAGTTCGAGCTGCAGCTCACCGACGGCGTCGGCAGCGTCTATTCGCTGTTCGCGCTGCGCGAGGCGCCGAACGAGAACGGCGACGTGCCGCTGCTCGTGCGCGACGCCGGCGACGGCCTCTCACCCGCACTCGCCGAGCGCATCCGCGCGCATCCCGTGCTCGGCGAGAAGCTGCTCTCGGCGGACGGAACGGCGATGGTGTTCATCGTCACGCCGACGGTGGGCAAGGCGCCGCTCGCCGTCGCGCGCGAGCTCAACCCGCGCATCGAGGCGCTGACCACGGACCTTCTCGACGGCACCGGGCTGACGGCGTCGGTGACCGGCTATCCGCAGATCCGCATCGCCATCGTCGACCTCCTCAAGCGCGACCAGATCGTGCTGAACGGCGTCGGCGCGATCATCGGCTTCGTGATGAGCCTGATCGCGTTCCGCTCGATCGTCGGCGCCACCATCACCGCAACGCCGGCGATCGTCGCGGGGCTCGCCGTGCTCGGCGGCATGGGGCTGTTCGGCGTCAACGTCACGGTGATGTCGAACGTCATCCCGGCGCTGGTGATGATCCTCGGCTACGCCGACGGCATGCACCTCAGCCACGCGTGGAGAAAGCACCGCAACCTCGGCAAGTCGCCGCTGGAGGCGGAGTGGGCCGCGCAGAAGGAAGTGGCCCCCGCCTGCACGCTGACCGCGATCACGGTGGCGGTAGCGTTCGCCTCGCTCGCCATCACCGACATCGCGCTCGTCCGCAGCTTCGCCGTCAGCGGCGCCTTCGCCATGCTGGTCGCCTGCCCGATGGTGCTGATCGGGCACGCCTTCGGCGTGCTCCTCATCGGCCGCTTCTGGAAGGACGCCGGCAGCACGCTCGACCTCCTCGACCGCGCCGAGGAGCCGTGCGCGCGCGTCGCCGCCTGGGTGGTGGCGCGGGCGCGGCCGATCGCGCTCGCCACGCTGGCGCTGTTCGTGGTGTTCGGCGCGATGTACTGGGCGGTGCCGCCGGAGCATTCGGTGCGCGAGCACCTTCCCACGGGCAACGCCGCCAACGCCGCGCTCGGCCGCTACGACGACGCCTTCGGCGGCGCCTTCCCGGTGCAGATCGTGATCCCCGCGGGAAGCCAGGCACCGGCATCGCCGGAGCGGCTGGCGCTCATCGGCGCGGTCCACGAGGCGGCTGCGGCGGTCGACGGCGTCGCCACGCCGCTGTCGCTGTGGAGCCTCTACCGCTGGGTGGGCGGCCCCGACGACCCGACGGCGGCCGCGCGCCTGACGCAACTCCTCGATCAGATGCCGGCGGAGACGCGCGCGCGCTTCATCGGCGCGCGGACCGGCGCGGCGCTGGTGACAGTGAGCGTGACCGAGGCGCAGTCGCACATCATGGAGCGGCGCTTCGCGGCGCTGGAGGAGGCGATCGCGGCGGCGGGCGCGGAAGGCGCACGCGTCACCGGCGTGACCGTAGTCACCAACCGCGAAGCCGCGCGGATGATCAACGACCTCAACTGGAGCCTCGCCACGGCGGTGTTCCTCGACGTGCTCATCATCATCCTGGCCTTCCGCAACATCCCGATCGGCATTGTCTCGGCGCTGCCCAACACGTTCCCGCTGGCCGCGACCGGCGCGCTGCTCCTGCTCACCGGCTGGGGGATGCAGTTCACCACGGTGATCGCGCTGACGGTCGCCTTCGGCATCGCCATCGACGACACCATCCACTACCTCAACCGGCTGCTGATGCTGCAGGACGGGCGGCGGCCGCTCGACTTCCGCCTCGTCAACACCTCGCGCGAGATCGGGCCGGTGCTGATCGGCACGACGATCATCATCCTCGCCGGACTGTCGACGACATTCTTCAGCGGCCTCCCCACGGTCACATTGTTCGGCATCATCGCCGGCGTCACGCTGGTCGTGGCAGCCTTCGGCGACCTCGTCATCCTGCCGGCCATCGTGGCAAGCTTCGCGCGGAGCTGGTTCGAACCGAAGCCGGCGATCGTGCGCACGGAAGAGGACGAAATCACCGCATGAGGACCGCACTGACACTGGCGGCGCTGCTTCTGGGCACCGGCGGCGCGCTCGCCGAGGACGCCTTTCTGTCGCGGCTGGTCGGCGACTGGACCGGGCGCGGGTCGATGAAGACAAGCGCCGGCGCCGAGCCCGAGCGGGTCTACTGCAAGATCGCCAACGCACTCTCCACCGACGGCAACACGCTGGAGCAATCCGGCCGCTGCTCGCTCGCCAGCAACTCCGGCGCCATCGACGGGCGCATCTCGGCCATGGGCTCCGACCTCTACGGCGGCACGCTGAACAGCCTCGCCTCGCGCGGGCCGACCACCATCGCCGGCAGCGCCACCGGCAACCGCCTGGAACTCAACGCGGAATTCGTCGACGCCTTCGACGGCAAGCCGGCGCGCGCGGTGATCGTGCTTGAGGTCGGCTCGAACGGCTACCGCCTCACCTCGACCCGCGTCGACTCCGATTCGGGCGAGCGTTACACGGCCAGCGACATCGTCTTTTCGGACTGACCGCCCCTCACCCGTGAGCGCGATGGTGGAAGCGCAGTTCGCGCAGCCGCGCCACGTCGACGCGGCCGCCGATGAACAGCACGGCGACGATGAGCCCGCAGACGCCGAGGCTGGCATCCATCAGGAACGCCCGATGAATGCCATCGGCAAGCGACGGCGCCGTGACGACTACCGCAGTGTTGAGCCCGATGCCGACCGAGCCGCCTGCCACTTGGCACATGTAGACGACGCCACCGGCAAGGCCGGTGCGGGATGGATCGAGCGCAGTCACGGCGGCAGTGGTGATCGAGGACGAGAAGAGGCCGACGCCGATTCCAAGGATCACCATGCCAGGGATGAGGTCGCTGTAGGCTGTCGCGGCGGACACCAGTGACAGCAGGAATATCCCCACCGTCAGGAAGGCGGCACCAAGCGAAACCATGAGTTTCGGCCCGAGGCGTTCGTACATCGGCCCGGCAACAAAGGACGTCGCGGCGAAGACGCACATCAGCGGCAGAAGGCCGGCGCCCGCCGCGACCGCGGAGAAGCCCAGCGTCTTGCTCATCAGTTGCGGCAGGAACAGGAGCGAGGAAAAGAAGATCGCCGATGTGAGGAGAGTCGCGAGACACGCCGCAACGAATGTCCTGTTGCGGAGGATATCGTCCGGCACCAGAGCCTGTGCCGCCGCACGGCGCTCCACGAACACGAAAGCCACGAGCGCAGCCGCCGAAAGGAGGAGAAGACTGACGATCCAGGGATCGAGCCAGCCGCGGTCGGAGCCCTGGTCGAGGGCAATCAGCAGCGCAAACAGCCCGATCGACAACGCCGCGATGCCGGCATAATCGATCCGCCCGCCCGTCGTCGGCACGTCATCCTCGACCACGCGCCACGTCACCAGCACCGCGAAGGCCGTGACGGGAAGGTTGAGGTAGAAAACCCAGCGCCAGCCGATGGTGTCGGTGAGCACGCCGCCCAGCAACGGGCCGACCGCGTTGCCGAACCCGGCGGTCCCCAGGATCAGGCCGCCGGCAAGGCCGGCGCGCTCCTTCGGAAGCAGGCCGTAGGTCATGCCCAGGACCGCTGGCCACATCAGCGCGCCACCGATACCCATCAGCGCCCGCGCGACGAGCAGCACCCAGATGTTGGGCGCAAGCCCGCCGATCACGGAGAAGGCCGCGAAGAAGACGGAGCCGACGAAAAAGATGCGCCTCCGGCCGAACATGTCGGCGAGCCGACCGCCGGTGACGATGAGGACCCCGAAGACCATCGCATAGCCGCTTATGACCCATTGCACGGTGGTGACGTCGGCGTCGAAATCCTGCTCCATCGCAGGCAGCGCAACGGAGAGCGCGGTGAAATCGTTGGCGATGACGAGGACCGCAAGGCTCATGGCAAACAGGCCGAGCAGGACGCTGCGGCCGAGCGGCGGTTCGGTGTCAGACATGGAGCGCCCCCCCGTTTATGGGAGGCGGATTCTCGCACAACGCCGGGCGGAGCCCAAGACACCGGCCGCAAAGCGGACCTGTCGCTTGCTGTCATGCTGCGCGCATCGCGGTCCGGACAGGTTCGGTCGAGCGTTCGGTGAACACTACCGGCAGCGGCGGATACTGGGTCCTCGCTTTCGCAAGGATGACATCGGGAGGAGGATAGCAGCCAGCCCATTTGGACTGTCACACCTGCCCACCGATCAGCGCGTCGCGGCCGGGGACAGGTTCCGTCGGGCGCCCGGTGAACACTACCAGCGGCGGCGGATACTGGGTCCTCGCTTTCGCGAGAATGACAGCGGGAGGAGGATAGCGACCGAGCCATTCCCGACTGTCACGCCTACTTGCCGATCAGCGCGTCGCGGTCCGAGACGGGTTCGGTCGAGCGTTCGGTGAACACTACCAGCAGCGGCGGATACTGGGTCCTCGCTTTCGCAAGGATGACATCGAGGAGAGCGAGGATGACATCGAGGGAAGGATGACAACCGAGGGACGCGTCAGATCACGCCGAGTTTCTTCTGCAGGCTCGACGACGAGGTCGTGTACTGGAAGACGACCTTCTTCTCCGGGTGCACGATGTGGACCGCCGCCTGCGCCATCAGCGCCGCCTCGTGGAAGCCGCACAGGATGAGCTTCAGTTTGCCCGGATAGGTGTTGATGTCACCGATGGCGAAGATGCCCTTCTCCGAAGTCTCGAACTTCTCGGTGTCCACCGGGATCAGGTTCTCGTGGAGATTGATGCCCCAGTTCGCGACGGGTCCGAGCTTCATGGTGAGACCGAAGAACGGCAGGATGCGCGAGCAGGCGATGTCGAGGACCGCGCCATCCTTGTCCTTGATGGTGGCGTGCGTGACCTGGCCGGCGTCGCCCTTGAGCCCGGTGACCTGACCGAGCGCGAGGTCGATCTTTCCGGCTTCGACCAGCGCCCGCATCTTGTTGACGCTGTCCGGGGCGGCGCGGAACTCGTCGCGGCGGTGAAGCAGCGTGAGCTTCTTCGCGAGCGGCTGGAGGTTCAGCGTCCAGTCGAGCGCGGAATCGCCGCCGCCGACGACCAGCACCTCGTGATCGCGGAAATCCTCCATGCGGCGCACGGAGTAGTGGACCGAGGTCCCCTCATAGGCCTCGATGCCGGGCACCGGCGGGCGCTTCGGCTGGAAGGAACCACCGCCGGCCGCGATGACGACCACCTTGCACAGAAACGTAGTGCCGGCGTCGGTCGCCAGGCGGAAGCGTCCGTCGGGCTCGCGGGACAGGCCTTCGACCATCTGGCCGAGATGAAAGGTCGGGTTGAACGGCCTGATCTGCTCCATGAGCTTGTCGACCAGGCCCTGGCCGGTGACCACCGGATAGCCGGGAATATCGTAGATCGGCTTCTCGGGATAGAGCTCGGCGCACTGGCCGCCCGGCTTGTCGAGGATGTCGACGAGCGCGCACTTGATGTCGAGGAGACCGAGCTCGAAGACCGCGAACAGGCCGACCGGACCGGCGCCCACGATGACGACGTCGGTCTCGATGATGCTGCCGATTCCAGTCGTGTCGTTCATGTGTGCCGAGCCTTCGCACGCCCGACCTCGGGCGGCGGACACTTATCCCCTGTGTCCGCCGCTGGAAAGCAAGTTCTGCCCTCGATTCGGCCCGCCCTGAGCAAAATGCGCTGCAGGAACGGGGCGTTCCTAGGTGGGCAACACCGAAGGATCGTACTGCGCGGCAAACTCGGCCGTCGGCGGGATCGGCTTGACGATGTCGATCATTACGCCGTTCGGGTCGGCAGTGATGAAATGGCGCTGGCCGAAGGGTTCGTCGCGGAGCGGCACCAGCATGGGGAGCCCGGCCGCGCTGAGCGCCGCATGGGCGGCATCGGGATCCTCGACTTCGATCGTGAGCAGCGTGCCGCCGGCGGTCTTGCCGCGCGCGACCTCGGGCACGGTCGGATGATTGGCGTCGACGATGCCGAGGTTGACCCGCGGATTGTCGGCCATCTGCAGATGGACGTACCAGTCGCTGTCGAAGAGGGAGCGGAAACCGAGGTGCTGCTTGTAGAAGGCGGCGGTGCCGGCGACGTCGGCGCTCATGAGGACGGGATAGTAGGAGGTGACTTTCATGGCCTTGCTCCGGTTTGGCTGTTAACGTACAATCAGTATGTTTGTTACATACATACAGATTGTACGTCATGCAAGCCCCTTCTTCGCCCCCTCCCCGCAGAACCAACCGCGAGCGCACCGAGGCCACGCGCGAGGCGCTCATCGCCGCCGGCCGCGCGCTGTTCGTCGAGCGCGGTTACGCCGAGACTTCGACACCGGAGATCGCCGACCGCGCCGGCGTGACGCGCGGCGCGCTCTACCACCACTTCGCCGACAAGAAGGATCTGTTCCGGGCTATCGTGTCGGCCGAATGCCAGGCGGTGGGACGCGGGATCGCGGCAGCAGCCGCCCCCTCGGCCACCGCTTCCGAGGCGCTCACGCGCGGCGCGGCGGGCTACCTCGACGCCATGACCGTTCCCGGCCGGACGCGGCTCTTGCTCATCGACGGACCGGCCGTCCTCGGCCAGGCCGAGATGGCGGCGCTCGATGCGGAGAACGCCGAGGGATCGCTGGCCGCCGGGCTTGCCGGCGCTATGGCGGGACAGGACAACCCCGATCTGCCGGTGGAGGCGGCGGCGCTGCTGCTTTCGGCGGCGTTCGACCGGGCGGCGCTGACCATCGATGCCGGCGGCGACCGGGCCGCGATCACGGCGGCGATGGTCGAGATCGTCGCCCGCGTCGTCGGCGTGAAGCGGACCTAGCCCTGCCGCTCGGGCACCGTCACCACCAGGCCGTCGAGCTCGTCGCGGACGCGGATCTGGCAGGACAGGCGCGAATTCGGGCGCACGTCATAGGCAAAATCGAGCATGTCCTCCTCCATCGGCTCGGGCGAGCCGACCAGCGGCATGAAGGCGTCGTCCACGTAGACATGGCATGTGGCGCAGGCGCAGGCGCCGCCGCATTCGGCCTCGATGCCCGGCACACCGTTGCGGATGGCGTTTTCCATGACCGTCGAGCCGTTCTCGGCCTCGACCTCGAAACGCTCGCCGGATGCATCGATGTAGGTGATTTTTGCCATAGGGCCGGATGGAGGGACCGGGCAGACCCCGGCGAATGCGGCGGCTCTATAGGCGATTCCGCGGGATACTGCCAGTGCGGGCCGCTCATCATCAGCTAATCACGATAGCGACTCAGACAAGGGACAGATGTTCGCGGATGAAGCGCGCCGCCCGCTCGACCGCGCCGGCGAGCGCAGCAATGTCGGTGCCGCCCGCCTCGATCGCGGCGGCATGGCGGGCGACATCATGGGCACCGATGGCCCTGGCGGAACCGAGGAGCCGGTGCGCGATCATCCGCCGGTCTTCGGCGGATGACGATCTCAGCCGTTCGAGCTGGACCGCCGAGTCGTCGAGGAAGAGCACGAGCACCTCGCGCTCGAGTTTCGGGTCGCCGGCGGTCTGCTCGGCCAGACGGAGAAGGTCGACAGGCTCCACGCGAAATCCCGATCGGGTTGGCGCCGCATGCGGCGTGTTTTCGGCTCTTCCGGCGATGTGCGAATCCGGTTTCTCAAGCCAAGGTTAACAGCGGTAGGGGCCGTTTTCAGGCGGCACGACAGGACATCGAGGCGTCTCTCCGCAGGCGCCCTGCAGCAAGCATGGCGAAGCGGCGGGCGAAGCGACCCTGGCGCGTGCATTTTGGGGCGTTGGCCGATTGCCCGGAAGCCGATGGTTTTCCGCGGCCGCTCCGGCATCAACGGCAGAGTTTTCCACCGCTGAAACGCCGCGGGTGGAACATCTGCACCGCAGCAACCTTCGGGATGTGGCCAAGCAGCCGAAACGGCGCGACATGCTGGGCGCTTAGGGGCGGCTTTTCGCGAGCGCCTCGAACTCGGCCCGGCATGTTCTTGAACCCGTTCGGGGTATTAGCCGTGGAGGGCGGAGTTTTTCGGTTTCTCTGCCACGAATGTGCCATTAGGATGCCCTAGCGGCAAGGGTGTGGAGGCCACCCGGACCGGCGGTTCGCCGGTCTTGCGCGGCGACGGCCGCGGGAGGGGACTTGCGCGACAGGGGCTTCCCCCTGCGCATTTCCTTGTGTCTCGCGGGAAGTCGCGGCGTGCTTGCCGGGCGTCGTTCGCGTGCCCGGTAAGCGCCGAAGGTGGTTGAGTAGGGCGCGAGGCGGATCGTATGGCGACGAACCCACGTAAGAAACCCGACGAAGCGGCCCTGTCCGCCGTCGAAGAAGCGCTCCGGGTCGAATACACCCCCGAAGACGAGGCCGCAGCACCGCCGGAGCCCATCGTGCGCACCCCCGAGCCGCCGCGCCGTCGCGCCGAAAGTCCCCCTGCCCCGCCCATGCGCCGGAACGCGGAGCCGCAACAGCGCCGGCTCGAGCCGCCGCGTCCACCGGCGCCGCCGCGCCGCGAACCGCCGCCGGCCGTCGCACGGCGCGAGGAGCCACCTCGCCGCGCCGCGCCGGAGCCGCCGCCGCGCGTTCAGGCCGAGGAGCCCGAAGCCGCAGCACCGCCGCCTCCGCCGCAGCAGCAGCCGGCACGTCCGCGCGCCGCCGAGCAGCGCCGCAGCCGCTTTGCCGCCAACGACGACCGCCGCGCCGCCAACGCCATTGCCGTGCGCCGGCCCTCGAAGCTGATCTACCCAACCGCGACGATCCTCTCGATCGCGTGGGCGCTGTTCGTCATCGTCTATGCCGTCTCGACCGGCGGGCTGTTCGACGGCGACCTGTTCACCTCGACGCGCTTCCTGAACCTCGCCCTGTTCCTGTTCGTGCCGATCGGCTTCATCTGGGCGACGGCAACGCTCATCTGGCGCACGCAGGAGATGCGGCTGCTTGCCCGCTCCATCTCGGACGTGGCGGCGCGGCTGACTGAGCCGGAAAACATGGCCGCCGACGCGGTCGTCAACGTCAGCCAGGCGGTGCGCCGCGAGGTGGCGGCCGTCGGCGACGGCATCGAGCGCGCACTGGCGCGGGCGAGCGAGCTCGAACTGCTCGTCCACAACGAAGTCGCCGCGCTGGAACGCTCGTACTCGGACAACGAGACGCGCATGCGCACGCTGATCGACGACCTCGCCGGCCAGCGCGAGGCGATCGTCATCAACTCGGAGCGCGTGCGGACCTCGATCGTGAGCGCGCAGGAGGCCTTGTCGAAGGATCTCCGCATCGCGTCCGAATCGATTGCCGACAGCGTGACCACCGCCGGCAACCGCATCACCGCGGCGCTGACCGACCGCGGCGAGCAGATCACCGTGGCGCTCGGCACCGCCGGCGAAGCGATGGTCGACCAGCTCACCGCCCGCGGCGAGGACCTCGTCTCCCGCCTCGCCGATACGGTGAGCGACGTCGCCGTATCGCTGGCGCAGACCGGCACCGAAGTCACAGACGCGCTGCTCGCGCGCTCCTCCGAGATCAACGACACGCTGTCCTCGACCGGGCGCGCGATGGCCGACACCATCGCTGAGCGCGGGCAGGAGGTGAACGATACGCTGTCGGCGGTCGGCAACGACCTCATCGCCAACTTCGAGGGCCGCACCGAGGAGATCACGCGCTCGATCCGCGAGACCGGCGACCTCGCCGCGACCACCATCTCGTCGCACGTCAACGAGGTGAACGAGGCGCTGAAGTCGAACGCCGACTCGCTGCTCGTCGACCTCGCACTGCGCGGCCAGGAGATTTCCGACAAGCTCGACGAGACCGGCACGCGCATCGCCGAGACCATCACCAGCCGTGGCGGCGAGCTCGCCGACCGCCTGTCGCGGACCGGCGACCGCATCTTCGAATCGATCGCGGTCAACGGCACCGAGCTCAATGAGCGCCTCGCCTCGACCGGCGAAGCGATGGCGAACCTCATCGAGACGCGCACGACGAGCCTCCGCGACGTCATCAACACGGCGACGACCGCCGTCTACGACTCCTTCGACGAGAAGAGCGCCGAACTGACCCAGCGCCTCGCCTCCGTCGGCGGCGAGGTCGCCAAGGCGATCGCCGTGCGCGGCATGAAGATCAACGAGACGATCATCGCGTCGGGCAACGAGATCGCCGAGACGGTCGCCTCGCGGGCGAGCGCCATCCACGAACGCATCGTCGATTCCGGCACGCGCATCGCCGACCGCATCATCGACCAGGGCAATTCGATCCACGAGCGCATCGTGGAATCGGGCAGCCAGATCGCCAACGAGGTCGAGTCGCGCGGCGCCTCCATCCACGAGCGCATCCTGTCGTCGTCGCGCGAGATCGCCGACGCCATCGAGGGCCGCGGCACCGCCATCTACGACTCGATCGTGGAGGCCACCCAGCACATCGGCGACGCCATCGAATCGCGCGGCACGTCGATCCACCAGAAGATCCTCGCCTCCGGCCGCGATGTGGCCAACGCCATCGAAAGCCGCGGCGTGACCATCCACGAGCGGATCATCAACTCGGGCACCGAGGTGGCCGACGCCATCGAAAGCCGCGGCGGCGCCATCCACCAGAAGATCGTCGAGGTCGGCACCCGCTTCGACGACGTGATCGCGACCCGGTCGAGCGAAATCTCGGAAGTGCTCGACAACCGCTTCATGCGTATCGCCGAGCTGATGAGCGAGCGCGGACCGCAGCTCATCTCCTCGCTCGCCGAGCAGGCGCACGACATGGAGAACGCGCTCACCTCGAAGCTGTCGCAGTTCGGCGACGGCATCCGCGTGAAGATCGAGGACGTGTCGGAGGCGCTGGAATCGAACGCCCACCGCATCGCCGAGGCGCTCGACCACCGCTCGCGCCAGATCAATCAGACGTTGATCGAGCGCACCCGCGAGATCGCCGAGACGTTCACCAGCGGCCAGACCGACTTCGCCACGCTGATCGACGACCGCCTCGTCGAGGTGGGCACGCAGCTCACCCAGCGCATCGAAAGCCTCGCCGAGACGCTCACCGACCGCGCCAACTCAATCACCGGCTCGCTGTCCGGCAAGAGCGAGGAGGTCGCCCAGACCGTGCGCGACGCGGTTTCCGACGTGACCCAGCGGCTGGTTTCCGAATCGAACGAGGCGACGCGCGCCGTGCGCGCCTCGGCGGCGGAAGCCTCCACCGTGCTCGGCCGCGCCATCAACGAGATCGAGGGCATGTTCGGCGCCCGCGCCAACGCGGTCACCGAGGCGCTCGAACAGCGCACGCGCGAGTTCAACGACGTGCTCGGCGCACGCTCGGGCGAACTGGCTTCGCTGCTCGACGGCCGGTCGAACGCCCTCATCAAGACGCTCGACCAGCGCGGCAACGAGATCATCGACCTCGTCGTCAACCGCAGCACCGAAGCCTCGCGCACGCTCATGGAGAGCGGCGAGCGCGTCGCCAATTCGTTCGTCGCCACCAACGAGAAGCTGCGCCAGGAAGTGGGCGAGATCGCCGAACGCCTCGCGCGCTCGAACGAGCTCCTCAACGGGCTGCTCGCCACCACCTCCGACAGCCTCAACCAGATCGAGGCGCAGCTCACCTCGCGCTCGACCGAGTTCGCCCAGGCGATCGGACACGCGGTGGAATCGACGCAACTCTCCACCAACGAGCTCGGCGACCAGGTCGCGCGGCTCCGCGACGTGGCCCACGACGTGCTGGAAGGCGTCGGCGGCGTGGTGCGCCGCTTCGAGGAGCAGACCACCTCGCTCACCGGCGCCACGAAGAACCTCGCCGACGTCAACCTGCAGATCAAGACGACCGTGGAGGAACGGCGGCCGGAGATCGAGAACCTTACAGCGAGCCTCAAGGGCCGCAGCGAGGAACTCGACGGGCTGATGAAGTCGTTCACGCGCATCATCTCGGAGACGCTGAAGACCGCCGAGGAGCGCGCCACGGCGGTGAGCCGCATGCTGACCGAGAACACGGCGACCGCGACCAAGGGCGTCATCGACAATTTCGAGACGCTGAACCGCACCGCCAGCAGCGAGAGCCGCAAGGCCGCCGAGGCCGTCCGCGAAGCCAACAAGGCCATGATCGGCGAGATGGGCCAGGCGATCACCGAGGCCACCCGCCGCTTCAGCGAGGCCTCGCGCGAGCTGCGCACGGCCACACAAGACCTGCAGCGCGACCTCAGCGTCACCCGCGACGAGGTCCGTCGCGGCGTCCTGGAACTGCCCGAGGAGGCCCGCGAGGGCGCCGAGGCCATGCGCCGCGTGGTCAGCGAGCAGATCAGGGCTCTGACCGAGCTTTCCGAGATCATCAGCCGCCACGGCAAGACGCTCGACCTGTCGAGCCCGGCGCTCGGCGAGCCGCGCGCCTACCAGGCGGTGGGCTACCAGGCGGCGGCAGTCGGGGCGGAGCCCCTGACGACGACCGCGCCGGTGCGCTTCAGCGAAGCGCCGCGGCCGGCCAACAGCGGCTCCTTGGGGCCGACGCCCATGATCACCAAGGCGCCGGCACGCGCGGTGCCGCGCTCCGCACCGACAGCGCTGCGCAGCGCCGGAAACGACGACGCCGGCGAAGGCTGGGTGAGCGACCTTCTCCGCCGCGCATCGACCGACGACGAAACCCCGGCTTCCGCCCCGGCACCCACGCCGGCCGAACGGCGACCCGAGCCGGAGGCCAACGGCGCATCGGCGCCGGCAGCAAGCGCACCCGCCGGCTCGGCCCTCAACGTGATCTCGGCCGACATCGCGCGCGCCATCGACCACGATGCCGCAGTCGAGCTCTGGGCGCGCCATGCCAAGGGCGAGCGCAACCTGTTCACCCGCCGGCTCTACACCCTGCCCGGCCAGCAGACGTTCGACGAGATCCGCAAGAAGTACCAGCGCGACGGCGATTTCCGAACCGCGGTGGACCGCTACGTGGCCGACTTCGAAAAGCTGCTCGCCGAAGTGACCAAGACGGGCAAGGACCGCTCGGCCGGGAACGCGTACCTCACGTCGGACACGGGCAAGGTCTACACCATGCTCGCCCACGCCAGCGGACGGTTCGACTAGGGCTCAATTGCTCCTGATGTCATTCTCGCGCATGCGAGGATCCAGTAAACACAAGATTCGGCGTCGTTTACTGGATCCCGCCTTCGCGGGGATGACAACCTAGCTGTTCACCTCAGCGCGTGGCGTAGCCGCGGATCGCCATCAGCATGAGAAGGCCGACGCCGGCGACCGGCGCCATGAACAGGAAGCCATCGATCCCGAAGGCGTGGTAGATCGGCCCCGACAGCGAGGTGACCACGGCCAGCAGCAGGCCGAGCATCATCGCCAGGATTCCCTGCGCAGAGGCGGTCATGCGCTCCGGCACCAGCCGCGCGATCATCTGCTGCACGCCGAAATAGGTCGCGCCGAACGTTAGCCCGTGGAGGCACTGGAGGGCCGCGAAGCCGGCGAACCCGGCCGCCGGAACGAACGGGAACAGCAGCCAGCGGAGTACCGTCGCCCCCGCCCCGATCAGGAGGAAGGCATGGGCGCTGATGGTGCCGAGGAGCCGCTTGGCGAACATGAACAGCGTGATCTCGCAGACGAGGCTCGCCGCCCAGAATGCGCCGATATCGAAGCCCGTGTAGCCGAGCCGCGTCCATTCGATGCTGCCGAAGCTGTAGAGCATCGCATGGCTGCCGAGCACGAGACCGGCGGCGATGACCAGAGCGAGGAAGCGGATGTTGCCGAGAATCTCGCGCGACGGCCGGCTGTCGGGCCTGGCGGCATCGTCGAGCGCGCGGACTTCCGGCGGCGTGGTCGGCAGCGCGAACGACACGCCGACCGACGTGATCATCGTGAACAGGATGAAGAAATAGATCGCCTCGCTGGAGAACAGGCTGAGCAGCGCGCCGGCGCCGAGGTTGGCGACGATGAAGGCGATGGAACCGCCGGTGCGCATGCGGCCGTAATCGAGGTTGAAACGGCGCACGCCGGTAAGCGCCAGCGCCTCGGCGGGCGGCAGCGCCAGACCCCAGATGGTGAAGGCTATGCCCGTGATGATGAGCAGCGGCCAGAAGCCAGTCGCGGGCCACGCGAACAGGAAGATGACCACGGCCGGCAGTGTGAACGTTATCACGGCGAAGCGGCGGTTGGGCGCGCGGTCGGCATAGATTCCGGCGAGCGGCGTGAACAGCACGCGGGCGAACGCCGGCAGCGCGACGACCTGCGCGATTTCGATGTCGGTGAGGCCGCGCCCCTCCAGCCACACCGGGAAGAACGGCACGGTGACGCCGCCGAAGATGAAATAGCCGGCGAAGAAGACCCACATGCGCAGGACGAAGTTCGGCGGCGCCGCGGGCGTGGCGGTGGCAGGGGCGGACATATCGGTGGCCGAGAACGAGGCGGAAGATCGGTGGAGCGATTCTACCGACAGTGCCGCTATTTTTCCATGCCGTGATCCACTTCCAATTGGCCGACACCCGCAATGTCGTTCACCGGCGAGAGGTCCCGCGTCTGCGGTGCACCGCTGTACCGCGCTGCACCGCGCGCGGGACGACATAGTGCGCTCTGCGACCTACCGCGCGAAGGCGCGGAAGGGATTGTCGCGGGTAAGGAGCGCGATGGTGGCGGCGTCGACCCCGCTGGCGGCGAGCTTCGGCAGGAAGACATCGCTGAGGTAGGTGTAAGGCTTGGGGACGCCGCCATTCGGCTGCGCCGGATCGTACCAGCCGCGGTCGTGGCTGAGCAGCAGCCGGTCGCCGAGGCCAGCATCGAGCACGCGATGGATGTTCTCGATGTAGGTGGCATCCTCGCGCTGCCAGCGGCCGATCCCGTCATACTCGATCCACGCGCCGCGCCGGGCGACGGCGAGGTGCAGCGCGAAATCGGGCTCGGCCTGGGTGTGGATCGAGATGAAGCGGCCGGCGGTGTAGCCGGCGGCCTCGAGGATATCGAGCTGGTCCATGACCACCCTGCCCCGGATGGTATGGCTGCCGATGACGGCGCCGGTCGCCTTGCCGGCGGCGGCAGCGGCGCGGAGGATCTTCGCCTCGACCTCGGTGATGCCATTATCGCCAGCGCTGAGCTTGATCCAGCCCGCCCTGACGCCGGACGACTCGATCCCGTCCTCGAGCTCGCGCACCATCCAGTCGGCGAGCTCCGCCTCCGACCGCTCGTAGGCGAAGGGCGGCACCCACGGCTCGCGGTAGATGCCGGTGGGGACTACGATGGGAAAGCCGGCCGCCTCCGACACCGCACGGACGATATCGGCCCGCCGCCCGACACCGACCGGCGTGCACTCGACCAGGGCCGTCACGCCGCGCGCCTCGATGGCCTCGATCTCGGGCGCCATCAGGCGCACCACATCGGCAACATCGGCCTCGCCGTAGCCGGGCTTGTCCCATGTCCGGAGGTCGACGAAGACGTGCTCGTGCGGAAGGATCATGCCGAGATCGGCGGTGGCCTTCGGCCCAAGCGTGGTGACGAGATGCGGCACGCTCACGCCTCCAGCGCCCGCCTGAGGACCGGCGGGTCGACGTTGCCCCCGGACAGGACCACGACGACCGTCTGCCCGCCGGCGTCGATCCTGCCGGACAGGAGCGCCGCAAGCGCCACCGCGCCGCCCGGCTCGACCACCAGCTTCAGCTCGCGGAAGGCAAAGGCAACCGCCGCGAGCGCGTCCGTGTCGCTGACGGCGACGGCGGTGGCGAGGTTGGCCCGGTTCAGCGCGAAGCCGATCGGGCCTGGCGAAGGAGCCAGCAAGGCGTCGCAGACGGAGCCGGAGGTGGCCCGGTTCGCCTCGAGCCTGCCCGCGGCCAGCGAGCGAGCGTAATCGTCGAAGCCCTCTGGCTCGACCAGGACGATGGCGGCGCCCGGAAAGCGGTCGCGGACCGCGAGGCCGGCGCCCGACGACAGGCCCCCGCCGCCGCACGGCACCACGACCACGTCAGGGCGCACTTCCCGCTCCGCGCAATCCTCCGCGATCTCGAGCCCGACAGTGCCCTGCCCGGCGATCACCTCGGGATTGTCGTAGGGATGGATGAGCGTGCCGCCGTGCTCCGCGATGAAGGCCGCGGCGACCGAATCCCGGTCCTCCGCGGCGCGGTCGTAGTCGACGATGCGCGCACCGCTCCGCAGCGTGCGCTCGCGCTTGATGGCGGGCGCGTCGGCGGGCATGACGATGGTGGCGCGGATGCCGAACAGCCGCGCGGCTTCGGCGATGCCCTGAGCATGATTGCCGGAGGACACGGCGACGACGCCGGCATCGCGCGCTCCGCGGGACAGCGCTGCGATGGCGTTATAGGCGCCGCGGAACTTGAACGAGCCGGTGCGCTGGAGGGTCTCGGGCTTGAGGAACACCTGCGTTCCGGCCGCCTCGTCGAGCGCCGGGCTCGACAGCAGCGGCGTACGCACGGCGTGCCCACGCAGGCGCTCCGCGGCGGTCTTCACGTCAGCGATGGTGGGAACGGCGGCGGTTTCGACTTCGGGCATGAGCGCGAGACTAGAACATCGTCGGCAGCGCCGACACCACCAGCAGCACGGCCATCGCGATGTTGAACCAGCGGCGCTGCGTATCGTTGGCGAGAAAGCCGGCGATGGCCTTGCCGAAAAGCGTCCATACCACGCCGTTCGGCAGGCAGATGAGCCCGAACAGGACCGCGATCAGGCCGATCTCGACGACCTTGTTGCCGCCGACCGTGGTGTAGAGGGCCATCGCGCCGAAGACGATCGCCCACGCCTTGGGGTTGACCCACTGGAAGGCGGCGGCCTGGAGGAAGGTGAGCGGGCTCGCGCCGGAGCCCTCGGCCTCCGGCCGCTCCGCCAGCGCGATCTTCCACGCCAGCCACAGAAGGTAGGCGAAGGCGACGTACTTGAGGATGTCGTGGACCGCCGGCCAGCGGTCGAACACGAAGCCGAGCCCGAGGCCAGCGGCGACGATCATCACCGGGAAGCCGGCGGATATGCCGAGGATATGCGGCACGGTGCGGGCGAGCCCGAAGTTCGCCCCGGAGGTAAGCACCATCAGATTGTTGGGACCCGGCGTCACCGTCGAGACGACGACGAAGCCGAGGAGCGGCAGGAACGTTTCCATCCGGGAGCTGGCTCTCGCGACCAATTAGGTCAATAATATTGACCAATCATGCGCCGCGCCAGAGCAAATGTTCCAATGCACGTCCCGCGGGCTTGAGACGCCACGGCGATCAGGCTAGTCGAATGGCCGCCGCGCTATTCCTTCCGGCGACCATCACGTTCTCAACGGGGAGACCATACGACATGAAACTCGTTCGCTTCGGGCCGAGTGGCCGGGAGAAGCCAGGCATCATCGACAAGACCGGCATCATCCGCGACCTGTCGCGCGTCGTCCGCGACATCACGCCCGAAACGCTGGCAGACGGCGCCATCGCCGAGATCAAGCGGGCCAAGATCGACAGGCTCCCGCCCGCACCGAAGCGCGTGCGGCTCGGCCCCTGCGTCGGCAACGTCCGCAACTTCATCGCCATCGGCCTCAACTACGTCGACCACGCCCACGAGACCGGCTCGCCGATCCCGAAGGAGCCGATCATCTTCAACAAGGCGCCGTCGTGCATCGTCGGCCCGAACGACAACGTGGTCATCCCCAAGGGCTCGCAAAAGACCGACTGGGAGGTCGAGCTTGCCATCGTCATCGGCAGGGGCGGCAGCTACATCGACGAGGCCAAGGCCATGTCGCACGTCGCCGGCTACGCAGTTTGCCACGACGTCTCCGAGCGCGAGTTCCAGATCGAGCGCGGTGGCCAGTGGACCAAGGGCAAAGGCTGCCCGACATTCGGCCCGCTCGGACCGTGGCTCGTCACCCGCGACGAGATCAAGGACGTGCAGAATCTCGACATGTTCCTCGACGTCAACGGGGAGCGCATGCAGACCGGCAATACGAGCACGATGATCTTTGGCGTCGCGCACCTGGTGAGCTACCTCAGCCAGTTCATGCTGCTGCAGGCCGGCGACGTCATCACGACCGGTACCCCGCCGGGCGTCGGCATGGGCATGAAGCCGCCGCGCTTCCTCAAGGGCGGCGAGACCATCCGGCTCGGCATCGCGGGCCTCGGCGAGCAGGTCCAGAAGGTCGTCAAGTACAAGGGCCGCTAGCGGTTGCGGGAGGCCGCCGGCAGGACCGGCGGCCTATTCCTCCGGCTCGGTCGTGAACATCAGCGGGAAGCCGGCCTCGCGGCCGGCGTCGGTGGCCTCGGTTGCCTTGCTCTCGGCGATATCCTTGGTATAGACGGCGACCACGCAGACACCGCGACGGTGCGCGGTAATCATCACGCGGTAGGCCTGGTCCTCGGTGATCCGGAACACCGCCTTCAGGACCATCACCACGAACTCGCGCGGCGTGTAGTCGTCGTTGACGAGGATGACCTTATAGAGCGGAGGCTTCTTGACCTTCGGCTCCAGCTTCACCCGCGGCTTGGTGAGGGTGTCTTCCTTCATGGCCCCGGCATTTTCGGCCGCGACCGTGGCAGGCGCAAGGCTAGCTGAGCGGCGTGGTCGGCGTCTGCGCGCGCTTCGACCGGGTGCGCTCAATGCCGAGGCGGTGCTCGCGCCAGATGACGAACAGCCCAGCACTGATGACGATGGCCGTGCCGACAAGGATGGTCGGGCTCGGCCAGGTGCCGAAGACCACGAGGCTGACGATCAGCACCCAGATCATCGAGGTGTAGTCGAAGGGGGCAATGGTCGAGGCGTCGCCGAAGCGATAGCTCTGGGTGAGGAAGACCTGGGCGACGCCGCCGCAGATGCCGGCGGCCACCAGCGCCACCGCGTCGATCGGGTCCGGCCACGCCCATGCGGCCGCCGACCAGAACCAGCCGAGCGGGAGGGTCGCAAGGCCGATCAGGGCGGTGAGCGCCGAGAAATAGACGACGATGGTGGCGGCGCTCTCATAGCGCGTTAGCGACCGCGTGTAGGTCGCAGCAAGCGCGCTGACGACCGCGGCCGCGACGGCCACCAGCGCGCCGAAGAAGCTGCGCTCGTTGCCGCTGCTCTCCGGGCCGAAGAAATCGGACAGCATGATGAGGACGCCGCATAGGCCGATCACCACCGCCGACCAGCGGAAGACGTGGACCTTCTCGCCGAGGATCAGCACCGCGAACACGACCGTCATCAGCGGCGCGGCATAGCCGATGGCGGTGGCATCGGCGATGGGCAGGATGGACAACGCGGTGAAGCCCAGGAACATGCCGGACGCGCCCGCGATCGAGCGGATGACGTGGCTGCCGAGGCGCTCCGTGCGGAAGACGTCGATGATCGCCCGCCCGGTGTGGTCGCGCCACGCCACCCAGACGAAGACCGGCAGTAGGGCGAAGAAGGAGCGGAAGAACACAAGTTCGCCGACCGGATAGCGGCTGCTGACCAGCTTGATCAGCGTCGCCATGGCGGTGAAGACGAGCGTGGAAGCGACTTTGAGCGCGATGCCGAGTATCGGCTGCGCGGACTGGTATGGGGCCATGGATATACGGCAACCCACCACACCCGGGAGAGTCGGGCAACCCTTTTGCCGCCCGGGCGGCGCTGGAACGGCCTATCGTGCGGCGCGCGCCGCCTGGATCGCCTCCCAGACGCGGAGCGGCGTCGCCGGCATGTCGATGTGCGCGATCCCGTACTCGCGCCAGAGTGCCTCGCCTATGGCGTTCATCAACGCCGGGCACGAGCCGATGGAGCCCGCCTCGCCTGCCCCCTTGATGCCGAACGCATTGGTGACCGAGGGGACGTTCCGCGTCTCGAACTGGAAGAAGGGCACGCCGTCGGCGCGCGGCACGGCGTAATCCTGGAAGGTGGCGGTGAGGAGCTGGCCGGTCTCGTCGTAGACCGTGTACTCGAAAAGCGCCTGACCGATGCCCTGGACGATGCCGCCGTGGACCTGTCCTTCGAGCAGCATGGGGTTCACCGTCGCGCCGAAATCATCGACGATCCAGTAGCCCACGATGGCGATGACGCCGGTGTCCGGGTCGATCTCGACCTCGGCCACATGGGTGCCGTTCGGGTATGTCGGCTCCGGCTGCTCGAACGAGTCGTCGTAGGCCTTGAGCACGGCCCTGTCGGCGACCGAGCGGGCAAGCTCGCCGAGCGTCATGCCGCGGTTGGTGCCGGCGACGCGAACGGTGCCGTCGTGGAACTCGAGCTCGTCGGTGGAGGCTTCCAGTGCATCCGCGGCGGCCGCCTTGAGCTGCGCGGCGAGCTTGATCGACGCGCGGTCGACCGAGACGGCGCCGAGCGGAATGGAGCGGGAGCCGCCCGTCCCCTCGCCGGTCGGCACCTTGTCGGTGTCACCCTGGATCACCTCGATCTTGTCATAGTCGATGCCGAGGTGGCCGACGATGAACTGCGAATAGGCGGTGGCATGGCCCTGCCCGTTCGTCTGTGTACCGATGAGCAGCGTCACGGTGCCGCTATCGTTGAGGATGACGGTGGCGCCCTCCGAGCCGGGGAACGCACACGCCTCGACATAGGTGCTGAAGCCGAAACCGCGGACCTTGCCGCGGCGCTTCGCCTCCTCCGCACGCGCCGGGAAGCCGGCATAATCGGAAACCTCGAGCGCGCGCGTGAGATGGCCGTTGAACTCGCCCGAGTCGTAAATGCGGCCGCCCGGAGTCTCGTACGGCAGCTTCTCCGTGGGGATGAAGTTCCGCCGGCGGATCTCGATGGGGCCGAGCCCGGTCTCGCGACCACACAGGTCGACGAGGCGCTCGATGAGATAGGCCGCTTCCGGCCTGCCGGCACCACGATAGGCGTCGAGGGGCGCGGTATTGGTGTAGACACCACGGACCAGCACGTACATCGCCGGGATGTCGTAGAGGCCGGTCGTCATGGTGACGCCGCCGACCGGGATATCCGGGCCGTACTGCGACAGGTACGCGCCCATGTTGGCCAGCAGATCGACGCGCATAGCGAGGAACTTGCCGTCAGCGTCCATCGCCATCTCGGCGACCGCGATGTTGTCGCGTCCCTGCGCATCGGCGAGGAAATGCTCGGTGCGGTCGCCGATCCACTTCACCGGCCTGCCGGTACGCTCGGCGGCGATCGCCGCAAGCGGGTACTCGGTGTAGACGAATGCCTTGGTGCCGAAGCCGCCGCCGACATCCGGCGTTACGATGCGGATACGCTTCGGATCGATCTTCAGGATGCTCTTGGCGATAATATCGCGGACGCTGTGCCCGCCCTGGCTGCCCTGGGTGAGCGTGTAGCGGCCGGTCGCCGGATCAAACTCCGCGATGACGCCGCGTGTCTCCATGTAGTTGGCTACGACGCGGTTGTTGACGATCTCCATCCGCGTGACGCGGGCCGCCCCGGCGAAGGCGGCATCGGTGGCGGCCTTGTCGCCCTTGTCGACGCGGAAGGCGACGTTCTCGCCGAACTCGGGCCAGATCACCGGCGCCGAGGGCTCGAGCGCGGCTTTCATGTCGACCACCGGATCCAGCGTCTCATAGTCGACCGAGATGGCCTCGGCCGCCATGCGCGCCGACTCCAGGTCGTCGGCCACCACGAACGCGATCGGATCGCCGACGTGGCGCACGACATCGCCGATCAGCATCAGGCGCTTCGGCGTCTTCATGCGCGTGCCATCGATATTGGTCAGCTTGATCTTGCAGGGTACGCCACCATAGTCCGCGATGTCGGCATGGGTGAGGATCAGCCGGACGCCGGGCACGGCACGAGCGGCTTCGAGGTTGCCGACGGTGATGCGGGCGTGCGCCACGGCCGAGCGCAGCATGAAGGCCCGCAGCGTCCCCGGCGGCGTGTGATCGTCGGTGTAGCGGCCGGCGCCGGTGACGAAGGACTTGTCCTCGACCCGGCGCACGCGCGCGCCCATGCCGTATTTCGGGGGAGCAGCCTGGTTCATAGGAAGATTGCCGGCTGGTGAGCCGCCTCGGTTCCGTGCTCGGGATGAATTGCGGACAATGGGAAAGGGAACAGAATTGGGGACGGAAGGCAACCGCGGCAATCCAGCCTTCGTATTCCGTCAGGACAACCCCAGACAGGCATCCGGTAAGCGCCGCCGAGTTTTGCGGTTACTGGATCCCCTTCCCTCGCCTGTCTCTCGGCAGGGCTCGCCGGGGATGACAATCAGGAGTGCTTCCCCTATCCGGCTCGGTATGAACGGATGGCGGACAGAAGGCCGGCGGTGGAGGAATCCCGCACCGCCTCGTCGCCGAAACCCTGGACGGCGCCGAGAAGCTCGCGGGCGAGTTCCTTGCCGAGCTCGACGCCCCACTGGTCGAACGAATTGATCCCCCAGACAAGCCCCTGCACGAAGACCTTGTGCTCATAGAGGGCGATGATGAGTCCCAGCGTGTGCGGGTCGAGGCGGCGGTAGAGGATCGTGTTCGACGGGCGGTTGCCCGGGCAGACCTTGTGGGGCGCGAGCCTGTCGACGGCGCGCGCGGTGAGCCCCGACGCCTTCAGCTCGTCGCGGACCTCGGCCAGCGTCTTGCCGCGCATCAGCGCCTCGCTCTGGGCGAGGCAGTTGGCGAGCAGGAGCTGCTGATGCTCGTCGGAGCCTTCATCCGAGACCGCAGCCACCAGGAAATCGACCGGGATCGGGTCGGTGCCCTGGTGAAGCAACTGGAAGAAGGCGTGCTGCGCGTTGGTGCCCGGCTCGCCGAAGATCACCGGGCCGGTCGGCCCGCGCACCGCGTTGCCGATGCCGCGCACGCGCTTGCCGTTGGACTCCATGTCGAGCTGCTGGAGGTAAGCCGGCAGGCGGTCGAGGCGCTGGTCGTAGGGAATGACGGCCTGCACCGGAAAACCCATGACATTGCGGTACCAGACGCCGAGCATGCCGAGCACCACCGGCATGTTCTGGGCGAGCGGCGCGGTGCGGAAATGATCGTCCATCGCGCGGCCGCCGTTCAGGAACTCGCGGAACTTCTCCGGGCCGATGGCGATCATCAACGGCAAGCCGACGGCCGACCAGATGGAATACCGGCCGCCGACCCAATCCCAGAAGCCGAAGATGCGTTCCGGCCCAAGGCCGAAATCGGCCACCTTGCCGACCGCCGATGAGATCGCGGCAAAGTGCGCCGGCACCTTCTTCTCACCGACCGCGTCTTTGATCCATGCACGCGCCGTGGCGGCGTTGGTCATCGTCTCGACGGTGGTGAAGGTCTTGGACGCGATCAGGAACAGCGTCGTGTCGGGATTGAGCTCCGCCAGGACGTCGCGGATGTGCGAGCCGTCGACGTTGGAGACGAAGTGGAGGCGCGGCCCGTCGTGCCAGGCATGGAGCGCGCGCACCGCCATCGCCGGCCCGAGGTCGGAACCGCCGATGCCGATGTTGACGACATCGGTGAACTGGCCGCCGCTGCCCGCGATGACACCGGAACGCACGCCGACGGCAAAGTCGCTCATCCGCGCAAGCACGGCGTGAACGTCCGGGACGACGTTGCGGCCGCCCACGCGGTAGACATCCTCCGGAGCGGCACGGAGCGCGACATGCAGCGCCGGCCGGTTCTCGGTGACGTTGATCGGCTCGCCGGCGAACATGCGGGCGCGGTATTTCTCGATCTCGGCGGCCTCGGCGAGGGCGATCAGGTTCGCCATCGTCGCCTCGTCGATCAGGTTCTTCGAGTAATCGAGCAGGAAGCTGCCGAACGACAGGGAGAACTTCGCGAAGCGCTGCGGGTCGTCGGCGAACCGCTGGCGCAGCGGCACGACCGAAACCGAACTCCGCTGCGTCTCAAGCGCAGCGAAGACCTTGACCATGGCGGCGTTCACGAGGCGGCTGTCCCCTGTCTGACGCGAAACGATGGTGCCGGAAAACCGTCGGGAAAACCGGATTTACGGCATCCGTTCACCGGAGCCAAGCCGCGATCCGGTCCATGGCCTCGGCCATGTCGGCCTCCGTGCCGGAGAACGAGAAACGCAGGAAGCCGTGGCCCCGGGCGCGGTCGAAATCGGCGCCGGGCGTTGCCGCCACGCCCGCCTCCGCCAGCATACGGCTCGTGAATTCTACCGAGTCGTTCGAGAAGCGGCGCACCGAGGCATAGACATAGAACGCGCCGTCGACGGGATAGATCTCCTCGAACCCGATCGCCGGCAACCGCTGCAGCAAAAGACGCCGGTTGGCGGCGTAGCCCGCCTTGATGACCTCGAGTTCGGCCGTCGCGTCGAAGGCGGCAATGGCCGCCCTCTGCGAGATATCGGGTGCGGAGATGTAGAGGTTCTGGGCGATGCGCTCGACAGCCCTGAGCAGCGGGTCCGGGACCACCATCCAGCCGACGCGCCAGCCGGTCATGCAGTAATACTTGGAGAACGAGTTGACGACGATGGCCTTGTCAGAGAACTGGAGCGCGGTCGCTTCCTCCCCGGCGTACACGAGGCGGTGGTAGATCTCGTCACTGATGAACAGGATGCCGAGCGCCTCGGCCGTCTCGATCAGCGCCTTCAGCGCATCGGGCTCCATGATCGTGCCGGTCGGGTTCGCCGGGCTGGCGATGAGCACACCGGCAAGCGGCGTCTCGGCATGGATGCGCGCCAGCATCTCGCCGGTGAGCGCATAGCGGGTCTCCGGGCCGACCGGCACCTCCACGATCTCGATGCCGAGCGCACCGGCGAGGTTGCGGTAAGCGGGATAGCCGGGCGCCGTGATGGCAATACGATCACCGGGATCGAACGCGGCGAGGTAGGCGAGATTGAAGCCCGCAGACGAGCCGGTCGTGACGACGATGCGCTCGAACGGCACCTCGATGCCGTGGGCGATCCGGTAGTGGTCGGCGATACGGGCACGCAGACGGCGGATGCCGAGCGCCTCGGTGTAGCCGATGCGGCCATCGGCAAGCGCCTCGTGCGCGGCAGCGATGACCGTCTTCGGCGTCGGCGCGCCCGGCTGGCCGACCTCCATGTGGACGACGCGGCCGCCGGCATGCTCGCGGTCCGCCGCCGCGCGCATGACGTCCATCACGATGAATGGCTCGATCTCGCTCCGGCGTGAGGGTTGCGGCCTGGCTTTCACGGGTGTTCAGCTTGAATTGATGGGACCGGGAGCCGAAGGGTCTTGCTCTCGCCCGAATTCTGGGCTCCTAACCGCCGGAAAAGCGCGGGAACACAAGCCCTTCCGGAGGCAACGATGGGACTGTCTGCGGTCACTAGCAATACGGGGCCGGCATGGAAAGCCCGCACGCGTGCGACAGCCTCCGGGCTGGCACTCCTCGCCGCCGCCGCGACCGCCATGCTTCCCGCCCCCGTCCATGCCCAGTCGGGCAACCGCATCCCCATCGTCCGCGACGCCGAGGCCGAGGCCCTGCTGCAGGAATACATCCGCCCGCTCCGCGAGGCGGCGGGCGTGTCGCGGCCGGACGTGCTGCTCGTCCCCAGCCAGTCGTTCAACGCGTTCGTCACCGGGCGCGGCAACGTCTTCGTCAACGTGGGCGCGATCATCGACACCGAGCGCCCGAACGAGCTCATCGGCGTGCTCGCCCACGAGATCGCGCACCTCGCCCACGACGACGTTGCGCACATGACGCAGCAGATCGAGGACACCAAGCTCGCCATGACGCTGGCCGGCCTCGTCGGCATCGGCGCGGCAGTCGCCGGCGCGGCTGTCGGGAACGATGGGCTCGGGCGGGCCGGCGCCGGCGTCCTCGGCGGCGCCATGGGCTTCGGCCAGCAAAGCCTGCTCCGCTTCCAGCGCGAAAAGGAATCGGCGGCCGACCGCGCCGCGATCAAGTACCTCAACGCGACCGGACAATCGGGCGCGGGCATGCTCGCCACGCTGCAACGCCTCGCCGACGACAACCTGCTGACAACGCAGAACGCCAACCCGTACCTTCTCAGCCACCCGCTGCCGCGCGAGCGCGTGATCGAGATCCAGAGCCTGCTCGCGCAATCGCCGTACACCGGCCGGCGCGACTCCGAAGGCCTCCAGCTTCGTCACGACCTGCTGCGCGCCAAGCTGGTCGGCTTCACCTGGCAGCCGGGGAACGTACAGCGGCGCTATCCCCTCGGCGACAACAGCCTGCCCGCCCGATATGCCCGCGCTGTCGTCGCCTTCCGCACCGGCCAGCCGGCCGCGGCCGTCAAGCTAATCGACGAACTGATCGCGAGCGCACCGAAGAACCCCTACTTCCACGAACTGCGCGGCCAGGCGCTTCTGGAGACCGGCAACCCGAAGGCGTCGATCGCGTCGTTCCGCAAGGCCGTATCGCTCGCGCCGAACTCCAACCTGCTCAAGATCATCCTCGGGCAGGCACTGGTGGCGACCGGCGATCCGGCCGTCGCCCGAGAGGCGATCGAACTTCTCACCTCGGCGATGCGGGGCGAAAGCGATATTGCCGAGGGGCACAGGGCGCTGGCCCGCGCCTACGCCATGACGGACAACGTGCCGATGGCGCAACTGGCGACGGCCGAGGGGCTGTTCGCGCAGGGCAAGTACGACGAAGCCCGGATGCAAGCCGAAAGGGCTCAAGCAAAGTTGAAGGCGGGCTCCCCGGCCTGGCTTCGCGCTGACGACATCGTAACCTATAACCGGTCAAAATAGGCCGGACTGCGCACCTCCCGCGAAAGAGACGATCCATGAAAGCCTTGAGAATGGCGGCTTTTGCCCTGGGCGTGACGGCCGCCGGCGCAGCCGGATACCTGCTCGGCACAGGCGACCTGCCGCACGGCCCGGTCTCACCCGCGGCGGCGCAGGACATGCCGGCAATGTCGCCCATGCCGGACGCCTCGCTCAGCGCGAGGTCGAGGCGATCATCCGCAACTACCTCATCGCCAACCCCGAGATCATCCGCGACGCGATCAACGAGCTGCAGAGGAAGGAAGACGAAGCCGCGCGGGTGGCGCAGGCGCAGACGATCATCGATAACTCCGACCGCCTGTTCTCGTCGCCGACGGACGTGGTGCTCGGCAATCCCGACGGCGACGTCACGCTGGTCGAGTTCTTCGACTACAACTGCGGCTACTGCCGGCGCGCCCACGGCGACATGCTGGCGCTGCTGGAGGGCGACCCGAACCTGCGCATCGTGATGAAGGAATTTCCGATCCTCGGC
>CAZXKZ010000004.1:0-8516 GCA_964641825.1 uncultured Bauldia sp.
GGGGTGCCCACCGGGAGCCAACCGCGAGCCTCCAGGATCTGCGTCATGCCCGCCGCGAGCGCACCGACAAGGCGGCAGAAGCCCTGATAGGTCACGAACGAGACCGCCGACCCATCCGGCTCGAGGGCGGAGGCGACGACCTCGGCGTGGGTGTAGGGTCGGGCGGGTGCCGCGCGACGGTCGGGGGGAATCATCAGCGCGACGTCTTCGGGCCGGCCAGCGGTCGCGGGAGTATGCACGCCGGACGCGTTCACGGCGTCCTCGAAGCTGATGCAGTTCGCCCGGACAGGGGCCGGACCGCCGCCGACCAGCACGACCAGCCTGACGCCGGAGGCGCCGGTGACCGCCGACGCCGCCCTCAGCGCAAGGCGTGCCTCGGTGACGATGACCGACGGGCGAAGATCGGCGAGGAGGCGGGCCAGCGTGTCCGCGTCGGACGCCGGATCGACCGGACAGGCAACGGCGTCCGCCTTGAGGATGCCGAACGTGCAGACGACGGCGGGAAAGCCCGCGCCGAGGAACATCAGGATGCGGTCGCCGCGCCCGATGCCGCGCGCGGCGAGCGCGGCGGCCAGGCGATCGGACTTCCGCGCGAGCTCGGCGTAGGTGTGCGATACGCGGCCGGCGACGATCGCGGTCTTGTGCCCATGCCGCGCGGCACTCTGCGCAAGAAGCTGTTCGACCCGCATCGTCCCCACGGATTTCGCTGGATTAACCGGCCTGCGCCGGAACCTTCCGAAGAAGTGCCGGCACCGTACCGGCGGCCCGACCCCCGTTCAAAAGCAATCGGTCGCGATCGTAAACGTTTCGAGGAAAATGCCGCCCGTTAGGGATAACGGCGGAAGATCGAATGCGTTGAAAGCGGGTGGAGTGCTGGTAAACATGCGCGGGCCAGATCGACCTACCGTCCCGCTCGGACCCGCATCGGCCAGCACATGATCATCTCCTGCGGCGAAGCCCTGATCGATTTCATCCCACGGCGCGACGTTGCCGGCGAGATCGCCTACGCACCGTTCCCCGGTGGCTCGCCGATGAACGTCGCCGTCGCTATCGGCCGCCTCGGCGTGCCGGCGGGTTTCTTCGGCGGCCTCTCCACCGACCTCTTCGGCGACATGCTGCGCGACACGCTCTCGGCGAGCGGCGTCGATCTCTCCTACGCGCAGACGAGCGATCGCCCCTCGACGCTCGCCTTCGTCGGACTCACCGGCGGCGAGGCGCGCTACGCCTTCTTCGACGAAGGCTCCGCCGGACGGATGCTGACCGATACCGACCTGCCCGCCTTTCAGAAGACGGTGAGCGCGCTCCACTTCGGTTCGTTCAGCCTGGCGGAGGAGCCGTGCGGCTCAGCGCTGGAGGCGCTGATGCAGCGCGAGCAGCGCGACCGCATCATCTCCATCGACATCAACGTGCGGCCGTCGCTCATCCGCAACCGCGACGGCTATCTCGCGCGGATCGAGCGGCTGGTGGAGATGGCCGACATCGTGAAGCTGAGCACCGACGACCTCGACTGGCTGGAGCCTGGCGGCGCCTTCGAGCCGACGGCCCGGCGCTGGCTCGACCGCGGCGCGCGGCTGATCGTGCTGACCCGCACATCGGAAGGCGCGATTGCGATTGCGCCGGGAGGAGCTGTAACCGTCGGCGTGCCTGCCGTGAAGGTCGCCGACACGATCGGCGCCGGCGACACCTTCACCGCCGGCATGCTGGTACGGCTGCACCAGCACGGCCTGATGTCGAAGGGCGACGTCGCAACGCTGGACAGGGACGCGATCGGCGACGTGCTCGATTTCGCCGCGCGGGCGGCCTCCGTCACGGTGTCGCGTCCGGGCGCCGATCCGCCGTGGCTGCGCGAACTCGTCTGAGCGTCCGGTAAAGCCGCCGGAAATCCTCGTAGCGTTCCGCCATGCGATCGCGGAACCGCGGATCGGGCGTGACGATCTCGCTGGCATCGGGCTTCGTGCAAACCGCCTCGACCGCTTCTCCGGTCACGGCGAGGCGCGCCAGACGCGCGGCGCCAAAGGCCGGCCCCTTCTCGCCACCGCTGACGCGCGCGAGTGGCCGATCCAGGGCCGTCGCGATCACTTGCACCCAGAAACGGCTCCGCGAGCCGCCGCCGATGATCGGCAAAACGGATTCAGCTTCAACGGCTTGCCCGAATGCGTTGAATCCATCCCGAAGCGAAAAGGCGACGCCTTCAAGTACTGCTTGAACAAGCGCTTCCGGACCGGACGCATATTCGAGTCCTGCGAAAGCGCCGCGCGCGTCGGGATCGTTGTGGGGCGTGCGCTCACCGGCGAGGTACGGCAGGAACGTCACCGGAGACGGCCCGCGATATGCCACTTCGGCGCGTGCGAGCAGCGCCGCGGGATCGCCGCCGAGGAGCCGCGCCACCCAATCCAGGCAGCCCGCGCCGTTGAGCAGCGCCGCCATCTCGAACCAGCATCCGGGAAGCGCGTGGGCGAAGGCATGAATCAGAGTCTCCGGCTTCGGCCGGTAGTCCTTGCGGCTAAAGAAGATTTGCGCGGAGGTGCCGAGGGAGATGAAGCCGTCGCCATCGCCGGTAGCGCCCACACCGACGGCGCCTGCGGCGATGTCGCCCGCGCCGGCCGCGACCACGACCGGATGGCCGATGCCCCACACGTCGGCGACTTCGGTGCACAAGAACCCCGACGGCGCATTGCCTTCGAGGAGCCGCGGCAGAACCGGCCGGTCGATCCCGACCGCCGCCGCGATGGCGTCCGACCAGTCGCGGCGGCGCTCGTCGAGGAGCAGCGTGCCAGCCGCGTCGCACATGTCGGTGGCGGATTCGCCAGTCAGCTTCAGGCGGACGAAATCCTTCGCCAGCACCACATGGCGCATTCGCGCGAACGCCTCCGGCTCGTGCCGGCGGAGCCACAGGAGCTTGGGCGCCATGAGACCCGGCATGGGGACGACACCGGCGATCTCCGCGATCCCCGGCACCGCCTGCTCCAGCGCCGTGCATTCGGCGATGGCGCGGCCATCGTTCCACAGGATCGCCGGACGGACGGGGCGATGGGCGGCGTCGAGGATGACGGCACCGTGCATCTGCCCGGAAAGGCCGATGCCACGGACATCAGCGAACGCCTTCGGCGCGGACGCCCGGAGCGCCGCGACCGCGCCCTCGCATGCGCTCCACCAGTTCTCCGGATCCTGCTCGAACCAGCCGGGGCGCGGCTGAAAGCTCCGCACCGGCGCAAAGGCTTCCGCCACGACCACCTGCCGGCCGTCGACCAGCACGGCCTTGACGGCAGATGTGCCGATGTCGAGCCCGAGGAAATGCATCGGGGCAATATACCCGCTGGCAGGAACTCCGCCTCACCTGCTACTGAGGCGCGCCTCGCCAGAAGCTGACAGACCGAACCGCCGGAACAGACGCGCCTGACATGATCGAGACCGGAAACGAACGCGCGTTCCTGCGCACGCTTTTCGACGCGGCGGTTGCCGCCGCCCTCCCCGCGCGCGTCGTGACCGCCCACCTGCCGAAGCCGCCGAAGGGGCGGACCATCGTGCTCGGCGCCGGGAAAGCCTCGGCGGCGATGGCCAAGGCCGTCGAGGAGCACTGGGACGGCCCGCTCTCAGGCCTCGTCGTGACCCGCTACGGCCACGCAGTGCCCTGCGACCGGATCGAGATCGTGGAGGCCTCGCACCCGGTGCCCGACGCAGCGGGACAAGACGCGGCGCGGCGCATCCTGGACCTCGCGCGCTCCGCAGGCCCCGATGACCTGGTGCTCTGTCTCATCTCCGGCGGCGGCTCCGCATTGCTGGCACTACCCGGCGACGGCCTGACGCTCGCCGACAAGCAGGCGGTGAACCGCGCGCTGCTCGCCTCGGGCGCAGCGATCTCCGAGATGAACACGGTGCGCAAGCATCTCTCCGCGATCAAGGGCGGACGGCTGGCCGCCGCGGCGCACCCGGCGCGCGTGGTGACGCTGCTGATCTCCGACGTGCCCGGCGACGACCCGGCGATCATCGCCTCGGGGCCGACCGTGCCCGACCCCACGACCTTCGCCGACGCCCGCGCCATCCTCGCGCGCTACGCGATCGAGCCTCCACCCGCCGCCGCAGCTTTCCTCGCGGCAGGAAGAGACGAGACGCCCAAGCCCGGCGACCCCCGCCTTGCCGGCATCGAGACGGTGATGATCGCATCGCCGCAGGCGAGCCTCGAAGCCGCCGCCGAAGCCGCGCGGAAGGCCGGTATCGAGCCTGTCATCCTCGGCGACGCCATCGAAGGCGAGGCACGCGCGGTGGGCGCCGCGATGGCGGCGACCGCGCTGCAGATGCGGCAGGACGGCTGGCGCGGCGTGCTGCTTTCCGGCGGCGAGACCACCGTGACCGTGGGGACGAAAGGCGGGCGCGGCGGACGGAACGGCGAGTTCGCTGCTGGCCTCGCGATCGCCCTCGCCGACACGCCCGGCATCTTCGCGCTCGCCGCCGACACGGACGGCATCGACGGCAGCGAGGACAACGCCGGCGTCCTGGTCACACCCGGCACGCTGTCACGCGCGCAAGCGCTCGGCATCAACTTCAAGGCCGCGCTCGCCGCCAACGACATGTACCCGGTGTTCGCCGCGCTTGGCGACCTCGTCGTCACCGGACCGACGCTCACCAACGTCAACGACTTTCGGGCGATCCTGGTGGCGTAGCGAAGCCGCTTATCGCGGCACGCTGCCAACGACGATGAACTGCGTCACGCCGAAGAGGAAGTTGTTGTTGTTGAAGCCATCGTCGAGCGCCGCCATCCATTTGACCGCCTCCTCGCGCGTGACGACGCCGGCGGCCACAGCGAACGCGGCGCGCTCGTAGAGATATTCGAGCCACGCCCGGTCGCCGCCGCCCTCGTCGACGGCCACGATCGTCTCCACGTCGACCTTGGCGAAACCCTGCGCGGCGAACAGCGACGGCAGCCGCCGCGCCACCCACGGATCGACCTGCCGGTCGGCAGCGTTGTGCAGGATGCGGCGGGTCACATCCCGTTCGCCCGGGTGGACCATCGTGGTTTCCCAGTCGAACTCGACGGCGACGACACGCCCGCCCCGCCGCGTCACCCGACGCATTTCGGCAACGACCTTTTCCGGCCCGTCGACGTGCATGAGCACCCAGCGGCAGAACGCGGCATCGAACGCCGACAGCCCGAACGGCAGGTCGCGCCCATCCGCCACGCGGATGTCGACCAGGTGGCCGATGCCGGCCTCGCGCGTGGTGGCGCGCGCCACATCGAGGAGGCCCGGCGAAAGATCGACGGCGAACACGCGGCCGCCCGGCGCCACGCGCTGGGCGATCTCGGCGGTGACGATGCCGGACCCGGCGCCGACGTCGATGACGATCTCGCCGGATTTCGGCGCCAGCAGCTCGAGGTAGCGGGCGCGCACCTTCTGCTCGGCCGGCGATGCGCTGAGACGCGCGAGCTTGGCCGCCGCCTGCACGACGCGGTCGCCGTTCACATCCGACCAGCTATCGCCCTGCTTGCGATCAACCGGCGCCCCGCCTTCTTCGCCCGCCCCCGCCACGCCGCCTCCCGGCCGCACGATAATCCCTGCCGATGTGATACAACGAACCGCGCGGACGGCGAAGTGCAGGCGCGAAGGCAAACGGAGGAATACGCATGATTGTTGTGACCGGGGGCAGCGGCAAGGTGGGGCGCGCCTGCGTGAAGGACCTGATGGACAACGGCTACCAGGTGACCTCCATCGACATGATCCCCCCGCCCGGCCAATCCAACCCGCCGCGGCCCGGCGACGTGACCTTCAGCCGGGTCGACATCACGGATTTCGGGCAGGCGATGGCGGCGCTTTCCGGCATCGACGAGCGCACCGGCGGCGTCACCGGCGTCGTCCACCTCGGCGCGATCGCGGCACCCGGACAGGCGCCCAACCAGGTCATCTTCGAGGTGAACACCGTCTCGACGTACAACATCTTCGAGGCCGCGCGGCAGCTCGGCATCAGAAATGTCGTGTGGGCCTCGAGCGAGACCGTCTTCGGCGTGCCCTATCCGAAGGGGCCGCAGTACGCGCCGGTCGACGAAGCGATCGAGCGGCCGGAGACCGCCTACTCGCTGTCGAAGCTGCTCGGCGAGAAGATGGCCGAGCAGTTCTGCCGCTGGGACCGGAAGATGAAGATCGTCGGCCTGCGCTTCTCCAACGTCATGGAGCCGCAGGACTACGATCGCTTCCCCGAGTACCAGGACGACCCGCACGCGCGCCGCTTCAACCTGTGGACCTACATCGACGCGCGCGACGCAGCGCAGGCGATCCGCCTCGCGCTGGAGGCCCGCCTCACCGGCGCACACGTCTTCGGCATCGCCAACGCCGACTCGGTGATGAACCTGCCGAACGAGACGCTGCTCGACGAGGTCTTCCCGAAGACGAAGCGGACGCGCGTGCTGCAGCCGACCGAGTCGCTCATCTCGATCGACAAGGCGCGCACCGTGCTCGGCTACAAGCCGAAGTACACCTGGCGGAAATCCGACCGCGCCGGGCGGAAACCGCCGGCGTCGAAGAAGTCGAAGAAGAAGTAGCGGCGCCGCAGCGGCCCTAGCCGCGCACCGGATCGCCGCCGTAGCGCTCCGTCTTGATCGATGGGAACGGCACGCCCGCGTCGATGAGGTGGCGGGTGGCGGCATCGACGAACGCGGTCGCGCCGCACGCATAGCTGTGGCGCGGCAGCGCGCCGAGGTTGCCCATGATCTCGCGGAACAGCGGCATGTCGATCCGCCCCGACCGGAAACGGAGGTCGGTGGTCGTCTCGCGGGTGATGGTGAGCACCAGGCGGAAGTTGTCGTCGCTTTCGGCGCGGGCGAGGAGCTCGTCGCGGAAGATCACCTCCTCCATGGCGCGCGCCGAGTAGACCAGCACCGCCGGCACCTCCGGCGCCACGTTCGCCCGGTGGCGGATGATCGAGACCAGCGGCACCACGCCCGAGCCGCCGCCGACGAGCACGATCGGCCCACCGTCGCGCTTGCTCCAGGTGAAATGGCCGCCGATAGGGCCACGCACCTCGACGGTGTCGCCGACCTCCACGATCTCGTGGAAGAAGGCCGACACCTCGCCCTCCTCCAGCCGCTCGATGACCAGCTCGACCTCGCCGTCCTCCGGCGCCGAGCCGATCGAATAGCTGCGCTGCGCCCGGTAGCCGTCCGGCGCCGTGAGGCGCACGTCGAGGTGCTGACCGGCGACGAAGCCGTGCCACTCCGGAATCTTCAGGAAGTAGCTCTTCACCCGCGGCGTCTGCTCGACGATCCGCATGACCGACGCCTCGCGCCAGTCGAACCGCTCCGGGGTCGATGCCATCCGCTCAGTCGCCGGTGTACCGCTGTTCGCGCCACGGATCGCCGTAGATGTGGTAGCCGCGAAGCTCCCAGAAGCCGGGCTCGTCGTGCTCGGTGAACTGCAGCGCGCTCACCCACTTGGCGGACTTCCAGAAATAGAGGTGGGGCACGAGAAGCCGCGCCGGACCGCCGTGATCCGGAGCGATCGGGGCGCCCTCGTAGCGGAGCGCCACCATGCCCTTGTCGCCGGCAAGATCGGCGTAGGGAACGTTTGTCGAGTAGCCATCGAACGAGTGTGCGAGGACATAGGGCGTGGGCGGCGCCTCGATGCCGGCTTCGGCGAGCAGGTCGTCGACGGTGACGCCTTCCCAGCCGGTGTCGAACTTGCTCCACTTGGTCACACAGTGGATGTCGCGCTTCCACGCGGTACGCGGCAGCCCGTTGAACTCGGCCCAGGTCCATTTCATCACCGGCCGCGGGCCGACCTTGAGCTCGAAGGTCCAGCGCGCAAGGTCGATGTCGGGCGTGGGGCCGGCAGACAGCACCGGGAAGCCTTTTTCCTCGTACTGGCCGGGCGGCAGGCGAGCAGCGATATCCGTGGACGGACGGCGGCCGAAGAAGCCTCGCGTGATCATCCCTGCCGCCTTTCGTTGAACTGCCGGCCCATGACTGGCGCGCCGCGGGGGAACCGTCAAGCCACCCCGCGTGCGCGAAACTAGAGCTCGTCCGGCCGGTTGCGCATGAGGACGATGCGGCGCGGCCATTTGTGGAGCTGGTCCTCGCGCACGAGCGTGATGATGCCCGACAGGACGACCAGAGCCATACCCACGAACGACAGCGCATCCGGCACCTCGCCGAAGAACGCGGCGCCGAAGATGACCGCCCAGACGATCTGGCTGTACTGGCCGGGTGCCACGCGGTTGGCCGGGGCGCGCTTGGTGGCGACGATCATCAGGATCTGCCCGATACCGCCGGCAAGGCCGGCGAGCACGATCAAACCGAGATCGGGGAGGCGCGGCGTGACGTAGTCGGGGATCATCAGGAGCCCGTTGACCGCGACCGCCGCGGTATAGACCGTCGCCAGCAGCGTGATGCGCTTCTCGCTCGGCCCAAGGATGCGGAGCACGATCATCGAGATGGCGCCGAACACTCCGCCGAGCGCGGCGGTGAGATGGCCGAGGTGAAGCTCGCGGAAGCCGGGCTTCACCACCAGCAGGACGCCGGCAAAGCCGAT
>CAZXKZ010000004.1:8587-13062 GCA_964641825.1 uncultured Bauldia sp.
GACCTCCTCGCCGAGAATCGGGATCGACAGGATGGTCGCGAAAGCCGGCATCAGGAAGAAGAGCGCGTAGGCTTCGGCAAGCGGCAGCGTCGTGAAGGAATAGACGCTGCAGAGGCCGCCGCCCACGCCGCATGCGGCGCGCAGGAGGACCAGGGACGGCCGGTTCATCCTGAAGATGTGCCGCCAGTTCTCGCTTTCCGGCTTGGCGAGCCCGATCGTCAGGAAGTGCGCTGCGGTGATGAAGAAGATGATCTCAAAGACGGAGAGATCGGCGCCGAGCGCCTTGATGCAGGCGTCAGCCGTCGAGAACATACCATAGGCGCCAAGGCCGACGGTGAAGCCGTTTATCATGAAGGTCGAACAAGGAACTGGCGCCCGACGCGATTCGAGTGCCGGAAGGAAAGCCGATCCTAGCCGATTTTTCGGCGCCGCGCTGCGGCGGCAAGATGCCACTGGCTAGGGCAGGCGCGACAGCCGCTCGACCAGAAGCTCATAGAAGCCGACGTCGTCGGCCTCGCGCAGGAAATGAACGTTGCGCGGGCGGTCGGTGATCTGCCACCAGTCGGCGACCGTCATCCCAAGGGTGAGCGGGCTAGCGGTCTCGATGCTGACGTTGATCGTCTTGCCTTTGAACAGGCTGGGCCTGAGCAGGTAGGCGATCACGGTCGGGTCGTGGAGCGGCGCCCCGATCGAGCCGTACTTGGCAAGGTCGAAGCGCTCGGAGAAGCCGAGGAGCCCCGCAACAGCCGCACCAGTCCGATTACCGATGGCGCGCAGCGCACCGAGGCGCTCGTTGGTGGTCAGCACGCGGTGGGTCAGGTCGAGCGGCGCCATCGTGATCGGCACGCCGCTCGCCATCACCGCGTGCGCCGCCTCGGGATCGACGTAGATGTTGAACTCCGCCGTCGGGGTGATGTTACCCACCTCGAAGTAGGCGCCGCCCATGATGACGATCTCGCGGATGCCGCGCACGATCTCCGGCGCCTTGGCGAGCGCGACCGCGACATCCGTGAGCGGGCCGAGCGTGCAGAGCGTGATCGAGCCGGGCTCGGCGGCGGTGAGCGTGTCGACGATGAAATCGACGCCGTGTTTGCCCTGCAGCGGCATCGACGGCTCCGGCAGATCGGCGCCATCGAGGCCGGTGCGTCCGTGGACGTGCTCCGCGGTGACGAGCTTGCGCATCATCGGCCGCGGACACCCGGCAAAGACGGGAACGTCCGTGCGGCCCGAGAGCTCGACGATGCGCCGCGCGTTCCGCTCCGTGTAGGACAGAGGAACGTTGCCGGCGACGGCAACGATGCCGAGGATATCGATCTCCTCCGGCGAGGCCAGCGCCATCAGGATGGCGACGGCATCGTCCTGCCCCGGATCAGTATCGATGATGATGCGGCGCTTCATGGGAACTAGCTGTGACCAAGGACGGGGTGCGGCTGGTAGGGCGCCGACAGCGCCTCGATCTCGGCCGGTTCGAGCCTGATCTCCAGCGCGGCCACCGCATCATCCAGGTGCTGGAGCTTGCTCGCCCCGACGATGGGCGCCGTCACGCCCGGCCGGGAGAGCAGCCAGGCGAGCGCGACCTGCGCATTGGGCACGCCACGCGCCGCGGCAATCGCGCTGACCGTATCGACGACGCTGAAATCATCGTCGCGATAGTACAGGTCGTGCGCGATGGAATCGCTGCGCGCACGCGTCGTTTGACCCCTGTCCTGGCGACGGCGGTTGCCGGCGAGGAAGCCGCGCGCCAGCGGGCTCCACGGTATAATCCCGATGCCCTCCTCCCGGCAGAGCGGGATCATCTCGCGCTCCTCCTCGCGATAGACGAGGTTGTAGTGGTTCTGCATGGTGACGAAACGGCTGAGACCGAGCCTGTCCGATGTCGCCAGCATCTTGCCGAACTGCCACGCGAACATCGACGAGGCGCCGATGTAGAGCGCCTTTCCCGCCTTCACGACCTCGTCGAGCGCATCGAGCGTTTCCTCGATCGGCGTCTCCGGGTCGAAGCGGTGGATCTGGTAGAGATCGACATAGTCGGTGCCGAGGCGGCGAAGCGAATCGTCGATCGCGTGCCGGATATGCTTGCGCGAAAGCCCGCGCTGGTTGGGGTCGTCGCCCATGGCGTGGAACACCTTCGTCGCGATGACCACACGGTCGCGCGGTGGCCCCAGCTCGCGCAGCAGGCGGCCGGTGATCTCCTCGCTGACGCCCAGAGAATACATGTCGGCCGTATCGAAGAAGGTGAAGCCGAGATCGATCGCCTTCCTGACGATCGGCCGTGCCTCGTCCTCATCCAGCACCCAATCGCGCCACGACTTCGCGCCATAGGTCATCATGCCGAGACAAAGGCGCGAGACGGTGGTGCCGGTCGCACCGAGCCGCGTGTACTGCATGGAAGTCGTCCCGTTCGTGATGGCCGGTTAGAGGCCGCAAAGTGAGGATTGCGCCGAAGGCGGCCCCGTGTCCATCACCCGACGAGCGCTTCGGCGGCCTCGGCGCTCTCGGTGTCCCCCGAAGTCGCCCAAACGGCGCTGACGTTCGCTCCACCGAACAGCATCCGCCGCTCGAACGCGGTGGAGCGGAAGAACGGATAGCGGTGGTGGACCCGCGCCTTCATGGCAAAATAGTCGAGCGCCATCATGCTGATGGGCTTTTTCAGCGAGGGATAGTCGCGCGCCGCGGCCAGAAGCTCGTGGCCGAAGATGCGCTTGTAGAAGGCCTGGTGCTCGGTGCGCACGGTGGCCAGGATCATGTCGGCGGAGAAATACTCCCCCGCCATCCAGCCGATCCGCACCGTGAGGTAGGGCAGCTCGGGATACTGCTTGGCGGCGGCCTGGTCGACAACGAAGCGCGTCGGGTCGATGACCGTCTTTCCGGAAGCCACGATCGGCTCGAGGATATCGGCGAACACGCCCATGGCCGGGATTTCGGGGGTGGCCGGCGACGAGATGTTGAGACGGATCGACGCCGACAGCTTGCCTTCGACGAAGACGCCGAAGATCCAGGCGTTGTCGAGATCGTCGTACCTGTCGCTGAGCCTGCGGCCGAAGTTCGGGGCGATGGCCCCTTCCCGCATGTAGGCGTCGTAGCGCAGCCGGTAGATGGCGTCGCGCTCGTCGTCGGTCAGTGCCTGCCGGTAGTCAACCTTGTCGGACAGATCAAGCACGCGCTCCGAAAACGTCGGCGTCCCGCGCGTGTACGCAACAAGACTCATTGCCCTCTCCTCGCCGCCGCAACCGCCAGCGGCAGGCCGGAGAGCATATTAACGCGCTGTTAACCACGGCGAAACAGTAACCTTAACGAATGGTTAAAATGCAAAATGAAAGTAGAGCTTTCACTGGCGCGCGAAACGCGCGCCACACGCGAATCCGGTTTCTGTTTCAGATATTTAGGCGAGGATGGCCGGCGGCGCGGCCACTGAGCCGGCTATCGGAGCGACAGAACGCCGCCCATCGGCAAATCAGGCCACCCGGCCGATGGTGTGCGGCATGGTGTTGTTGAGGAGAAGCTGGATCTGCTGGGGCGGCAGGGCCGGCGCGAACAGCCACCCCTGCGCCTCCGACACGCTCGGCTCGGCCATGACGACCGCGAGCTGCTCCGCCGTCTCGATGCCTTCGACGGCCACCGACAGGCCGAGGTCGGCCGAAAGCTTGGCGATGCCGCGGAGCAGCACCAGCGCGCGATCGCCCGACTCCAGGCCCTCGAGGAACGAGCGGTCGATCTTCACCTTGTTCAGCGGCAGGCTCTGCAGATAGCTGAGGCTGGAGTAGCCCGTGCCGAAATCGTCGAGCGAGATGCGCACGCCGAGGTCGCGGATCTGGTGCAGAGTGACGCGCGTCGCGCGCGTGTCCTGGAACAGGACCGACTCCGTGATCTCGATCTCGAGCCGGTTGGGCTCCAGCCCGGTTTCCTTCAGCACCTCGCGGATCGTCTCGGTGACGTTGCCGCGACGGAACTGGCTGGCGGAGAGATTGACCGCGACGCGCACGTGCGCCGGCCACTGCGCGCACGCCCGGCAGGCCTCGCGCAGCACCCACTTTCCGAGATCGACGATCAGGCCCATCTCCTCGGCGACCGGGATGAACTCGGCCGGCGAGATCATGCCGCGCACCGGATGCGGCCAGCGCAGGAGGGCCTCGCAGGTGGAGATCTTCTTGGTTTTGAGATCGAAGAGCGGCTGGTAATAGACCTGGAACGCGTTGTGGGAGAGCGCGTGGCGGAGGTCGAGCTCGAGCGCGCGTCGCGCATGCGCCCGGACGTCCATCTCCGGCTCGAAGAAGCGCCACGTTCCGCGCTGGTCGGCCTTCGCCCAGTAGAGCGCCATGTCGGCGATCTTGAGGAGATGATCCGGCCCGGTGGCATCGCGCGGCGAAAGCGCGATGCCGACGGTGGCGCCGACCACGACCTGATGCCCGTCGACCTCGTAGGTCTCGCCGAGCGCGGCGACGATCCTGGCGGCAAGCGCCGACGCATCCGCCTCG
>CAZXKZ010000004.1:13093-13876 GCA_964641825.1 uncultured Bauldia sp.
ATGGCCGAGGGTGTCGTTGACCTGCTTGAACTGATCGAGATCGACGAACAGCACCGCGCTCGCCGGTGCGCTGACCAGCGCCTTCTCCATCTGCTCGCGGAGGTACATGCGGTTCGGCAGGCCGGTGAGCGAGTCGTAGCGCGCGAGGTGCGTGATCCGCGCTTCGGCCGACTTACGCTCGGTGATGTCCTCGACGAGGATGACCGATCCGCCGTTTGCCATCGCCTGGAAGGTGAGGCTGAGGGTGCGGCCGTCCTGCTTCTGGATGGTGAGGCCCTTGCTTTCCGGCGCGCCCAGCCGGCGCTCGATCTCGCCGCCGAGCCGGTCGGCCTCCGAGCGCAGCAGCGCGCCGGCGTCGACCCAGTCGAGGATCATCTCGCGGACCGTGCGCCCCTTGCGGTCGTGCGCGCTCGACACGCCGAAGATCTCGTCGAGCCGCCGGTTGGCAACCACCAGGCGGCGCTCCGCGTCGAACATGCACAGGCCGTGCGGCATGTTGTTGAGGGCGGTGTCGAAGCGCGTCGCGAGCAGCGACATGTCGCGGTTGGCGATGACCGCATCGAGCAGCGTCTGCCGAAGCCGGTCGGAGATCGACTTCATGCTCATGAAGAAGGCGAACAGGATGAAGGCGAAGACGCTGTAGTAGGGATCACCGACGAGGAGGAGCGCGATGGTGATCGGTACGCAGGCCGCGAGGATCTGGACGAAGACGAGCCGCGCGCTGCCGAAGTTCCGCCCGGTGATGCCGATCAGGTAGGCGATGGTGATCGACATGCTGAAGAC
>CAZXKZ010000004.1:13886-24746 GCA_964641825.1 uncultured Bauldia sp.
AGCGCCACCGTCGCCGCCGCGCCAACAACGTAGCGGCGCTCCCAGTGACGGACGGCTTCGATCGTGCGCATCCGCGGCTCGCGGCGGAACGCGGTGACGTCCCACATGCGCAGCCCCGCCACCACCGCGATGGCGATGGCGACGGCGAACATCAGCATCTCGCCGGTCTTCCAGGCGCTGATGAGGGTGGCGACCGAGACCGCCACCGAGCCCATGAGAAGTGTGCGCGGCTCGGAGTAGAGGGAGTCGACCAGCGACGAGTAGACATCCAGCGGAACGTGCTGGTGCCGGACCGCGCGAGGCAAACGTGAACTACCCATCATCCGTTCGAGCAAGCAGAGCGAGAGGAATACAGCGCCGACAGTCGCTGAATTCCCTAAAAATTTCCTTCAGATCGGCGAAACAAATCTGCCAATGCCAACAGACCTGGGCCGTCCCGGATGGTAAATACTTCGTCGCCGCGGCGTTTCTTCTTGCCCCGCGCAGAAAGAACGGTCAGGCGGCAACGACTTTCGACTTGCCGGCGGGCTTGCGGGCCGCGAGGCCGGCCATGTCTGCGGCAAATCGCCCAAGGATGGCGTTGAAGGCCGCCGGCTCGCGGATGAAGCAGGCGTGGCCGGCGCCGCGCAGCAGGTAGCAATGCTGGTCCCAGAGGTTCCGGTAGGCGAGCCCGCCGATGTAGTCGACATTGATCAGGGGATCGTTGCTGCCGTTGACCACCGCGATCGGCACGGGCGACTGTTCGACGATCTCGCGCTCGTCGGCGACCTGGCCGGCGAACAGGCTGGCGAACATGGTGGCACGCGCGCGCCCGTCCGTGCGCGCGATCGCCGCCCGCAACGCGGGATCGACCGGCGTGCCGGTCGTCGCCGCGGCGAACGCATCGATCTCGGCCTCGGTGAAATCGGGCTTCCCAGCGAGCAGGATGTCCGGCGTCTGCCGGAAGCCGGCCTGGATCTCCTCCGGCGACCGGCCGACCGGCGGCGCCGCAACAATCATCACACCGGCGATGCCCTCGAACCGCGGGATCATCTCGAGCGCGACATGGCCGCCGAGCGACCAGCCGACGACAGCGGCCCGCCGGACATCGAGCGCGCCCAGAACCTCGATGACCGCATCGGCATAGCCGGGGATGGTGTAGGCCACGGCGACGTCGATGGCATCGCTCGATGCACCATGCCCGGGAAGGTCGATGCCGATCATGCGGTGCCGCTCGCCCAGCGGTGCTTCGTACTGGCGCCGGAACGCTTCCTTGTGGCTCGAGTTGCCGTGCAGAAAAACGATCGGCAGCTCGGTGCCGGATGTCTCGCATACGGCAATGTCAGCGAAGCTGGTCTTGATCTTGCGAGTCGTGGTGGCCATGTTGCCCGCCCTCTGCTTCACCTGCTGCCGGCGGCGTGCGCGGGTGAACGGATTCTTTTCGACAACTACACGCAAGAAACTTCGCAATGCTTAAGAAGTGGGCGAATTTCTTCATCCGAATATCGCAACCAATCGCTAACCTCAGCAGGCGGAACGCGGGGATGGGGCGGGCTGCGACGGTAGGCGTCGTTGTCGAATATGAGCCTTCGTATTAAACGAGGGACACTTATTGGTTGTATGCGGGGCGCGGATGCATACTGCTGACGGGGAACGGCCTTACATTCTCGGACACTCCGAACCGGAGCTCGCGCGCCTCGAACGGCAGGGCGAGCTTTTCCGGACCGAGACCCGCGAAGTCCTCACCCGCGCCGGCCTCGCGCCCGGCATGCGCGTTCTCGACGTCGGCTGCGGCGTCGGCGACGTGTCGCTGGTGGCGGCGGAGATCGTCGGGCCGTCCGGAGCGGTGCTCGGCATCGACCGCGCCGACAACGCGCTCTCGCTCGCCCGCGCCCGCGCCGCACGCGCGGGATACGGCTGGACGGACTTCCGCGACGCGGACCTCTACGCGTTCGAGACAGAGCAGAGATTCGACGCGCTCGTCGGCCGCTTCATCCTGATGCACATCGCCGACCCGGTGGGCGCGATCCGGCGGCTGGCGGGCTTCCTCGACCCCGGCGCGATCGTCGCCTTCATCGAACTGGACATCGAACAGGCGGGCGCGGTTCCGGAGCTGCCGCTTCTCCGCCGCTGCATCGGGTGGATCGCGGCGACGTATCGCGTCGTCGGCGCCGAGCCCAACATGGGCTCGCAGCTCTACGCGACGTTCCGCGCGGCGAAGCTGTCGCCGTCGCTCGCCGGCATGACGCGGATCGAGAGCGGCGAGGAGGTCGCGGTCTTCGCGTTCGCCGCGCAGACGCTGGCGAGCCTTCTGCCGAGGGCGGAAGCGGCGGGCATCGCCACCGCAGCGGAGGTCGACATCGCCACGCTTGCGGACCGGCTGCATGCCGAAGCGAAAGGCACCGACTGCTGCATCTTCATGCCGCGCCTGATCGGCGCATGGGCGCGGACGGCGGCAGCGTAGCCACCACCAAAAACGGCGGCGCATGCGCCGCCGTTTCCCGATCGTGAAACCGTGTGTGCTGGGGGCGTCTAGCGGTTGAACGCGTGCAGCAGGTCGAGCTCGACGCGTTCCGGACTGCCGGCAAGCATCGGCGCGATCTCGGCGTTGAAATCGGCGAAGTCGCGCTCGCTGTTCACCTTGGCGGCCGACTTGGCGGTGTCGTAGACGCCGATCGCCCTGAGGACGCCGCGCGCCTCGTCGCCGATCACCATCACCGACTTCAGTGACGGATGCGTCTTCATGAATGCCTCGACGAAGGCATTCTCCCTGGACAGGGCTTCCTTGTTAGTGGCCGGGCTTCACCTGCATCGAGAATTCAACGACGGTCGACATGGTGGCGTTCCTCAACTGCGGTTTGTCAGGACAACCACCGCTAGTGCAGCCGCCCCAAGAAACCGTAAACGGGAACGGGCACGACGATCGCTACAAAGCTCTGAAAATCTTAGCGAGGTGCCGGCAAGCGTTACCCGGCGTCGGCGCCCCGCCGCCGGCTTTTCCGTTTCGTACGGCCGCTCCCGCGATCGACCACGCTGAGTTCGCCATCGCCTTCCAGGTAGGCCGTCCTGACCTCCTTGACGTTCTCGACGCCCTGCTTCCTGAGCTGGCTGAGCAGTTCGTCCTCGGTAATGAACTCCTGGCGCATGTTGCGGCGGATGAGCTTGCCGTCCTCGATGAGCGGCAGCGGCGGCCTCTGCAGGATCGGGCGGAGCGCGGGAAACCGGAAGCCCGCCCAGTCGATGAGGAAATCCCAGAACACGATGACCAGGACGAGGATCACGCCTTCGGTGATCGAAGCGTAGGACTTGGAGAAGGCGTTCTGCGCGGCATCGGCGATGAGCACGATGACCAGGATATCCGCGATGCCGAGGGAACCTGCCTGCCGCTTCATCACGAAGCGCAGGATGACGAACAGCGCGAGGTACATCAGCGTACCGCGCACGATCATTTCCAGCACCGAGTGGGTGGGAATGGCCAACTCCGCCCATTCGACGTGGAACAATGCGTCCATGCTGCCGTCCGGTCAGGGAAACGATGGCTCCATTGACAACCGCCGCACGGCGTGGAGGTTCCATGGTCACCATGGCGAGACAGGCGCAGGGACCGGAAAAGCGGTCGAGATCGCGGTTCCTCGCGCGCGTCCTCCCCGGCGCCCGTCCGGCGCCCATGCCGGATTTCGTGCCGCCCTGTGTGCCCTCGCCCCGCAAGACGCCGCCTGCGGGCATCGAGTGGCTCCACGAAATCCTGTTCGAGGGCGTCCGCATCCAGGCGCGGCTCGATGACGGCCGGGTGACGCTCTCGGCAAGTGACGGCACCGACCGCACTGCGGCCTTCGCCCGCATCGCCGCAGCCGTGGCGAAACTGCCGGCGCGCGCGCTCGTCCTCGACGGCGTGGTGATCGTCCAGCGGCCCGACGGCGTGAGCGATCCGGAGCTGCTCGCCGCCGATGTCCGGAACGGACGGAAGGACCGTTTCGTCTACTGCGCCTTCGACCTCCTCCACCTCGACGGATTCGACATCGCCGCGGCGCCGCTCGCCGACCGCAAGCGCGTGCTCGCGGCACTGATCGAGGAAGCGGCGCCGCAGGCGATCGCCTTCAGCGCGCATCTCGACATCGACGGCGCCGGAATGCTCCAGCGCATCGCGGCGATGGGGCTTGCCGGCATGGTATCGAAGGACCGCGACGCGCCCTATCGGCCTGGAAAGAGCCGGACATGGCTGAGCGTGCGCGCATCCGCGAAGCCGGAGAGACGACCACCCATGACCCCGAGCACCACGCCCACGCAGAGCAAGGAAGGCCCGCTGCTCGTCATCGACGGCGACTCCTTCGCCCATCGCGCCTACCACGCGCTGCCGAAGACGATCCGCCGCGCCGGCAACAAGGGCGGCGGCGCCATCGTCGGCTTCGCCAACTACCTCGTCCGCTTCTACGAGTCGGAGAAGCCGCGCGCCGTGCTCGTCGCCTGGGACACGCTGGAGGAGCCTAACTGGCGGAGCCAGGAGTTCGACACCTACCAGTCGGGCCGCGAGTTCGACGACGAGCTCGTGGAGCAGCTCGACGTGCTGCCAGAGTTCGTCGCGGCATGCGGCTTCCAGAACGCGCGGGCCGCCGGCTACGAGGCCGACGACTTTCTCGCCGCGGCGGTGGCGCGCGAGGAGAAGCGCGGTGGCACCGTAGTGGTGGCGAGCGGCGACCGCGACTCCTTCCAGCTTGCCTCCGAGCGGACGACCATCATCCAGCCGGTGCGCGCTGGCGAGATCGCCCGCATCGGGCCGGCGGAAGTGCGCGAGCGCTACGGCGTCGAGCCGCAGCAGGTGCCCGATTTCATCGCGCTCCGCGGCGATCCGTCCGACAAGATCCCCGGGGCCAAGGGCGTCGGCGCGCAGGGCGCGGCAAGCCTGCTCCGGCGCTATCCGACGCTGGAAGCGGCGCTGGCGGACGGGAAGTTCGCGGGCCAGGCGGAGGAGCTTCGGCTCTACCGCCGGCTCGCGACCATGGACCCGAAGGCGCCGCTGCCCGCGATCAAGTCAGGCCCGCCCGACTGGAAGGGCGGCGCCGCGCTCGCGCGGAAATGGGAACTGCGCGCGCTGACCGACCGCCTGGAGAAACTGGCGGCAGGCTGATCACGCGGCGGCGCCGATCCGCGCCAGCCCGCTCGCCGGATCGAGCACTGCCGCATCGCCGACGCGGAAGGCGACGTTCGCGTCGCCATGCCCCGACGGAAACCCCGTCGCCACCGGAAAGCCGGCGCCGCCGAACAGGTCGCGGAGCACATCGTCCACGTCGTGGTGCGGGTCGCCGCAGTTGCGCAGCGACCCGAACAGCACGCCGCGAACCCGATCGAACATGCCGGCGAGCTTCATCTGGGTAATCATGCGATCGATGCGGTACGGCGCCTCGCCGTTCTCCTCCAAGAACAGGATGGAGCCCTCCGTCCTCAGCGCGAACGGTGTCCCGAGCGTCGCCGCGACCAAGGACAGGCACCCGCCGACGATCGGCCCCTGCGCCGCGCCGGCACGAACGAAACGCACCGGGTGAACGGTCTCGCGTTCGGCGGCGAACAGAGCCGCATGCAGCGCGCGTCGGTTCGCTTCGGCTTCGGCGGTGTCGTCGAGGAGCTGCGCCGCGGCGAGGTTCGGTCCATGAACCGGAGCGATGGCCGGGAAGATCTGCGGCAGCGCGATGTGCAGCGTCGTGATGTCGCTGTAGCCGACGATGAACTTCGGCACAGGCGCGATGGTTCTGTCGATCAGCGGCAGAAGCCGCGCGCTGCCGTAGCCGCCGCGCAGGCAGAAGATCGCCCTGATTTCCGGATCGGCGAGCGCCGCGTTGAGATGGCCGGCGCGCTCGGCGTCCGTGCCCGCGAGATAGAGATAACGGGCGGCCGGCGGCCGCGCCTCGACCCTGAGCCCCCAGGATTCCAGAAGCGCGATTCCCCTGTCGACGAGGTCGCACTTCTCGATCGCCATCTGCGAGGCCGGTGCGATCACCGCAACACGATCGCCGGCGGCGAGCACCAGCGATCCGGCACGCCCATGGGCGCGATCATCCGTCATGCCACGCCCGGCCCCGATCCCCGCGTGTCAGATAGCCCCGGACATCCCTTGTCCCGGAGGCCCGGCCTCATTTCTACACGCGCGCGGGAAATCGTCCACGCCTGCCGTCAAAGACGGATGGGGCGCATCGACAGGCCGCCATCGACGACAACCTCCGCGCCGGTCATGTAGCTGCAGACCGGTGAGGCGACGAACACCACCACCTCGGCGATCTCGGCGGGCAGCGAAGCGCGGCCGAGCGGAATCTCGCGCATAAGCCGCGCACGCGCGTCCGGACCGAACTTCGCGAAGCCTGTGGCGATCGCGCCGGGCGTGACGAGATTCACCCGGACACCATTGTCGGCGAACTCCATCGCGCAAGACTCGGCGAGAGCGCGGAGGGCATACTTGGACGAGCGGTATGTGAACTCGTCCGCCTGCACGCTCTTGGTCGTTGTCGAGCCGATGATGACCACGGCACCGCCGTCCGGCAGCGCGCTGGCGTATTCGCGGAGCGCGAACGCCGCGCCGAGAACATTGGTCCGGATCGTGAGATCAAACTCGGCGGCAGTCAGCGCAGCAACCGGCTCCAGCGAATGGCGCGCGGCATTGAGCACCAAGATGTCCACGGTCCCGAACGCCTCGCGCGCCAGACGCGGGACGGAGGCTGCGGCCGCTTCCGTTGAAATATCGACGACCGCGTGCCGGTGACGGCTGCGGTCGTAGCCGGCAAGCGGATAGTCGTCGTCGAACGAGCGATCCGCGGAAAGGACGCTGGCACCTTCGCGCAGGAAGGCGCTAGCGACGGCAAGGCCAACGCCCCGCGCGGCGCCGGTGACGGCGGCGACTTTTCCGGCGAGGCGCAGATCCATGACGCTACGGAGTCTTGTGATGCCGCTTGGCGACCAGTTCCTGAAGCTCCTCGACCCCGACTTCGCCGCGATCGATGACGCGGACCACGCGGCCGAGTTCCAAAAGAACGATGCGATCAGCCACCGGGATAACATGGCTCATGTTGTGGTCGATGTACATGATGCCGAGGCCGTGGTCGCGCGCGCGACGGATGGATTGCAGCACGTTGCGCGTCTCGCGGACGGAAAGTGCGGCGGTCGGCTCGTCGAGCAGCAGGAGCTTCGCGCCGAAGTGGTTCGCGCGGGTGATCGCCACCGACTGCCGTTCGCCGCCCGACAGCGCCCACACCGGCTCGTCCGCCGAGCGGACGCGGGTCAGGCCGAGCTCGGTCAAGGCCGCGACCGTGGCCCGCCGCATCTCCTTCCGGTCCATGACCGCGACCGGACCGAAGCGCCGCTTCAGCTCCTTGCCGAGATAGAAGTTCTGCCAAAGGTTGAGCTGATCGACGATGGCGAGGTCCTGGTAGACCGCCTCGATGCCCAGCGCGCGCGCATCGGCCGGCGAGCGGAAGGACACGGGCTTGCCCATGAACTTGAGCTGGCCGCGTGTCGGCTTCTGGTAGCCGGCGAAGATCTTGAGCAGCGTAGACTTTCCGGCGCCATTGTCGCCGACGAGCCCCACGACCTCGCCGGGCCACACCGACAGGCTGACGTCGAAGATGACATCGTTGCGGCCGTAGCTGTGCGAGACGTGGTCCAGCTCGAAGACCGGCGCGACGCTGCGATCCACCGGACCATAGACGTATTCGCTCGCCGCTTCCGTCGGAACTGCGCTCATGCGTGGCCTCCCGCCAGACGGCCGATCCGCGTGTTGGCGATGACCACCACGACCAGCATGACGCCGATGAACGTGACGTAGAAGGAGCCGGGCACGCCGATGAGGACAAGGCCCATCTGGATCGAGGCAAGCAGGACCGCGCCGAGCACGCTTCCCCAGACGGTGCCGGACCCGCCGAACAGCGACGTGCCGCCGAGCACCGCGGCGGTGATGGCAAGCAGCTCGTACTTGTCGCCCTGCGCCTGCGTCACGCCCTTCAGATAGGCGAACTGCATGCAGCCCGCGAGACCGGCGAGGAAAGAGCTGATGACGAAGTTGATCCGTTTCACCCTGACCGTCGGAACGCCCATCGCCTTGGCGGGGCCTGCGCCGCCGCCCGTGGCCAGCGTCCAGTTGCCGTACGCCTGGCGCGTGGTGATGAACCAGAAGATCAGCGCGATGACGATGAGCCAGATCACCGGCATGTAGAACGGCGTCCCGGCGATCTTGCCGCCGAGCAGCGTCATGGCGGCGCTCGGATCGAACATGATGAGCTGATGGCCGCTGATCAGGAGATTGTTCATCCCCTGCAGCACGAAATACATGCCGAGCGTGGCGATGAACGACGGTATCCGGAATATGGTGGTCACCAGCCCGTTGACGACGCCGACGAGCGAACCGATCCCCAGCGCGATCGCCAGCGCCAGCCACTCGTTCATGTCGTTGGTGACGAACAGGATCGCCCAGATGATCGGCACGAACGCGAAGTTCTGGCCGACCGAAAGGTCGAACTCGCCCGACATCATCAGGATCGTGACCCCGATGGAGACGATTCCCACGGTTGCCGCGATGCTCGAGATCGCCGTCATGGTCTGTGGCGACCAGAAATTCATCGTCTGGGCGGTGAAGAACAGGGCCACGGCGATCAGGCCGAGCGCCGGCATCAGCTCACGAACTCTCAGGAAGGATGCGATGCGGGAATTGGTTGCGGCCATGAAGCTCTTTTTCTCGCCTTCGTGGGAGGCCCTTCCGGCGGCAATCCGCCGCCGGAAGGTAGTAGATGTGGGCCGATCCCGGATCAGCAGCGACCGGCGTCGATGCAGGCCTGCACGACGTCGATGTTCTCCTGGGTGACCAGCGACGTGCCCGTGTCCACGTTGACAGGGCTCAACGTATAGAGCGCCTTCTGCGCGAGGTTGACCACCGCATAGTAGCTCTGCAGGAACGGCTGCTGATTGATGGCTATGTCGATCGTGCCGTCCTTGATGCGCTTGGCGGTTTCCGGCCCGACGTCGAAGGTCGCGACCGAGATGTCGAGGTTGTTCTCGCCGATGTACTGGCCGGCGGGATTGGCGGCAGGGCCGCCGAGGGCGGCGACGCCGCAGATCGACGGATCGGCCTGGAGCGCGGCGCCGATCAGGCTGAGGTTCTGCCCCTGGTCTCCGGTGGCGGCGAGATCCGCGTACGGATAACCGGCAGCGTCGAGCGCCCGCTTCACGCCGTCGCCGCGCAGCGTCAGCACGAAGGCGGTCGGGAACGGATTCACCACCAGCACCTTGCACGGCTCCTGCGGCAACATCGGCAGCCAGGCGTTGGTCAGCACCTCGCCCGACATCGATTCGTTCTGCCCGACAAACGCGAGGCCCTCGATCCGCGGATCGCTCGGCGCATTGTCGCCCTCGAAGCGGTTGTTGTTGTAGAGGACGACGTTGAGACCGGCGTCGAGCGCCGCAACCGTCACCGCCTCCATGGTCTTGGAGGTGTAGTCGATCGCGATGCCGCCCGGATTTGCGGCGATTGCCGCCTGGAGCAGCGGCACCATGCCGGCGTCGCCGGTATCCTGCGCCGGTGCCTGGAACACGACGTTGACGCCCAAATCCTTGCCCGCCTGGTTGGCGCCGTTCTGCTGTGTGATCCAGAACGGATCGGTAAGGCTCGGGGCGATCACGTAGATAGTCGGCGTATCCTGTGCCGTCGCCGGCCAGGCGGCACCCACCATCAGCGCCGCCGCGCAGAGGCCGCCACGCATCCAATTGGTCTTGGTCATTTCAAACTTCCTCCCTTTGGTTAGGTCACCACAGTCACTCTGGGTACGACCGCCATCGACCGCGGCGCATGCCGCGCCCGGTCAATGCACGGCAAAAAATTCCTCGCGATAGAGACCGACACGCTGCAGGTGGCCGGTGACGCGCTCGCGCATCACCTCGGCCGACCAGTCCGGCTTGTCCGGCCAGCCGAAGACCGAGGTGCTCAGAAGGCCGTCGAAGCCGATGTCACGGAGCGCATCGAAGACCTCGTTCCACGGCACCTCGCCCTCGCCGATGTTGAGATGCTGATGGACGGCTACCGGCGCGCCGAGCGGATTGACGATGAAGCGGAGCGGCTGCCTGTGGTTCAGCGTATCGGCCAGCCGCACGATCGTGAGATCGCCACCCGCCTCCGTCACCAGCCGGCGCACACTGTCGGTGAGGAAGAAGGTATGCGGCGTCGAATAGAGGAACTTCACGCGCGCGCTGTTCATGGCGCGGATCATCGACAGGGCGATGAATCCATCCTCGACGAAATCGCCCGGATGCGGATCGAGCGCGAGGTCGACGCCATAGCGGTCGAGCATGGGAACGACCTTCTCCATGGATCGCCAGAAGGCGTAGTCGCTCCGCTCCCGCTTTTCCGGCCGCCCGGAAAACTCGGAGCTGACCTGCGTCAGTCCGAGCTCGCCCGCGATCTGCAGGAAACGCTCGAAATAGCGGATGGCGGCGTCGTGCGCATGATCGTCGTCGGGCTCCGCCCAGCGATAGACGGTCCACAGGTTGGCGAGGCCGACACCGTGCGCGTCCAGCGCCGCCCTGAGGGCGCGGATCGCGCCCGCGCCTGCACGCGGCCCTTCGAACAGCGGAACGAAATCATCGCGGATCGACAGCTCGATGTGGCGATAGCCTTTCTCGGCCGCGAACCGGCAGATGCCGTCGAAGCCGCGGTCGCGCACCATGAAAGGATCGATCGCCACTTTCATCGCGATGCCTAGTTCGCCAGGTACGGCGGACGCTTCTTGATCTGCAGCATCGCGCGCGCCTCTTCGGGCGTCGCGATCTCGCGCCCGACATCGCGGGCGATGCGGACCGCCTTCTCGACCAGCTCGGCGTTGTTGCGGGCGTATTCACCCGGCGTGAGGAACG
>CAZXKZ010000004.1:24756-35942 GCA_964641825.1 uncultured Bauldia sp.
TTGTCCTCCATGCCGACGCGGACGTGGCCGCCGAGCGTGATGGCGTTGGAGATGACTTTCCAATGCTCGACCGGATCCATGACGCTGGTGTTCCAGATGAAATCCGGCGGGCAGTGGTCGGCCATGTAGACCATCGCCTGCGTGGTCGGAGGGGTCCAGCACCCGCCCTTCCAGCCGAGGAAGAAGGTCACCCACACCGGCCCTTCGAGCAGGCCCTTCTCCATCATCCGCATGGCGTTCCAGACGCCACCGTAGTGGAAGGCCTCGACCTCGAGCTTCACGCCAAGGCGCCGGGTGATCTCGCAGTATTCCTTCAGCTCCTCGCGGTCGTGAATGGCGTAGAGTTCGACCGGCTCCTTGCCCGGCTCGTAGTCGAAACACTCGTCGTGGGCGTTGAAGCACGTCGAGATCATGTCCGGGCGCTGGTCTTCCATCAGCAGCTTCCGTTGCGGGAAGCGGCCGTTGGCGATGCCGTACTGGATGATCGCATCGACGTTGTCGGTGATGCCGGCGCGCAGCTTCCGCCAGCCGGGGATATCGAGATCGGAGAGCTTTGTGCCGTCGGCCTGGATCTTCGCGTCGACCGTGTAGGGACCGTGCAGGTGGCAGATCGAGGCACCGGCATTGACCGCGCGGACATAGTCCGCCGCCACCGCGTCGATCCCCTTCGGCGTCGGGTTGTTCGGGTTCGACGGATACGACATCGTCGAGTCGCACGTCACGGTGATGATCAGCTTTTCCATCGGTCCTTATGCTCCTCGACGCTCTTCTCTCGTTCGTGACTACAGGCCGGGGTCAGCCGGCGAATCTCGTGTCCGGCATGCCACCGACACCGACGTCGATGGCGAGGATGCTGCCCGCGAGCGGCTGGATCGCGAGCGCCTCGGGACTCAGCGAATAGCGGGCGGTCGTGATGAACAGGGTGCGGCCGTCACTGCCGCCGAAGGCCGCCGATGTCGGAATTTCGACTGGGAGCTGGACGATGCGATCGACGCGGCCGCGCGGGTCGTAGCGCACGATCCGCCACCCGCTGGCGTGCGTCAGCCAATAGCAGCCATCGTTGTCGACAATGGCGCCGTCAGGCACGCCTTCGCGCGGATCGAGTTCGATGAAGACGCGGCGGTTGCGGAGCGTGCCGGTGTCGGGATCGCAGTCGAAGCGCCAGACGATCCTCTGACGGCTATCGGCGTGATAGCCGGTGCGGCCGTCCGGCGAGAACGCGGTGCCGTTGGCGGCATAGATCCCGTCCGCGACGCGCGCGCAGGCGCCGTCCGGATCAAGGCGATAGAAAGCACCGGTCGGCTCGGTCTCGTCGAGGTGAAGGCTGCCCACCCAGAAGCGGCCGCGACGATCGGTGCGGCCGTCGTTGAAGCGATTGTGCGTGCGCTCCGGTTCAGGACGCGCCAGAGCGACAGGCGCTGCGCCCGGCTCCCAGGCATAGAGGCCGTCCCGCAGCGCGACGACAAGACCGCCGGAGGCGCGGAGCGCCAGCGATCCGACCGGCCCGTCGATGGTCCACGTTTCGTCCTGACCGCTCGACGGATCGAAGCGGTGCACTTCGCCGCGGAAGATATCGACCCACCACAGGACATCATTCTCGGCGTCCCATACCGGGCCTTCGGCAAGGTCCGCATTCGCCGCAAGGACGACTTCGACGCCGACGCGGCTCATTGCGGGAACTCGACCACGATGCGGCCGTGAACCATGCCGGCGCGCATGGCATCGAGGGCGTCGTTGACGCCGTCCAGGGTCACGCGGCGGGCGACACGCGGCCGGATGACGCCCTTCGCCATGAGACGGAGCGCTTCGCCAGCATCGGCGCGACCGCCGTTCCGCGAGCCGACCAGCTCGATCTCGCGCTGCGCCAGGGCGATCGAGTCGATCGCCGGATATTCCGCTTCCTCGCCGATGACGACGATGCGGCCCATGCGTTTGACGAGCCGGCCGGCGAGGCCCATGGACACCGCCGTTCCGACGAGATCGAAAACGCGCTCGAAGCTATTGTCGCGACTGACGTCGTCGGTGGCGAACGCCGAGGTCGCACCTTCGGCCAGCGCCGCGCGCCTGCCATCCTCCGAGCGGTTGGCGACATGCACCTCGTAGCCGGCGGCAACCAGGATCTGGACGATCATCAGGCCGATCGCACCGGCGCCGACAACAGCGACCCTCTGTCCGGCGGTGAGCGCTCCGCGATCGATGGCATGCACCGCGGTGATGGCCGCACAGGAGACGAGCCCGGCGGAATCCAGCTCGACCTCGTCAGGAACGCGCAGGATGTTCTCCGCGCGGACGCGGAAGAGCTCGGCGAAGCCTCCGTCCCTGGTGACGCCCAGGATGCCGGCGTTGTTCTCGCACTGGGCATGGTCGCCCGCGCGGCAGGCGGCGCAATGGCCGCACGCATCGAAAAGATAGGGAACCACGCGGTCGCCGATGTTCCAGCCGGCAACACCGGCGCCGAGCGCCGCGACGTGTCCCGCCGGCTCGTGGCCGAGGATGTGCGGCAGCTCCGGCCGGTAGGCGATACCAGCGATCATGTGGAGGTCGGTGCGGCAGATGCCGCACCCCGCGGTGCGAACGACAACTTCGCCGGGCTCCGCGACCGGAGCCGGAACCTCCGCCAGCACCAGCGGAGCGTTGTAGCGCTGAAGCAGCGCTGCCCTCATCGTTTGCCGTCCCTCGTATCCGCTTACCAGCTACGACCGGCTGCGGAATTGATTGTTCGTATATTGAACATCATGACCATATTGCGGATTTGCCCACACTGGCCTATCGTTTGTCAAGGAGCGAATGATCCGGCGGCGGATCGTTCAGGAAAAACAAGACCGTGCGGGCTCCCTGCTCCGCGTGGCACCAGTGAGGAAGCCCGCTTGCCCGTTCCCACACTTCGTCCGGCACAGTGCGGGCGCACGTCATGAGCGCCACCGTGCCGTTCGATCGACTGGTCGAATTTGTCGCCGGGCTTTTTGCCGCCTCGGGATGCGACGCGAGGGAGGCGCATGCCGTAGCGTTCGGCCTGGCCGAGGCGAATCTCGTCGGACACGATTCCCACGGCGTGCTGCGCGTGCCGATCTATCTCGGCGATCTCGACGCAGGCTTCGTGAAGCGCGGGCAGACCCCTGAGCTCGTTTCGGACAGCGGTGCGGTCTTGACCTTCGACGGCCACCGGGGCCTCGGCCAGGTTGCCGGCGAAACGGTGGTCGCCCGGGGCATCGCCAAGGCGAAGGAAACTGGCGCAGCGGCGGTGGCGCTTCGCAATGTCGGACACCTCGGCCGCATCGGCCGCTGGGCGGAACAGGCGGCGGCTGACGGCATCCTGTCGCTGCATTTCGTCAACACGTCAGGCGGCGCCGACGCCGAGGTGATGCTGGTCGCCCCGTTCGGCGGTCGCGACCGGCGCATGTCGGTCAACCCGATGTGCATCGGGCTGCCGCGCGCGGGCCAGACCCCGATCGTGATGGATGCGACGATGGCCGCGACCGCGGGCGGTAAGGTGATGGCGGCGCTGAACCGCGGCGACGACCTGCCGCCGGGCCAGATCATCGACCGGGAAGGACGGCCGAGCGTGAAGCCGAAAGACCTGTTCGACGGCGGCGCGATCCTGCCATTCGGCGATCATCGCGGTTACGCCCTCTGCTTCATGATCGATGTGCTCGCCGGCGCGCTCACCGGCGGCGGCACGAGTTCGCAACCGAAGCATCCCAAGATGAACAACATGGCCTCGATTTTCGTCGACCCGGCGCGCTTCGGCGGCGCCGACTTCGCCGGCGACCTCGCCTTCTATGCCGGGTGGATGAAGGCCGCGCCGACCGCCTCACCTGACGGAGAAGTGCTCCTCCCCGGTGAGATGGAGATCCGCACCGCCGCGCAGCGGCGGCGCGACGGCATACCGCTCGACGAAACCACGCTCAGCCAGCTTCAGGCGGTGGCGCGGAAGTACAGCCTTCCGGGGCTCGCTGCATGACCTCGAAGCGCGCCCCCGAAATCAAGCAGCGCCTCCGCGACGGCGGCATCGTCTACAGCGCCTGGCTGACATTCAGTTCCCCGGCCATCGCGGAAGTCATCGCCGGCTACGGCTTCGACGTGCTGCTGGTCGACATGGAGCACACGTCGATCAGCCTCGAAACGCTGGAGACGGTGATCGCCGCCGTTGGCCGCTGGGATCCGGTCACCATCGTGCGCGTGCCCGCCCACGACCCGGCATTCATCAAGCGCTGCCTCGACATCGGGATCGACGGCATCATGGCTCCGCAGGTGATGAATGCCGATGAGGCGCGCGCACTCGTCGCGGCCGTGAAGTATCGCCCCGTGGGCACGCGCGGATACGGACCGCGCCGGACGAGCGACTACTTCCGCAATCCGGATTACTTCGCCGACGCCAACGACCGCACGTTCGTCATGCTCCAGATCGAGCAATACGAAGCGGCCGAACACGCGGCCGAGATCGCCGCGGTGCCCGGTCTCGATGTGCTTTGCCTCGGGCCGGCCGACCTCGCCGTCTCCTGCGGCCATCTCGACGATCCGTCGCACCCGAGCGTCGTCACCGCCATCGACAAGGTCTTTGCGGCCGCCAGGGCCAACAACCTGCCGGTCTGCATGGGCCGCTACGAAAAGGCGGAGGACCAGCCGGCGCTTGTCGCCCGCGGCGCGCGTTTCGTCATCGCCTCCGACGATCTGGTCGTCCTGCGTCAGGGCCTGTCGTCGCATCTCGCCGAGGCGCGGCGCCTGCTCGAAGACGGCGCCGCCGCGAAGACGATCGACAAAGCCTACTGAGGACGCGCGACATGGCCATCACCATCGGAGCGGGATCGGATGCCTGGGGCATCTGGCATGCGGAGCACCCGGCACAGATTCCGTGGCAGCGGTACCTCGATGAAGTCGCCGAGGCAGGCTACCGCGTGGTCGAGCCTGGCAACTTCGGCTATCTGCCGCGCGACCCAGCGACCGTGCGGCGTGAACTGGCTTCGCGCGGCCTGACCATTCCCGGCGGCACCTACTTCGCGGCGATCTCCGACCGGACGCGCCGCGACGCCATTCTCGCCGGGCTGGACCAGACGGCGGCGTGGCTCGCCACCATCGGAGCGAAGTTCCTTGTCCTGCTCGACGATTTCTACCGCGATCCAGACACCGGCGCGATCAAGTCAGCGGCGAGGCTCGATGATGCGGGATGGGCCGACTTCATCGACACGATCCATCGCCTCGGCCGCCGCAGCCGCGAAGCGCACGGGCTCAGCCTCGTTTTCCACCCGCACTGCGACGCAACCATCGAAGCGGAAGGCGACCTCGAACGCCTGCTTGCCGGCACCGATCCCGCCCTCGTCGGCCTGTGCATGGACACCGGCCATCACCTCTATTCCGGCGGCGATCCGGTCAGCTTCTGGCGCCGCCACCGCGCGCGCATGCCCTACCTGCACCTGAAAAGCATGAATGCGCGCATGCTGGAGACCGTGCGCCGCGAGAACCTCCCATGGGGCGTCGCGGTCGCGCGCGGCGTGACCGACGAACCGGCACGCGGCGCCGTCGACTTCGAAGGTCTCGCCCGGGCGCTGAAGGACACCGGCTACGACGGCTATGCCATCGTCGAGCAGGACATGTTTCCGTGCGACCCGGCAGTGCCGCTTCCCCTTGCCCGCCGCACGATCGCGTACCTGACGACGCTGGGATTTACGCCGTGACCGCGGCGCTGATCGCGGAACTGCGCAAGTACCGGACGCCGATCGTCTACGACGCGATCGAGCGTTTCGGCGTACGGCCGAAAGCTGAGGGATACAGCGACTCCACCATCCGCGCGGTCCTGCCCAAGCTCGGCGCCTTTGCCGGCTATGCGTGCACCGGACGCATCATGGCCGCCACGGAACCATCGCCGACGAGCGCCACGGTCGCGTGGCACGGCGTCTGGGCTTACGTCGAGCGGTCGCCGGGACCGAAACTCATGGTCTGCCAGGACGTCGACCATCCACCGCGCGGTTGCGCGTGGGGCGACGTCTCGGCCGCGATCTTCCTCCGTCTCGGCTGTTCGGCGGTGGTCACCAACGGCGCCGTCCGCGACATCCGTGAGGTGGAGGCGCTGGGCTTCGGACTTTTCGCCGGGAGCCCCATCGTGGGTCACGCGAACGTGCGGTTCATCGAGATCGGCGCGCCGGTGATCGTCGGCGGGCTCCAGGTCGCCCCGGGCGATCTGCTCCTTGCCGATGAACACGGCGTGGTCGTCATTCCGGAGACAGTGCCGCTCGACGCGCTTCTCGCGATGATCGGCCGGCTCGTCCGCTCGGAGGCTGCGCTGATCGAATATACCGCGTCCACGGACTTCTCACTTGAGGGGTTGGCAGAGCGCATGGAAAAATTGAACGAAGCCGGCGGACACCATCTTGGGTAAGCGTGAGCCGCCAAGCGTATCGCGCATTTCGCTTCCTTTCGGGCTTTCCGTCCTATATCTGAACAAGGTGCCCACCTTGCCGACAGTCCCCGCATGAACTCCCTCGCCACCAAGGAAACCGAACAGAACGGCTCGCCCGTGCTGACGCTGGTGAAGGCGCTCGACGTGCTCGAGGCCGTGGCCGACGGGAGCGGCATGACGGTGGCCGAGATCGCCGCAAAAGTGGGGCTGAACCGCACGACCACGCACCGCCTGGTGCAGACGCTGAAGCACTTGCACTACCTGCAGCCCGCCGCCGGCGGCCGCGGATTCGAGATCGGCCTGAAGCTCCTGCCGCTCGCCGCGCAGCAGCTCGACAACAACAAGGTGCGGCTCGCCGCGTTGCCCCATCTCAACACGCTCGCCCAGCAGGCCGGCGAGCGGGTCAATCTCGGCGTGCTGTTCGGCGGCGAGCTGCTCTATCTCGCGGGCGTCGAGAAGCCGTCGCTACCCAACATGTACTCCCGCTTCGGGAAGCTGGCGCCCGTGCATTGCTGCTCGCTCGGCAAGGCGATCATCGCCCACTACCCGCAGGACGAACTGCGCACCATGCTCGGCGCGAAACCACTGGTCCGCCAGACGGAAAACACCATCGTCGAGTTCGACGCGCTCATGCGTGATCTCGAAGAAGCGCGGCGACGCGGCTACGCCATCGACAATCAGGAACACGTCGCCAATTCCTGGTGCATCGCCGCGCCGGTGTTCGACGGCGCCCAGCCGATAGCCGCCGTCGGCATCAGCGGCAACGATCGCGAGCGCGTCCTCGGCATGGCCGACAAGGTGAAGCTGACGGCCGAGGTCATCACCCACGTGCTGTCGCCGTCGCGGCCAGTCTGACCGCCGCCCGTCAGCCGCCGTAGCCGAACTGCCGCGGCAGCCACAGCACGATCTCCGGCACCAGGATCATCAGCAGCAGCGCCGCGACGAGGATGACAATGAAGCCCCAGATCTCGCGCACCATCGCGCGCATGGGGATGCCGACCACGGCGTTGGTGACGAACAGCATCATCCCGAACGGCGGCGTGATGAGCCCGATCATGGCGTTGGTGACCGAAAGGACACCGAAGTGCACGGGGTCGATGCCAAGCGCAGCGGCCGTCGGGATGAAGATCGGCATGATCACGAGAATGATGACCGCCACGTCGAGGAGCGTGCCGAGGAACAGCAGGATCACGCTGACGAGCAGCATGAAGCCCAGCGGCGACAGATTGGCTTCGGCCAGCGTGTTGCCGACGATCGCCGGCACGTTTTCGCTCGCGACGATGTAGTTGAGGATGACGGCCGATCCGATGAGCAGGCCGATGCCGGCCGAGCTCCGCGCGCTTTCCAGGAGCACCGCGTAGAACGATTTCCACGTGAACGCGCGATAGAAGAACACGGCGAGAAGCAGCGCATAGGCGGCGGCGACCGCCGCAGCTTCAGTCGGCGTCACCGCGCCACTGTAGATGCCGCCGAGCAGGATCACCGGCATCAGCAGCGCCGGCACGGCCCGGAGCGTGATGCCGGGAAGCTGCGGCAGCGGCACCGGCGCCTCGACCGGGAACTTGCGGATGCGCGCCAGGAAGAACGTATGGATGGTGATGACCACCACCAGCAGCAGCCCCGGCACGATCGCGCCGAGGAACAGGTAGCCGATCGATACATCCGAGACGAGCGCGTACATGACCAGCGGGATCGACGGCGGGATCAGCGGGCCTATGGCGGCCGTCACCGCGGTCAGCGCTCCGGAGTAACCCGGCGAATAGCGGCCGCCCTTGGTCATGATGTCGGTGGTGATCTTGCCGATGCCGGCGACATCAGCGACGGCCGAGCCGGACATTCCGGAAAACACGACGCTGGTCAGGATGTTGAGATAGGCGAGACCGCCGCGATAGCGCCCGACCAGCGCCATGCAGAACTCCATCAGCTTCTGGCTGATGGTCGACGCGTTCATGATAGCCGCGGCCAGGATGAACAGCGGCACGGCAAGGATGATGAAGTTGTTCATCACGCCCTGCAGCATCTGCTCCGCGGCAAGACCGAGATCGCGTCCTTCGACGGCGAGATAGACGACCGCTGCACCGATGATGGCCAGCGGCACCGGTGTGCCGAGGGCGGCCACGCCGAACAGGACGACGAGGCAGGCGACGAATCCGATGCTCATACTTCGCGGATCTCGGCCTCGGCGCCAGGCGGATCGAGCGTGTCCGGATCGGCGCCTCGGAGAATCTTCCAGACGTACCAGCCTTGCCGCACGATGACGCCGACGGAGAAGACGACGAAGACGCTGAAAACGATGTTGAGCGGGATGCGGAGCGTGCCGCTCCGCTCGATGCGCATGAAGCTGATGAAGTCGACCGACGCGGGCAGCGACCAGACAAAAGTGGCGACGACGAACACGCCGCCGAGGATCGCAGCGACGCGGCGCGTGCGAAGCGAAGCGGTCGCAGTGAGCACGTCGAAGCGGACGTGCTCGCGATTGGGAACGATCAGGCCCGCACCCCAGAACACCAGCCACAGCCACGCGATCAGGCACGCTTCGGTGGTCCAGCCGAGGGGTCGGTTGAAAACGTAGCGGCTGACGATCTGAACCATGAAGAAAAGAAAGAGGGCGGTGAGAAAACCCACCGCCACGCTCTCGCTCACTCGCCGTCCGGCGGCGAGCAGTGTCCTGAGCACCCGCGGCGCCCTACTCGACGGCGTTGATCCGGTCGATCAATCCGGCAGGCCAGTCGGCTGCATAAGGCGACGCCAGATAGGCCTCCTGCACGTGCTGACGGAACGCGTCAACATCGGGCACATAGACCTCTAGGCCCTCGCCGCGGAAGAAGTCGGCAAGTTCGCCTTCCAATGCGATCTGCTTCTCGCGGACCGTGGTGAACGCATTCCGCGCGGCATCGACCATCGCCTGCTGCTGCTCCGGCGTCAGCTTGTCGAACACCGCCTTGCCGACGACGAAGAAATCCATGCCGACCGTGTGGCTGGTCAGCACGATCTGGTCGGTAACTTCGTAGAACTTAGAGTCCATGACCGTCGGCAGGGGATTGTCCTGACCATCGATGGCTCCCGTCTGCAGCCCCGTATAGACCTCGCCGAGCGCCATCGGCGTGGCGTTGGCTCCGAGCGCATTGCCGAGAAACTGCCAGGTTTCGGTGCCCGGCATGCGGAGCTTCACGCCCGCCAGATCCGCCGGCACATTGATCTTCTTGTCGCCGCGCAGATTGAGCTGGCGGGTGCCGCCGTAGATGACGGTGAGCACCTTCAGGCCCATCTCGTCCTCGATGAGCTTGTACATCTCGTCTCCGATGTCGCCTTCGAAGATGTCGATGAGGTGCTGCGGATCGCGCACAAGATAGCCCGCGGTGAAAATCGAGAAGGCGGGAATCTGCTTCGAGATGTCCTGCGGCGAGGCTATGGCCATCTCGAGATTGCCACGCTGGATCGCAGTCAGTTCGGTGCCCGCCTGGAACAGGGTGGCGTTGTAGTGCGGCTCGAACGTCGCGAAGTCCTTCACCGCTTCGGCAAAGGCATTGAACCCCTCGACGCGAACGTCCGTTGGCGACGCGCCGGTGGCGAAGCGCAGCACCACGTCCTGCGCCTGCGCCGTGAGCGGCAAGAGCGCGCACGCAGCGATCAGGCCGCCGATGGCGGCTTGCTTGAAATGCCTCATGGATTCCCTCCCGTTTCGTTCCCGCTATGGGATATTAGTTCATATAATGAACAACATATGCTGAATAAGAACGTAGTGGGATTTGCAACGACCGTCAACGCTCGCACCGTGAGTCCGCGCGGGATTGCAAGTCTGCGACAGGAGAATGAGAGGCTGAGGCCTCGCGCGAAGTCCGCTCAGCGTTCGGTGGCGGCGATGGCGGCGGCGGTGTCGTTGGCGAGCAGAAGGTCGAGCAGGGACGCGACCTCGGCCCGCCAGCCCGCGTGGCTGGTAAGTGCCGGCGGGAACAGGCCGGGCAGCGCAAACAGGGCATCGGCGATTGCCGATCCGGTCAGCGGCACACCGCGGAGCCGTTCGGCGATCTCGCCGGCGCGGGGATCGCGAAGATCGTAGGGCGTGCCGTGGCGGTCGCGCCCGAGCGCGTAGCGCATCCACGCCGCAACGGCGAGGGCATAAGTCTCCGCTTCCCCGCCCCGCGCCAGCGTCTCCGCGGCGGGCTGCACCAGCCGCTGCGGCAGCTTCTGCGTCCCATCCATGGCGATTTGCCGGGTGCGGTGGGCGATGGCGCGGTTGGCGAAGCGCGCAGCGAGCTGGTCGGCATAGGCGTCGAGATCGATGCCCGGGACCGGATCGAGCGTCGTGGCGGCCGCCCGCACGTGCCGGCGCACCAGCGCCGCCAACGCCGGATCGGCCATCGCATCGCGCACGAATTCATGTCCGGCGAGAACGCCGAGGTACGCGATCAGCGAGTGCGCGCCGTTCAGCATCCTGAGCTTCATCTTCTCGTAGGGCGTGACGTCCGCCACGAACAGCGCTCCGCCCGCCTCCCAGGCCGGACGTCCGGATGCGAACCGGTCCTCGACGATCCATTGCAGGAAGGGCTCGGTCTCGACGGCGGCGAGATCGCTGCGCCCGATGATGCTCTCCGCATCGGCAAGCGTCTCGGCGGTCGTCGCCGGCGTGATGCGGTCGACCATGGTGGACGGGAACGGAACGGCCTCGGCGATCCAACGCGCGAGCTCCGGATCGCGCCGCTCGGCGAACTCCAACACCAGCCGTCTCAGCAGCGCGCCGTTGCCCGGCAGGTTATCGCAGCAGAGCGGCGTGAAGGGCGCGAGGCCCGCC
>CAZXKZ010000004.1:35952-41189 GCA_964641825.1 uncultured Bauldia sp.
AGCTCTTCTCGCCGCGCTCCCTGCGCGCGGCCTTCGACTCCTCGCCGCTGCGGGGAGCGGGGCGCGTCGAGGACACCATCAACCTCCTCGGGCACGCGGCGCGTGACCTGGTCCACACGCTGGCGCGCCGCTTCGCCAAGCCCTTCGACCAGATGGCCGACGGCGCTTCGCGGCTCGGAGGGTCGCTCGAGATCGGCGGCGATATCGGGATGGCCGGCATCAAGCCCGCCGGTGACCGGGTCGACGCCGTAGGCCTTCTCGGTGACGGTGAGGCTGACGATCCGAATGGCCGGATCGGCGAGGAGCGCTGGGAGCCGCCCCGGCTCGCGTGGCACGGCGAAAGCCGACAGCACCGCACCAACAAGACGCGCACGCGTGCGGTCATCATCGCGGACGAGCACGGTGTAGAGGCCGTCCTGCGCGGCGAGCGCGTCGACCGTTTCCGTCGAGCGCAGGCTGACCGCCACGATGCCCCAGTCGCCATCGGCGGCCGCGATCGCAGCGTCGGTGACAATGGCGGTGTGGGCGCGGAAGAATGCACCGGGCCCGATATGGACGATGCCCGCCCGCAGCCTGGTGCGGTCGTAGCCAGGCACGGCAACGTCCGGCGGCAGGCCGGACAGGTCGCTGAGCCGCGCGCTCATATCCCGTAGGCCCGCTTGGCGAGCCGGTAGCTGAGATCGACGGCGATCGTCTCCGCCTCCGCCCGCGTCAGGCGATGCTCCGCCGTCATGCGGGCGAGGAAGGAGCAGACCTCGCGCCGCCAGACATCGTGGCGAGCAGGGATGGACAGCAGCGCGCGCGTATCGTCGTTGAAGCCGGCGAGGTTGGCGAAGCCCGCCGTCTCCACCACCTGGTCGAGATAGCGGCGGATGCCGTTGGGGCTGTCGTGGAACCACCACGGCGGGCCGATGAGCAGGCAGGGCCAGTGGCCGGCCATCGGCGCAAGCTCGCGCGCGTAGGTCGTCTCGTCGAGGGTGAACAGGATGATGCGCAAGCCCGGCGCATGGCCGTGGCGGTTGAGCAGCGCGTCGAGGCCGTTGACCCAGTCGGTGCGCACCGGAATATCCGCGCCCATGTTGGGGCCGCGCGCGGCGAAGACGGCGCGATCGGTATTGCGGCGCGATCCGGCGTGGATCTGCATGGTCATGCCGTCCTCGGCAGAGAGACCGGCCATCTCGGTGAGCATCTGGCCGCGGAACAACTCGGCTTCGGCGGGCGTGAGCACGCCTTTCATCGCGCCGTCGAGCAGGCGCTGTTTCTCGTGCGCGGCGAGGTCGGCGGTAAACGCGGTCGGCACGCCGTGGTCGGTCGCGGTAGCGCCGTAGCGACGGAAGACCTCGCGCCGCCGCCGGTGCGCCTCGATCATGCCATCCCACTGCGCCGGGTCGGTTTCCGTGAGCTCGCCAAGACGCAGGAGATTTCCGGAAAAGCCGGGCGCATCCGGATCGGTCACCGCGTCGGGGCGGTAGGTGGTACGAACCCTCCCGATCCAGCCGTCGTCGTCAAGCTTGCGGTGATGGTCGAGCGGGTCGAGCGCCCCTTCGGTGGTGGCGATGGTCTCGATGCCGAAGCGCTGGAAGAGCGCACGCGGCTGGAACTCCGGCCGGGCGAGTTGCTCCCCGATGTGGTCGTAGAGCGCGTCGGCGTTGTCCGGCGTCAACGGCTCGGTGCAGCCGAGCACCGCCGACATGGCGTGATCAACCCAGAGCTGCGAGGGCGTGCCCGCGAAGAGATGATAGTGCCGCGCGAAGACCCGCCACGTCTGCCGCGGGTCTGCCGGCTCGCCGCCCGGCTTCGGCAGCCCGAGCGCATCGTGCGAGATGCCGGCGCTGTTGAGCATGCGGAAGAGATAGTGGTCGGGGATGACGAGCAGGGAAGCCGCATCGGTAAATGGCCGGTCATCGGCGAACCAGGCCGGATCGGTGTGGCCGTGGGGACTGACAATGGGGAGGTCGCGCACCGCCGCGTAGAGATCGCGCGCAAGCGACCGCAGCCCCGGCTCCGCCAGCAGCAAGCGGTCCGGATGCAGGAAGCCGTCGCCGATGCTCAATGCAACGTCCCGGTTACCGTCAGCGCGCGCTCCACGCCGCGAAGCTCGGCAAGGCCCTTGAGCCGGCCGATTGCCGGATAGCCCGCCTGCGCGCCACGCTTCAGGTCGTCGAGGATATCCTGTCCGTGGTCGGGCCGCATGGGGATCTCGGCGTCGGCGCGGCCCTCAGCACGGCGGCGCGCCTCCTCCTTCACGAGCGCGGCCACCACCGCCACCATGTCGGTATCGCCGGCGAGATGCTCGTCCTCGTAGAACGAGCAGGGCGTGCCCGGGTTCTCGCGCTTCACGTTGCGCAAGTGAACGAAATGGACGCGCGGACCAAGCCGCGCGATCATACCCGGCAGGTCGTTGTCGGGCCGCGCGCCGAGCGAACCGACGCAGATCGTGGCGCCGCTCGCCGGGCTGTCGACCGCATCGAGCATGCGGCGATAGTCGGCCTCCGTCGACATGATGCGCGGCAGGCCGAGGAGCGGAAACGGCGGATCGTCGGGATGGCAGCAGAGCCTGAGGCCGAGCCGCTCCGCAGTCGGCACGACTTCGGTGAGGAAATCGATCAGGTGACGACGCAGCCTGTCCGCGTCGATGGCCGCGTACGACGCCACCTGCCCGCGCAGGTCGTCGAGCGACCAGTTTTCGGCGGCGCCCGGCAGGCCGGCATTGACGGTGCGGGCGAGCCGCTGGCGCGCAGCGTCATCCATCGCCGCGAAGCGCCGCCCCGCCTCCGCAACGATCGCTTTATCGAAACTGCCGGCGGCGCCGGACCGGGCGAAGATGTGGATGTCGAAAGCGGCGAAATCGGCGAGGTCGAAGCGCATGGCGGTGCCGCCGTTGGGCAGGCGCCAGGCGAGATCGGTGCGTGTCCAGTCGAGCACCGGCATGAAGTTGTAGCAGATCGTGGCGAGGCCCGACGCGGCCAGGTTTTCCAGCGACGTGCGGTAGTTGGCGAGGTGCGAGCGCCAGTCGCCGGTCTGCGTCTTGATCGCCTCCGACACCGGCAGGCTCTCCACCACCTCCCATTCGAGATCCGACGGGGAGCCGTCGGGCATGCGACGCACCTCCGCCTGCCGCCTGGCGATCTCATCCCGCGTCCATACCGCGCCATAAGGCACATGGTGGAGGGCGGTGACGATGCCCTCCGCCCCCGCCTGCCGCGCGTCGGCGATCGTCACCTTGTCCACCGGGCCGAACCAGCGCCAGGTGTGTCTCATGCGGGAACTCCGGCTCGGGAGGACGTGAGGGCGGTCATGGCATCCTCATCCGAAGGCGAGGTTGGGGAGCCAGAGCACGACGCCCGGAAAGAACACCAGCGCGGCGATCAGCGCGCAGATGGCGACGATGAAGGGGATAGACTCGATCGAATACTCCTCGATGGTGACGTTCATCAGGGCGCATACCGCGAACATGGCCGAACCGCTCGGCCATGTCATGCCGCCGAGCGTGACGATGCTCATCATCAGGATGCCGAAGTGCACCGGGTCCATGCCCACGCTGGTGACGATCGGCACGAAGATCGGCGTCAGCAGCAGCACCATCACCGTGCTTTCGAGCGCGAGCCCGGCGACCAGCAGGAACAAGAGGATGACCAGCACGATCATGGCCGGATCGGTGATGCCGGCGAGCATCCAGTTGGCGAGGTTCTGCGGCACCTGCAGGTAGATGGTGGCGAAGCCCACCATGCCGCTCATCAGGATGATGAGCATGATGAGCCCGACATCGGAGGAGGCCTGCGCGAAGGCGCGCCAGACCTTGGCGAAGGTCAGCTCGCGATGGGCGAGGAAACCGATGGCGAGCGCGTATACCACCGCGAACGATCCGACCTCGGAGGGCGTGAACACGCCGCCGCGGATGGCGAGCACCAGCGCCACCGGAAAGAGGAGCGCCCATTTCGCCTCCCATGTGGCGATGGCGAGCGCCCGGAACGTGGGCCTGGCGCTGTCGGCAACCACATAGCCGCGGCGCTTCGCGATGATGTAGGTGGTGACCATCAGCACGGCCATCATCAGGAAGCCGGGGATGATGCCGGCGAGGAAGAGCCGCCCGATCGAGACGTTGCCGATGTAGCCATAGAGGATGAGGCCGATCGACGGCGGGATCGTCGCGGTGATGAGCGAGCCGACGGCGATGGCCGCCGCCGAGAAGCCCTTGCCGTAGCCCTTGGCGATCATCGCCGGGCCGAGGATGCGCGCCTCCATCGCGGCGTCGGCCACAGCCGAGCCGGACACGCCGCCCATCAGGGTGGAGAGCAGGATCGCCACCTGCGCCAGCCCGCCCGACATCCAGCCGACGGCGACCAGCGACACCTTCAGCAGGCGGTCGGTGATGCCGCTCTCGTTCATCAGGTGGCCGGCGAGCACGAAGAACGGCACCGCCAGCAGCGGGAAGCTCTGGCTCATCGACGCGATCTTCTGCACGCCGATCGACAGCGGCATGCCGGCGTCCATGATGAAGAACACGAAGCCCGCGATGCCCGTGGCGAAGGCCACCGGCATGCCCGCCACCATCAGCACGACGAAGACGACGGAGATCAGCAGCATCTCAGAGTTCCAGCACCGGCGGCGCGTCCTTGTCAGCGGCGGTGCGCGTGTAGACGAGCACCTCCTGCCCGCGCCGGCGCCACGCATCGACCATGTTGTGCACCAAAGAGATGCCGAGCAGGATACAGCCGACCGGCACGGCGGCCGTCACCCATGCGTAGGACAGCGTCGAATCGCCGAAGGTGCGTTCGCGGTTGAGCAGGGTGAGATGGAAGCCTTCGACGGCAAGGACGGCGAGGAACGCCAGCACGATGGCGGAGCAGGCAAGCTCCAGCCAGAGGTGATGCCTGTAGCCGAGATACTTGACCAGCACCTCCATGCCGAGATGCGATTTCTCGCGCATGGCCTTGGTCGCGCCGAGGAAGCATAACCAGATGAACAGGAGCTGCGCCATGTCCACCGACCATGTCAGGGGATGGCCGTAGAAGCGCATGATCGCTGCAATGAAGACGAGGCCGGTGATGGCGGCGAGCAATGCGACGGCGATCGCAAGCTCGACCTGCGCGAGCCGCTTGAGCATGTCGGTTCCCGTGGCAAGCGAAGGCGCGGGACGCGAGGCCCCGCGCCTTCCCGTGGAGTTACTGGGCCGCTATCGCCTGCAGCTTATCACGCAGCTCGCCATAGCCGAGCTTGTCGTAGACGCCCGCCGT
>CAZXKZ010000005.1:0-26363 GCA_964641825.1 uncultured Bauldia sp.
CGACTTGCCCGAGCCGGAATGCCCGACCAGCGCGACGATCTCGCCGGCCGCCACCTCCAGCGATATGCCGTCGACCGCCGGCACCGGGCCGTAGCGACGCGACACCCGGTCGACGGCGAGCACGCACGCACCCGTCCGGCTGGTAGTCGCTGACAGGTCTGCGATTGCGTCCATGGATCCCGGAAACCTGGTGCGCCGCGCGGGGGGCGCCTCCGTCTGCCATTGGCCTGCCGCGCGCGCAACCGCGTTCATGGCCGTGGCGCCCTCTGGATCGGCGAGCGGCTGACGCGCGCCAGCACGATGACCGGCAACAGACCCACCAGCACGATCGCCAGCGCGGCGATCGCGCCGTTCTCGTGGGTGCCACGGGCGGCCTCGCCGTAGAGGTGGGTGGCGAGCGTCTCGAAGTTGAGCGGCCGCAGCAGGAGCGTGGCCGGCAGTTCCTTCATGCAATCGACGAACACGAGGATCGCCGCGGCGCCGATGGCGGGGCGGATAAGGGGCAGGTGGATGGCGCGGAGCGTGGCGCCGGCGGTACGGCCGAGCGTGCGTGCGCTCTCGCCGAGCGAGGGCGGCACCTTGTCGAGGCCGGACTCGATGCCGCCCGCCGACACGGCGAGGAAGCGGGCGACGTAGGCGTAGACGAGCGCGGCGCCCGATCCGGCGATGAGGAGGCCGGTGGAGATGCCGAGGAACTGCCGCGACCAGCCGTCGACCAGGTTGTCGAAGCCGGCAAGCGGGATGAGCAGCCCGATGGCGAGCACGGTGCCGGGGAGCGCGTAGCCGAGGCTTGCAGCGCGCAGCAGAACGTTGCCGAGGCGGCCGCGGTCGAGGCGCGCCGCGTAGGCGACCACGAGGCCCAGCGCGATGGCGATGATCGTGGCGACCAGCGAGATGCTCAGTGTGTTGAGGGTTTCGCGGACGAGATCGGCCGAGATGCCGGCGAAGCCGATGCGCGACATTGCAGCGTAGACCAGATATGCCGCTGGCACGAAAAATCCGAGGACGGTCGGGATCGTGGCGAGGCCGATGGCGGACAGCGACTGCAGGCCGCCGAGCGTGCGGCGGGCGGGCCGCACGTTACGCAGGGTGGTTGCGGCGAAGCGCTGCTGGCGCCGCGCCCAGCGCTCCAGCGAAATCAGCAAAATGACGACCAGAAGCATGAACAGCGCGATCGAGGCGGCGCCGGGCAGGTCCGACTGGTTCACCCAGGTGGCGTAGACCGAGATCGTGAGCGTGCGAATGCCGAGAAACTGGGATGCGCCGATGTCGTTCAGCGTCTCCATCAGGGCCAGCGCCGCGCCGATGGCGATCGCCGGCCGTGCGAGCGGCAGCGCGATCCGGAAGAAGACGCGACGGCGTCCTGCTCCGAGCGTGCGCGCGGCGTCGATGAAGCCCGAAGCCTGCATCATGAACAGGGCGCGGGTTGTCAGGTAGACGTAAGGGTAGAGGACGATCCCGAAGAGGATGATCGCGCCCCACAGCGAGCGGATGTCGGGCAGGCGGAAGTCGCGGGGGCTGTCGATCCCGAGGAGCCAGCGGAGAGCGCCCTGCGCCGGTCCGATGGGGTGGAGAAGCTCCAGATAGGCAAACGCCACGACATAGGTTGGGACGGCCAGCGGCAGGAGCAGCGCCCAGTCGAAGAAGCGGCGCCCCGGGAACTCGTACGCGGTCACGAGCCACGCGGCGCCGGTTCCGACCGCGACCACGATGAGACCGACACCGCCGAGCAGGAGCGCGGTGGTGGGGAGCGCGCGGGGCAGCACGTTGGCGGCGAGATGGACCCAGGTGTCCGTCGATCCGCGGGCAGCGATGACGATCAGCGAGACGACGGGGAGGAGGGCCAGCGCCGCCACGATGGCGGCTGCCAGAATCCAGAAGCCGTTTCCGCGCAGCGCGCTGAAACGGCTCCGGTAGGGCAGCGGGCGCAGAAGGTCGTGGGCGACTGTCACGCCCGGTCCTCCCGCGCCACGCATCTCATCGTCGGCGGACTAGCCGTCGAAGCCGACCTTGTCGACGAGCTCGCTGGCGGCCTTGCGCTGGGCCGCGATCGCCTGAAGCGTGAGCGAGTCGACGGTGAGCGCGCCGAGTTCGGCGATCAGCGCATTGGCGGCAACGCCGGGCTTCACGGGATACTCGAAGTTGGCGTTGGCGTAGATTTCCTGCGCTTCGTCGGAAACGAGGAACTCGAGCAGCTTGATGGCGTCGTCCTTGTTCGGCGCGTTCTTGGCGAGCGCGGCGCCCGAAACGTTGACGTGCGTTCCGCCGCCCTCGAACGTCGGCAGGATCACCTTGATCGCCTTGCCCCATTCCTCCTGCTCCGGCCCGCCGGCGCCCGAGCGCATCAGGCCGACGTAGTAGGAGTTGGCCGGGCCGAGGTCGCAGATGCCGGCGAGGATGTCGCGGGCTACGTCGCGGTCGCCGCCACCGGCCGGACGGGCAAGGTTGTCCTTGACGCCGTTGAGCCACGCCTCGGTCACGTCCGGTCCGTGCTTGGCGAGGTAGGCGGCGATGAGGGCGACGTTGTAGGGATGCTGGCCGGCGCGGATGCAGACCTTGCCGTTGTATGCCGGGTCGGCGAGCTGCTCGTAGGTGAAGGTAGTCAACTCGGAATCCTTGTCGACGTAGAGCACGCGGGCGCGGAGCGAGAGCGCGTACCAGTTGCCGTCCGCATCGCGGAGGTTGGCAGGCACGGCGGCGTCGAGCACTGCGGATTCGATCGGCTGGGTGACGCCCTTGTCGACCAAGTCGACGAGATTGCCAATGTCGACGGTCATCAGGATGTCGGCGGGCGAGTTGGCGCCTTCAGCCTCGACGCGCTCCGGCAAGCCCTGCTCGACGAACACGGTGTTGACCTTGATGCCCGTCTCGGCGGTGAACGTCTCGAGCAGTGGCGTGATCAGGCCGGGTTCGCGGGTGGTGTAGATATTGACGTCCGCGAGCGCCGCGACCGGCAGGGAAATGGCGAGTCCGAGCGTGAGCCCGGCAGTCTTCAGCATGTTCATCTGATCTTTCTCCATCGGGACGGGGCAAGTGCCGTTCGACGGCGGAGACAACACCGGGCGGATGCCTGAAAGTCAAGCAAGATGAATGACTTAGAGCGTATCTAATCTAAGTAGCTGGAACTGTTCCAGTAGTGCGTCTAAGTGCAATATGCAGAAGAAAAAACTGCATTCTCGATGCGTGCTTTTTGGGCACGAGCGATCCATCCACGGATGCCAGATAGCGCAATCGTGACGCAGGGCAGGGAGATGCCTGCGGCGCGGCAAAATCCCATGACGAGAATTTCAAGCGATGGATCTTCCCGGGGCTCGCCGGTCCTCCCGCGTCTCAGCAGTAGTGTGCGTGGCGTCCCTTTAGGCAGTCTGCCTGCATCTTGAGCAGTCGGGGCGACGGGTCCACTGTAGCCGTGCAGTGATTCGCGCCAGGAGGTCGCTATGACAGCTAGGATAGCCGCGATCGTTATCGGTATCGTGTTTGTTCTGATTGGCTTGCTCGGCTTCTTCAACAATCCCGTGCTCGGGCTCTTCCTCGTCAATCCGGCACACAACATCGTCCACATCGTCAGCGGCGTCGTTCTTCTGGCCGGTGCGTATTCCAGCCTCGGCAGCAGCACGGCGCTCAAGATCGTCGGCGTCGTCTACGCCATCATCGCCATCCTCGGCTTCTTCATGGTGGGTGCCGACGGTATGCTCTTCGGCTTCATAGCCATGAACACCGCTGACCAGTGGCTGCATGTCGTCCTGGCGGTCGTCATCCTGGTCGCCGGCTTCGCGCTGCCTGACGACGAAAGGGGAATGGCGATGTAGGCGGGCGGCTGCCCCATCGTTCCTGGCGGGCGTCCGCAGGGCGCCGCCCGCTTCTTGCCCGGATGCCGGGCGGCTTGTAGAAGCCCGGGCGGCGCGGGTGCCTTGATCTCCGCTTGCCCCGAGGAGCCGGAATGCCGCCTCTTGCGGGACTGAAAGTCCTCGAACTCGCTCGCATACTGGCCGGCCCCTGGGCGGGCCAGTTGCTTGCGGATCTCGGCGCGGACGTGGTGAAGGTCGAAAGCCTCACCGGCGACGACACGCGACAGTGGGGACCGCCGTTCGTCGACAACGGCGACGGCACGCGCGACGCCGCCTACTTCCACAGCACCAATCGCGGCAAGCGGTCGATCGCGATCGATTTCTCCAAGCCTGCCGGGCGGGACATCATCCTCAGACTCGCGGCGCAGTCGGATGTGGTCATCGAAAACTTCAAGGTCGGCGGACTGAAGCCATACGGCCTCGACTACGCGTCGATGAAGGCGATCAACCCGCGCATCGTCTACTGCTCGATCACCGGGTTCGGGCAGGACGGACCGGATGCGGCGAGGCCCGGCTACGATTTCATGATCCAGGGCATGGGTGGGCTGATGTCGCTCACCGGCCCCGCCGACGGTGCGCCCCACAAGGTGGGCGTCGCGTTCGCCGATGTATTCGCTGGTGTCTACAGCGTCGTGGCGATCGAGGCCGCTCTGTTGCGTCGCGAGCAGACCGGCGAGGGCCAGTTGATCGACATGGCGCTTCTCGACACCCAGGTCGGCGTTCTCGCCAATCAGGCGCTCAACTATCTCGTCTCGGGCCGTTCTCCGACGCGTATGGGGAACAGCCATCCCAATCTGGTCCCCTACCAGGCGTTCGCGGCCAAGGATGGCCACCTGATCGTTGCGGTCGGCAACAACGGCCAGTTCCGGCGCCTGTGTGAGGCGATAGGGGCTCCCGGCCTCGCCGACGATCCGCGGTTTGTCACCAACGAGGCGCGCGTGGAGAACCGCGTGGCGCTGGTCGCGCGCCTCGGCGAGCGCATCGGCACGTTACGGCGGGACGATCTCATGGAAGCCCTCGAACGGGCGGGCGTGCCGGTCGGCCCGATCAACACGGTCGCGCAGGTGTTCGAGGAGCCGCAGATCGTCCATCGCGGAATGCGTCTCGACCTGCCGGCGGGCGAGGGGCGGCGGGTACCATCGGTGCGGACGCCAATCGTGATGGACGAGTCGCCGCTTGTCTATGAGCGCGCTTCGCCGCGCCTCGGTGAACACACCGCCGAGATTCTTGCCGCACTCGGTTATGCCGAGGAGGAAGTCGCCGGGCTCGGCCGCGCCGGCGTCGTCGCTACATCCCGCTGAGCAACCCGCCGTCGACGTAGATCACCTGGCCGTTGACGAAACTCGAAGCATCGGACGCCAGGAAGACGGCAACGCCCTTGAGCTCCGAGACGTCGCCCCAGCGGCCAGCGGGCGTGCGCTTCCTAACCCATTCGTCGAACTCGGCGTTCTCGACCAGCACCTTGTTGAGATCGGTCTTGAAGTAGCCCGGCCCGATGCCGTTCACCTGGATGCCGAAAGGCGCCCACTCCACGCACATCGCCTTGGTCAGCATTTTTACCGCGCCCTTCGAGGTCGTATAGGGCCCGATCGTCGGCCGTGCGACTTCGCTGGTGAGCGAGCAGGTGTTGACGATCTTGCCGCGGCCGCGCGGGATCATGCGCTTGGCGACCGTCTGCCCGACGATGAACACGCTGTCGAGGTTTCCCGCGATGACGGCGCGCCAGCCGGCGAGATCGAACTCGGCCAGCGGCAGACGGCGCTGGATGCCGGCGTTATTGAACAGGATGTCGATGGGGCTGAACGTCGATTCGATCTCGTCGACAGCATCCTCCACGGCACCAACATCGGTGACGTCGAAGGCCATTGTGCGGATGGTGGCACCGGTCGATGCGGCCATGCGGTCGCGCGCGCGGTCTAGCTCCGCCTGGTTCCGCCCGTTGAGGACGACCGTGGCGCCAGCCCCGGCGAGCGCTTCCGCGATCGCGAAGCCGATGCCCCTGCTCGATCCCGTCACCAGGGCGAGGCGGCCGGTAAGGTCGAATAGGCTGGTGCCGGGCATCTTCTGCTTTCCTCTTCGGGTTGACGCTTATCGGCGAGCGACAGCGCGCCCGTCAACATGGCGGGTCCATTGGTGTTGGCGGGTTCAATCAGGGTGTGCTCCTGTTGATGGGGTGCGTGCGGTTCGCTACACCTGCTGGGCTTTCCACAGATTGCACCCGCAGGTTGGCGGCGAGTCGCCGGCCTGCCGGCGCACCCGCCCCGGAGAAGGCCATGGCCTACACCCCGTCGCCCGGCCGCTACGACACCATGCAGTACCGGCGTTCAGGGCGGAGCGGGCTGAAACTGCCGGCGATCTCGCTGGGGCTCTGGCATAATTTCGGACATAACGCCCGCGCCGAGGGGATGTACGCGCTGTGCCGGCGCGCCTTCGATCTCGGCATCACGCATTTCCATCTCGCCAACAACTACGGTCCCCCGCCGGGTGCCTCGGAGGAATGGTTCGGCGGCATGCTGGCGACGGAGTTCAAGCCTTATCGGGACGAAATCATCGTCTCGACCAAGGCCGGCTACCTGATGTGGCCCGGCCCCTACGGCGAGTGGGGGAGCCGCAAGTACATGCTCGCAAGCCTCGACCAGAGCCTGCGGCGCCTGAAGCTCGACTATGTGGATATCTTCTATTCGCACCGCTTCGATCCCGATACGCCCCTGGAAGAGACGATGGGTGCGCTCGATACAGCCGTGCGGCAGGGCAAGGCGCTCTATGTTGGCATCTCGTCCTATTCGTCGGCGCGGAGCGCCGAGGCGCAGGCGATCCTGCGCAACCTCGGAACGCCGGCGATCATCCACCAGCCGAGCTATTCGATCCTCAACCGGTGGACCGAGGAGGACCAGCTCCTCGACACGCTCGATAAGGAAGGGATCGGCTGCATCGCCTTCTCGCCGCTCTCGCAAGGCCTGCTCACCGACAAGTACCTCAAGGGCGTTCCGGAGGGGAGCCGCGCGAAGAGCGGCGCTGCGAGCTGGCGCGACAGTTTCCTCAGCGAGCAGAACCTCGAGTGCATACGCGCGCTTGACCGGCTCGCACAGAAGCGTGGGCAGTCGCTGGCACAGATGGCGATCGCCTGGGTGCTGCGCGACCCGCGCATGACCTCGGCGCTCATCGGCGCATCGCGGCCCGAGCAGATCGAGGATGCGGTCGGCGCGCTCACCAACCTGGAATTCACACAGGCCGAGCTCGACGAGATCGACAGCCGGGCGAGCGATGCCGGCGTCAATCTCTGGAAGCGGTCGAGCTCGTCCTGAGACCCATGAGCGACGACCGCCGCAAGCCGCTGCGAAGCGCGCGCTGGTTCGAGCCCGACGATCTCCGGTCGTTCGGCCACCGTTCGCGCACCCTGCAGATGGGTTACGACTACCCCGACTTCATGGGCAAGCCGGTCGTCGCCATCATCAACACGTGGTCGGACCTGCAGCCCTGCCACGCGCATTTCCGCACGCGCGCCGAGGAGGTGAAGCGGGGAGTGTGGCAAGCCGGCGGCTTCCCGGTCGAGCTTCCGGCTCTGTCGCTGTCCGAGCAGTTCGTGAAGCCCACGACAATGCTCTACCGCAACCTGCTGGCGCTGGAGACGGAGGAGCTGCTGCGCTCGCATCCGGTCGACGGCGTCGTGCTGATGGGCGGCTGCGACAAGACTACGCCGGCGCTCATCATGGGGGCGCTGTCGATGAACCTCCCGGCGATCTTCCTACCAGCGGGGCCGATGTTGCGCGGCAACTATGCAGGCGGCTTCCTCGGCTCGGGCAGCGACGTGTGGAAGTTCTGGGCGGAGCGGCAGGCCGGCAAGCTGTCCGAGGCCGAATGGAAGGCGAAGGAGCGCGGCGTCGCGCGCTCCTTCGGCACCTGCATGGTGATGGGCACGGCGTCCACCATGATGTCGCTGGCCGAAACCCTCGGGCTGACGCTGCCGGGCGCCTCGTCGATTCCAGCCGCCGATTCTAGCCACCCGCGCATGGCGACTGCCTGCGGGCGCAGGATCGTCGAGATGATCCGCGAGGACATCAAGCCGCGCGACGTGCTATCGCGCGCCTCGTTAGAAAATGCCCTCGTCGTCCAGATGGCGCTCGGCGGATCGAGCAACGCCATCATCCACCTCATCGCCATGGCCGGGCGCGCAGGGATCGACCTCACGCTCGCCGATTTCGACCGCGTGGCCCGCGAGGTGCCGGTGATTGCCAACGTGCGTGCCGCTGGCACATACCTGATGGAGGATTTCTACTATGCCGGCGGGCTGCCGGCGCTGCTGAAGACGCTCGCGCCGAAGCTCGACCTCGATGCACGTACGGTGAACGGTACGCTCGGCGCGGACATTGCTGATGCGCGCGTCTTCAACGGCGATGTCATCAGGCCGCTCGACAACCCGGTCACCAGCGCCGTCGGCACTGCCATCCTCACCGGCAACCTCGCGCCCGACGGGGCGCTGATGAAGCCGTCGACAGCGGAGCCGCGGCTGCTCAGGCACTCAGGGCCCGCGCTGGTCTTCCGCGACTACAACGGGATGGCCGCCATGATCGACCGGGACGACCTCGAGGTCACGCCGGACCATGTGATCGTGCTCCAGAACGCCGGCCCCATCGGCGGGCCTGGCATGCCCGAGTGGGGGATGCTGCCGATACCGAAGAAGCTGCTCCGCCAGGGCGTGCGCGACATGCTGCGGATTTCCGATGGGCGCATGAGCGGCACCAGCTACGGTGCCTGCATCCTGCATGTCGCACCGGAATCTCACATCGGCGGCCCGCTGGCGGCGGTCAGGACCGGCGACATCGTCTCGGTGGACGTGGACAAACGGTCAATCCGTGTCGAACTCAGCGACGGTGAGATCGAACGGCGGCTCAGGGAGTGGCATCCGCCCGACCGCACTTTTGCGCGCGGCTACGGCAGGCTGTCGGCGGCGCACATGCGTCAGGCCGACCGCGGGTGCGATTTCGATTTCCTGGAAGGCACGGCGCCGATCGCCGAGCCGGAGATCCACTGATCCGCCGCGGCGGTCTCAGATGATGTTGCCGCTCTCCACGGCGTGCCAGACCTCCCGGCCGCCTTCCACGATCATCATCAGTGCGACCCACGCGATCAGGATCAGGCCGACGTACGCGATCCACGGGTAGCGCTTCAGCAACCGCGCGATCATGGTGGCGGCGATGCCCATGAGCGCCACAGACAGCGCGAGGCCGACCACCAGCACCCAGAGATGATGCCGTGCAGTGCCGGCGACAGCCAGCACGTTGTCGAGCGACATCGACACGTCCGCCACGATGATCTGGGTCAGCGCCTGGCGGAACGTCTTGGGCTTGATGGCCGCGGCGGCGCTCGATTGTACCGGCACGCCATGGAGCTGCTGGTCGAGCTCGAAATCGAGCACGTCGGCGCCGGTTGCCTCGGCCGTGTGACCGCCGGTACGCAGTTCGCGCCAGAGCTTCCAGCACACCCACAGCAGCAGCAGGCCGCCGATCAGGATGAGCCCGAAGACGTTCAGAAGCTGCGTGGTGAAGAGGGCGAAGACGATACGCATAATCGCGGCGGCGGCGATGCCGAACACGATGGCGCGTTTTCGGAGGTCAGGGGGGAGGCCGGCTGCGGCCATTCCGACGACGACGGCGTTGTCGCCGGCAAGCACAAGATCGATGACGATGACGGTCGCGAGCGCCGTCAGTTCAGAATAAAGATCGGTGAACATCAGCGCGTCCGGCCCCCGCCTAGAAAAGCTCTGGTCCGCTTAGTTAGGTACGGGGGCGGCTTTATCCAACAGGTCTTGTGATTGAAGATCGCGCCAGAATGCCGCGGAGATGGGCGCGTTCCACCAGGCGGTGATCTGGTTGAGTTCCTCGGCCGATCCCGGCCCGGGGATGACGCTGGCAACCAGCTTGCTTGCAAGCGGGAATTGCAGCGCGGCGGCGGCAAGCGGCACCTCGTGCTCGTCGCACACGGCGGCGATGCGCTTCACCTTGTCCATGACGTGCTGCGGCGCACGGGTATAGTTCCAGGTCTCGCGGCCGACGAGTACGCCGGAGTTGAAGGGACCGCCGATCACGATGGAGGCTCCGTGCTTCTCCACCATGGGGAACAGCGTATGGAGCGGCTCCTGCTCGAGAAGGGTGTAGCGGCCGGCGAGCAGGAATACGTCCCACTGACCGTGCTCGATGGCGTCCGCGATGGGTCCGGCCTCGTTGACGCCGAGGCCGATCGCCTTGATGTGGCCGGCGCGCCGCAGTTCGTCCAGCGCGCGGTACGCTTCGTCCATGGCGGTGGCGAACACCTGCTGCTGGCGTTCCTTGCTGCCGTGCGAAAAGACGTCGATGTCGTGGATATAAACGATGTCGATGTGGCTGACCGCCAGCCGCTGCAGGCTGTCTTCATATGCCCGCATGATGGCGTCATACGAGTAGTCGAACACCGGCTTGAACGGGAAGGGGTTGCGCCACTGGCCGTTGGGGTCGTGCGGCTGCGGGTCGTGCTTGAGGAGGCGGCCCACCTTCGTCGACAGCACCCACCCGTCGCGGTTGCGCAACTCGTCGCCGATCAGGTGCTCCGAGCGGCCGTAGCCGTAGAACGGCGCCGTATCGAAATAGCGGATGCCGCTGTCATAGGCGTCGATGACGAGCATGCGCGCGGCGGCATCGGTCACCTCCGCCATGTTGCCGGCGAGCGTTGCCCCGCCGAGGCCGAGGGTGGTGACGTTGAGTGCGGTTTTGCCGATCCTGCGCGTCTCGAACTGCATGCCTCGCCCCTGCTTTTTCCCTCCCTGGCCTTATCCGGCCCGGCGCCCGCGTTGATACATGACGCAAGGAGGAATGAGTAGGGCGCGCCGAAAAGAAGGCCGGGCGGATAGCCCGGCCCTTTATCAGACCGCGGTCACGCCGAGGAGGTTCAGGGGCGGATGCAGGTGCCCGTGTACGGTTGGCCGAAGATGTTGACCTTCTGGCACGGGTAACTGTTCTTGCCGATGATGTAGCCCGCGAGCGCGCCCACGCCCGCTCCCACCGCAGCGCCGCCGACCGTGCGGGTGGCGATGGCGCCGACGGCAGCGCCGGTGCCGGCACCGACCAGCGCGCCTTTTTCCGCGCGTGTCGCGTAGCACCCTGACAGGCTCGACAGGGCCAGCGCTCCGGCAAGGGCAATGGCTGTGATCTTGATCATGCAAACGCCTCCCAGGCAGTGGTCGAGCGGCCCGTCGGCCGAATAGGCGAGGCAGTATCAGGCATTTTGTTGGCGCGGGTGTGCCTCCGCAGCAACGGCGCGGAAAAAAGACAACAACACCCACGCCCCGTCCAGTTCAGACGAGGCACGAAGGAACGTGGCAAATACTCTGAAACGAAATACGAAAACGCGCGTCAGTACACTGGCGCCGGGCCGTAGGTGTGCGCACCGATCGCACCTCCCACCAGTGCGCCGATGCCGGCGCCGACCGCGGCTCCCTGCACCGTGCCCGTCGCAACCGCACCGGCGATGCCGCCGACACCCGCACCGACGAGAGCACCGTGAGCGATGCGATCGTGCGGCGTGGTGCCGTAGCCATAGGGCCAGTGTGTGCAGCCGGATAACGCAACGCCAACCACCAAGATTGCAGCGACTTTTTTCATCGCGGTTTCTCCGGACGCCCCGATTCGGGCGTACGGCCTTTGTCCCGAAGAAAGCCGGATTCTGTCAAGCCGCGGCGGCCGCCCTGCCACGCTTGGGCAAGCCGCGCATCCGGCTCCGGATTTCCGCGGCCGCCGTTACTGCTAGGCCCGCGAACAGCACCCACCACGCCGGCCGGATCTGGAGGGAAAGGTCAAAGTTCGCCATCAGCGGCCGCATGAAACCGACGCCAGTGGCGATGCCGTACCAGGTCGCCTCGGTGAGCGCCGTCAGCACCGCGGCCGAAACGGACAGGATGAGGAGCGGAAGGAACCCGTCCTTGTAGCCCCACCGTGCCATCAGCCGGTAGCCCATCAGCCAGAAGAAGAAGCCGGACATCAGCACCGGCTGCGTCACGTCGACCTTCGACTGCATGTAGTAGTGCAGGATCGCGAGCGCGGTGATCGGATAGATGAGATTGTGGAGCGTGTTCCACTCCCTGGCGCCCATCCGCCTGATCATCCCGTCGGTCGACGTGACCCCGAGCGCGATCAGCCCGAGGATCGCGAGGAAGCCGATGGTCAGGTAGACGCGGAAAACGATCTCGCTCGCGACGAAGGAGAGATCGAACTTCGAGTCCACGATGAAGAAGGTAAAGTGGCCGAGGATGTAGGCCAGCGCTGCCACACCGATCATCCGGCGCACCTGGATGAGCTTCGACCAATCGAGCAGGCGGCGCGCCGGTGTGACGGCCAGCGTAATGAGGAGCAGGTAGACCGTCCAGTCACCGAGCCGGTGGATTGCCTCCGTGATCGGGCGGGGACCGAGCCCGAGGAAGACGTAGCGGTAGGCGAGCCACAGCGCCGGCAGGCAGAGCAGCATGAGCGTCACCGCCTTCAGCGGCGCGAAACGCCCGGCCTTGTCGTTCCACGGCAGCCTGGCGGCGAGGGGCTTTGCCCCGCCTGAGCCAGCCTGCCGCCTGCCAGTTCCCGATGCCCGATCCGTCATTGGCGATCTGCTCCGTGGCCCGCGACTATCGAATTGCCGGCGCGCTGCGGCAATGGCTTCACGCAAGTGTGCCCGGCCGTTCATCCGCTATTACGCGCCGCAGCGCTTCGCGGTTTCAGCGGCACCGCGCCGAATTGCGATGGGAAAGACGTGGGCGGGCGGTAACGTATCGGGCTTAGTCGCTCATTCAGCTTGAAAAATAGCCATTGCCCATTATTTGCCCATTCATGGAATGGGCAGGATTGTGGTTGACCCGGCGCAGGGCCGGAGCAAACTCAGAGCCGGGAGAATCCTCATGGAAGCCAGCGACCTTCTGAAGGAGGTTGGCGCCTATTGCAGTCAGGCCGGGCTTGCCGAATCGACGTTCGGCCGGCTCGCGGTCAACGACGGCAAGCTCGTCGCGCGCCTTCGGGACGGCGGCCGTATCACCCGGCGAACGCTCGATCGCGTGCGCAGCTACATCTCCGACCATCCCGCCGAAACGGTCCAGCGTAACTCGGTCATCCGGCCGCAGCGCGATCTCGCCGCGGGCGAGGGCGCTACGCTCGACGTCGCGGAGAACACGCGCCGCAACTTTCGCTTCTTCGACAACCGGCAGAAGTATCTGCTCTTCGTCAACACCTGCAGCGAAAAGTGGGTGGTGGCCAACCGCGTGGCCGAGGAACTCGCCAACATCAGGCCGCGCCCGCCGGCGCTTCGTCTCTTCGATGCCGGCGTCGGTGACGGCACGGTGCTCGCGCGCGTCATGCGCGCCATGCACGCGCGCCACCCGACTATGCCGTTCTACGTGGTCGGCAAGGAAATCAGCCTGGAGGACATCCGGCTGACGCTCGACAAGCTGCCTGATCGTTTCTGCGAGCACCCGGCCACGGTGGTCGTCCTCACCAACATGTTCTACTCCGAGGCGCCGTGGCTCCGCGTGAACTCGCCAGGCGCGGCGGCCAGCATGGTGTGGCGGGAAGTGCCGCTCGCCGGCAACGCCTCGCACGATTTCGAGGAGCAGATCGCGGAGCTGCAGCCGTTTCTCGGCGAGAACTGGAAGGCGACCGCGAGCGGCAAGACCGGCAATCCCATCTATGAGCGTCCCGTCGCGATCGTCCTCTACCGCCAGGACCACCGCTTCCTGCTCGAGTCGATCATCCCGCGCCTCGGGCGGGCTGAGGCTGACTACGACCTCGTCATTGCCTCGCAGCCCTACCGGGCGCGCGTGCCGGCGGAGTTCAAGGCCAAGCGCGTGATCGCGCCGCTCGCCCGCGCGCTCGGGCCGGGCGGTCGCCTCATCGGCATCCATTCACACGGCGGCGATCCGGGCATGGAGATCATCCTGCGGATTTGGCCGAACGAGAATCCGTTCCGCACCGGCCGGCATGCGGTCCTCGACGCGGTCAAGAAGGAGCTCGGCAGCGCCCGCGGCGATTTCAACTTCAATGCCTACGCCGACGCGCGTTCGGTGTTCCGCTACGACATGCACACGCTGCCCAACGAGGTGAGCGGACCGATCGGCACCTCGACGCTGTTTGCAGCGTGGAACGCCGCCATCTATGTCGCCCAGATCGAGGACGAGCGGCTCGACGGCGTGGTGAAGTCGGGCGCCTATCTCGACGCGACGCGGGACGTGGTCCGGCGTCATGGCGGGCTCTGGTTCCTCGATGAATCCTACGTCATCTCGCGGCGCCGGCAATGACGGACCCCGGCGGCAGCTCTCCTGCACCTGCCAGCGATGCCGCCGTCGCCCCGCTGCTGGTCGAACTCCTCAACCACGCTTCGGTCGAGATCGCTGCCGGGAGTGACAGGGCGCTCGCTGCCGTCCACGACAGCTTCGATCCGGGCACCGAAGTGTTCGTCAATTTCCTGCCTGGCGGCGACTGGCGCACGGTAGCCGATACGGCCGCGGCGCTCCGCCGCGGCGGCTTCCAGCCGGTGCCGCATATCGCTGCGCGCAGCCTGCCCGACCACGCAGCGCTGACGGATTTCGTGAAACGACTCCGGGAGGACGCGGCGGTCGATCGTGTTCTGGTGATCGCCGGTGACAGTCCGAAGGCAGCGGGGCCATTCGCATCGAGCCTCGAGGTGGTCGCCAGCGGGGTGTTGGAGGCGAGCGGCATCGCCTCGGTAGGCGTTGCCGGGCATCCCGAGGGCCATCCGGTGATTGCGCCGAACGTATTGCTGGAGTCGTTGCGCGCGAAAGCGGAGGCTTCGACGCGTGCGGGCCTCGATTTGTTCATCGTCACCCAGTTCGCGTTCGAGGGCGCGCCGGTGCTTACCTGGCTGCGGGCCATTCGTGCCGCGGGCGTCGCCGCGCCGGTTCAGATCGGCCTCGCCGGACCGGCCACCATCGCAACGCTGGTCCGCTTCGGGATGCGCTGCGGCATCGGCAACTCGCTCCGTGCGCTTCGCGCGCGGCCCAATACGGTCGGTCGGCTTCTCGGCAAGGCCGGCCCCGAAGATGTCATCGCTGAGCTGGGTAACGGCCTTCCCGGTATGCCAGGCCATGGCGTCGTCGGCCTGCATTTCTTTCCGTTCGGCGGTATTGCCGAAACCGGAGAGTTCATCGCGCGGACGCTTGCGCGTCTCTATCGGGACATCGCGCCGGCAGAGGCCGCCACCTAGTCGCCGCGCAGGGTTTCGATCGCGGTGAGCCGGTTGCGTGCCGTCGACCCCAGTTCGTGGGCGACTGCCGATAGCGCTGCTTCTACGAGCAACAGAAGCCCGGCTGACGAATCCCAGACCGAAGGTGCGCCGACGTGCGCGGGAAGCACGTGCTTCGCCACGCGCGACACAGGCGAGAGCCACTGATCGGTGAAGAGAGCGACAGTCGCGCCGCGTTTGCCCGCCCGTTCGGCGAACGCCGCGATGTCGTCCGCATACCGTCTGATGTCGAATATGACGAGGACGTCGCGCTTGCCGATATCGAGGAGCTGGTCGAGCCAGTTCATGGCCCCGCCCTCGATGCGCCGCACGCGCGGGCGCAGCACGCGGAGGTGCGCCACGAGGTAGTCGGCGAGCGGATCGGTGAAGCGGCCGCCGAGGACGTGGAGCGGGCGATTGCCGTCGGCGAGAAGCCTGACTACGGCGTCGAATTCGTCGCGCGCGATATTGGCAGCGGTCTCGCGGACGTTGGCGATGGTCGCCTCAGCAAATCGCGCCAGGCGGTCCCGTGCGGAGTTGTCGCCCTTCATCAGCGGCGTGGCGAGACGCTGGGCGAGCTCGGCGCGGAGCGCCTTCTGGAAGGCGCCGTAGCTGGCGAAGCCGAGCTTTGCCACCATGCGCAGAACCGTCGGCCCGCTGACGCCGGCAGCGCTGCCGAGACCCGCCACGGTGTCGAGGCCGGCGATCGGATAGTCGGCAAGAAGGCGATGGGCGGCGCGGCGCTCGTTCGGCGTCATGCTGCCGAGATCGCGGCGGATCAGCTCCGCGATCGATGGGTTCTGGCGAGGGGCCATCCGCCTTCCGGTCCCGTCGCCCGCTTTCCGGGCAGAAGATGCATCCATTTCAGTCTTGATGATTTCTCCGGCTCTTGTAACGTATATTCCAGACGCGGCGGCGAAGCGAGTGGGAGCGCGGCGGCGTCGCCGGGGTTTTTCGATGAAGGCTTTGCTGGCGCCGGAGGAGCTGCCTGCGGCGGAGGTCCGCGAGGGCCGGAGCCCGTTTGTCATCGTATGCGAGCATGCCTCGAACCGCCTGCCGCGTGCCCTCGGCACGCTCGGTCTGCCCGACGCGGAACTGCAGCGGCATATCGCGTGGGATCCCGGCGGATTGCCGGTGGCCGAAGACCTGGCGGACCGGCTCGGCGGCGCCCTCGTCGCGCAGCGCTACTCGCGGCTTGCCATCGACTGCAACCGCGATCCGGCGCTTGCCGACGCCATACCTGAGCGCTCGGAGGATACCGACATTCCGGGCAACGTGGCGCTCGCTTCCGAGGCGAAGGCGCTTCGCGTCAGTGCGATCTGGGCGCCTTTCCACACAGCGATCGGTCGACTCCTCGACGAGCGGCAGGCCGCGGGGCGCCCGGCTGTCCTGATCACCGTCCACACTTTCACGCCGGTCTACCGCGGCGTGTCGCGGCCATGGCACGTCGGCATCATTTCGACGGAAGACCGCACGATCGCCGATCCGTTGCTCGCAGGACTGCGCAGCGACAAGACGCTGGTGGTGGGCGACAACGAACCCTATTCGCCGAAGGACAACGTCGACTACACGATTCGCCGCCACGGCCTGGATCGCGGTCTGCCGCATGTGATGATCGAGATCAGGAACGACCTCGTCGCCAGCGAGAAGGACCAGCGCGTGTGGGCGTCACGGCTGGCGCGGGAGCTTGGTGCCCTCGATCTGGAGGCGATAGCTGCATGAGCGTGAGCGGCAAGATGGTTGCGGCGAGGCTCTGATGCCGAAACCTATCGTGGCCTTCGTGAAGGTTGTCGACGCGGTCAACTACTACGTCGGCCGCTTCGCCATGTACCTGCTCTACGTCCTCGGCGCGATCCTGCTGGCGTCGACCTTGTCACGTCTCTTTCTGGGTGCGTCGTTCAACTGGGCGCTCGAAATGTCCCAGTTCGTCCTGTCGGCCTACTACCTGCTCGGCGGCGCCTATGCCTGGCAGCAGGGCGGACACGTGCGCATGGATCTGCTCTACCAGAACTTTCCGGTGCGCCGCCGCCTGACGATCGACGCGATCACCGTCCTGTTCGTCATCTTCTATCTCGCCGTCCTGTTCGCCGGCGGCATCTCCTCGACCAACTATGCCATCGTCTACAAGCAGCAGAACTACTCGGCCTGGGCGCCAGTGCTGTGGCCGATCAAGGTGGTAATGACGGTCGCCATCTTCCTCGTGCTGCTGCAGGCCATCTCGTCCTTCTTCAAGGACGTCGCAGAACTCCGCGGAAAGCCGATCGCATGACCTCGGAGCTCATCACCCTTTTCATGTTCACGTCGATGATGGTGCTGCTCCTGACCGGGCAGCGCATATTCGGCGTGATCGGATTCGTCGGTGCGGCCGCCGCATTGTGGCTCTGGGGCAGGGGCGGCTTCGAGATACCGTTCAACGCCGCCTTCCAGGTGCTGAACTGGTACCCGCTCATCACCGTGCCGTTCTTCATCTACATGGGCTACATGCTGTCCGAGTCCGGCATGGCGAACAATCTCTATCGGATGTTCCATGTTTGGTTCGGCCCGGTGCGGGGCGGCCTGGCGCTCGGCACTGTCGGTCTGATGGTGTTGATCGCGGCGCTCAACGGTCTCAGCGTGGCGGGCATGGCCATTGGCGCCACGGTGGCGCTGCCGGAACTGCTTCGTCACGGCTACGACAAGCGGATGGTGACCGGCGTCATCCAGGGCGGCTCGTCGCTCGGCATCCTCATCCCGCCGAGCGTCGTGCTCGTTCTCTATGCGATGATCGCGCGCCAGCCGGTGCTACAGTTGTGGCTCGCCGGCATTCTCCCCGGACTGATGATGGCGGCGATCTTTGCCGTCTACATCTACGTCCGGTGTCTCATCAATCCGTCTCTCGGCCCGGCGCTTCCGGCTGCGGAGCGTGCGCAGATCACCTGGCGTGAGCGCTTTTCCCTGCTGCGCGAGGGCATCATGCCGCTCGCGGTCTTCGGCATCATGATGACGTTGTTTCTAACGGGCATCACGAGCCTCGTCGAAAGCTCCGTGGTCGGTGCGATCCTGGCGACTGGAGCAGCCGCTCTCGAACGTAAGCTGTCGTGGAAGGTGATGGAACGCGTCACTCAGTCGACGCTGATGATCAGTTGCATGTTCCTCTGGATCATCCTGGCAGCGCTGTGTTTTTCGGCGGTCTACGATGGCCTCGGCGCGGTCAAGGCCATCGAGAATATCCTGCTCAACACCTGGGACTTCGATCCCTGGACCATCCTCATCCTGATGCTGCTGTCGTTCATCATCATGGGGATGTTTCTCGACGATACGGCGATGCTGGTGATCGTCGCACCGCTCTACATCCCGCTGGTCATCAAGATGGGGTTCAACCCGATCTGGTTCGGCATCCTCTACACGATCACCTGCCAGATCGCGTACATCACGCCGCCGTTCGGCTACAACCTGTTCCTGATGCGGGCGCTGGCGCCGCCCGAGATAACCATCGGCGACATCTACCGGTCGATCGTGCCGTTCTTTTTCCTCATGCTGCTATCGCTGATCCTGATCCTGATCTTCCCGCAGATCGCGCTCTGGCTGCCTGACCTCTACACCGCTTCACGATGAGGCCGCCTGACAGTTTCCCGACAAGAGCTGAGAAGGAGTAGAAAATGACCAAGCTGAAAAAGTTGAACAAACGCGAATTCCTCAAGAACGCCGGCCTCATGACTGCGGGCGCCGCCGCCTCGACGACGCTTGCCGCGCCCTATGTCAAAGCGCAGTCGGCGCCCATCACCTGGCGTCTTCAGACTTATTCGGGCCCGGCGCTCGCCGAGCACGTCATCAAGAACTCGATCGACTGGTTCAACAAGGCCGCCAACGGCGAGATGGTGATCGACCTCTATACCGTCGACCAGCTCGTGCCGCAGGGCGAACTGATCCGTGCGGTGCAGTCCGGCACCATCGATGCCGCGCAGACCGATGACGATTCGGCGGCCTCGCCGGTTGATGTGAAAGTGTTCGCCGCTTATTTCCCGTTTGCCTCGCGGTACTCGCTCGACGTGCCGGCTTTGTGGCACTGGTACGGCCTCAACGAGATTTGGGAGGAAGCCTACAGCGAACTCCCCGGCGTCACGTGGCTGTCAACCGGCGCCTGGGACCCGTGTAACTTCGGCACCACCAAGCCGATCCGTTCGCTGGCCGATCTGCAGGGCCTCCGGGTCTACACCTTCCCGACGGCCGGCCAATTCCTGACGCGGTTCGGGGTCGTTCCGGTGACCGTCCCCTACGAAGACGTGATCCCCGCGCTGCAGACCGGCGAGCTCGACGGTGTTTGCTGGTGCGGCATCACCGAGATGCACACGGTGGGCTGGGCGGACGCGATCAAGTACTACCTGACCAACCCGCTCTCGGGCGCTTGGGCCGGTTCCTACTTCGCCAACACTGAAAAGTGGAACGCGGTGCCCGAGCATCTCCAGCAGTTGTTCCGCCTGGCGATCGACGCCTCGCACTACTACCGGCAGCACTGGTACTGGGCTGGCGAGGCCAACTACCGCATCAACGGCAAGCTCGAACTGACGACGATTCCGCCGGATGAGTGGGGTCAGGTCGAGGCAGCGGCGATGACCCTGTGGGACGAGGTGGCCGCCACTTCGCCACGCAATGCCCGGGTCGTCGAGATCATGAAGAAGTATAACGCCGACATGGTGAAGGCCGGCGCGCCTTACCGCTATTAGGCGAGGGATGCCGGACGCGTTCCGGCACACCCGGCTCAAACATCGGCCCGCGCGGACACTGTTCGCGCGGGTTTCATGGCAGTAAGGGGTAGCAAGGGAGTGAAGGTCCGTCATGGCGGGCATGTTGACGCTCAGGGAATTGCAGGCAGCGGTCGGTGCGGGCGAGATCGATACGGTAATCGTCTGCTTTCCCGACATGCAGGGACGCCTCATCGGCAAGCGCATGCAGGGCGAGTACTTCGTCGAGAGCGCCCACGAGGAAACCCACGGCTGCGACTACCTGCTCGCCAACGACATCGACATGGAGCCAGTGCCCGGCTACGCGGCGGCGAACTGGGAGAAGGGCTACGGCGATTTCGTCATGAAGCCCGACCTTGCGACGCTCAGGCGGATTCCCTGGCTGCCCGGCACCGCGCTGGTGCTGTGCGACATCCTCGATCACGAGAATCACGAAGACGTGGCGCATTCGCCGCGCGCCATCCTCAGGAAGCAGATCGCGCGGCTGGCCGAAATGAAGATGACCGCGAACTTCGCTTCCGAGCTGGAGTTCTACCTGTTCGATGAAACCTATCGTTCGGCCGCGGACAAGCACTACGACAACCTGGAGACCGCCGGACGCTACATCGAGGACTACCACATCCTTCAGACGACGAAGGAGGAGGAGACGCTCCGCGCCATGCGCCTCGGGCTCCAGGGTGCGGGTATTCCGGTCGAGAACTCCAAGGGCGAATGGGGGCCAGGGCAGGAGGAGCTCAACGTCCGCTACGCCGACGCGCTCACCATGGCCGACCGGCACGTCATCATGAAGAACGGCATCAAGGAGATCGCGCTGCTGCAGGGCAAGGCGGTCACCTTCATGGCGAAGTGGCGCTTCGATCTTGCCGGGTCGTCCAGCCACGTCCACTCGTCGCTGTGGAGCACGAACGGGAAGACGCCGCTGTTCCTCGACCAGAAGGGCGAGCACGGCATGTCGCGACTGATGCAGCACTACGTTGCCGGGCAGTTGGCGTATGCCCGCGAGATCACCTGGTTCCTGGCGCCCTACATCAACTCCTACAAGCGCTTCCAGGTCGGTACCTTCGCGCCGACGAAGGCGATCTGGTCGCTCGACAACCGCACCGCCGGCTTCAGGCTTTGCGGCGCGCACTCGAAGGGCATCCGTATCGAATGCCGGATCGGCGGCGCCGACCTCAACCCGTACCTTGCGTTTGCGGCGCTGCTCGCTGCCGGACTTGCCGGCATCGAGGAGAAGCTTGAACTGGAAGCGCCGTTCAAGGGCGATGCCTACCACGGCAAGCGCCTGCGCGAGGTGCCGAAAACACTCCGCGAGGCGACCGAGCTGATGGACAGGTCGAAGATGCTCCGCGCCGCTTTCGGCGACGCCGTGATCGACCACTACGTCCATACGGCGGAATGGGAGCAGTTCGAATACGACCGCCGCATCACCGACTGGGAGCTGAAGCGCGGGTTCGAGCGGTATTGATTGACAGCGCGGCACGAGTAGCGGCCATGAACCAGACCCTCAAGATTATCTCCCCCGTCGACAATTCGGTCTATGCCGAACGGCCGCTTGTGAGCGATGGCGAGATACGCGCCACGCTGGAGCGCGCTCGCGCGGCGCAGCGGCAGTGGCGCGAGGTTCCGGTCGGCGATCGTTGCCGGATCGCAACCGCGTTCACCGATGCGATGGTCGCGGACAAGGCACGCGTGTCGGAGCTGCTGGCCTGGCAGATGGGGCGGCCGATCCGCTACGGGCCGGGCGAGGTGAGGGGCTTCGAGGAACGAGCGCGCTACATGATCGAGGTGGCGCCGGCCACGCTTGAGGATATAGACCCCGGTCCGAAGGAAGGCTTCGTGCGCTTCATCCGTCGCGAGCCGCTGGGCGTCGTCCTCAACCTGCCGGCATGGAACTTCCCGTACATGACTGCGCTGAACGCTGTGCTTCCCGCGATCATCGCCGGCAACACGGTGGTGATGAAGCACTCCAGCCAGACCGCGCTGGTGGCGGAGCATTTTGCGGACTGCTTCAAAAAGGCGAGTCTCCCCAAGGATGTGTTCCAGGTTCTGAACATGTCGCATGAAGCGACGGCAAGCGCGATTTCGTCCGGCCTCGTCGATCAGGTCGGCTTCACCGGCTCAACGTCCGGTGGCCGCGCGGTGATGGCCGCGGTCGCGGCGGCGCCGAACTTCCCCGCCACCTGCCTAGAACTCGGCGGCAAGGATCCGGCGTACGTCCGGCCGGATGCGAATATTGCGTTCGCGGCGGAGAACATTGTCGACGCTGGCTACTTCAACTCCGGCCAGTCCTGCTGCGCGATCGAGCGCATCTATGTGCATGAGGCTGTGTACGACCGTTTCGTCGAAGCAGCGGTCGCGGTCATCAACGGCTACGCGCTTGGCTCGCCGGTCGATGAGGATACGACCCTCGGTCCCGTTGTCCGCACCAAGGCGGCGGATTTCGTGCGCGGGCAGGTGGCGAAAGCGGTGGCCAGAGGAGCCAGGCCGCTGATCGATACCTCCCGGTTCGCCGCCGATCGGGAGGGCAGCCCCTATCTCGCGCCGCAGCTCCTGGTCGACGTGGATCATTCCATGGAGATCATGACGGAGGAGACCTTCGGCCCTGCGCACGGAGTCATGAAGGTGAAGTCGGACGAAGAGGCGATCCGCCTCATGAACGACTCGTCGTTTGGCCTGACCGCTTCCGTTTGGACCGAAGACGAAGCAGCGGCGAAAGCCATCGGCGACAAGATCGAGACCGGCACGGTCTACATGAACCGCGCCGACTATCTCGATCCCGCGCTGGCCTGGGTCGGCGTGAAGGAATCCGGTCGCGGCGTGACCCTGTCCCGCGTCGGCTATGAGCACCTCACCCGGCCGAAGAGTTTTCACCTCAGAACGAAGACGAGTTGAGCATGCTCGACACCTATCCCTCGCTCCGCGCCAACTGGTCCTACCCGACGGCCATTCGCTTCGGACCCGGGCGGATCGTCGAGCTTCCGGAGGCGCTCAAGGTCGCGGGTATCTCCAGGCCGCTGTTCGTCACCGATCCCGGCCTGGTCAATCTTCCGATCGTGGCGAAGGCGCTCGACATCCTCGACAAGGCGCAGGTCAAAACCGCCGTCTTCTCCAAGGTTGACGGCAATCCGACGTTGCAGAACCTGGCCGATGGGCTCGTTGCCTACCGGGCCGGCAACCACGATGGCGTGATCGCCTTCGGCGGCGGCTCGGGCATGGACATCGGCAAGCTGATCGCATTCATGTCGCGCCAGAGCCGCTCGGTCTTCGATTTCGAGGACCGCGAGGACTGGTGGACGCGCGCCGACGCGAAGGGCATTGCGCCCATCGTGGCCGTGCCGACGACGGCGGGAACCGGTTCGGAGGTTGGCCGCGCCGCGGTGGTGACCGATCCTTCAGATCACACCAAGAAGATCATCTTCCATCCGCTGATGCTGCCCAAGGTCGTCATTGCCGACCCCGAGCTGACACTCGACCTGCCACCGAAGATCACGGCGTGGACGGGGATGGACGCGCTTTCGCACTGTCTCGAAGCCTGGTGCAGTCCCTTCTTCCATCCGCTCGGGGAGGGTATTGCGCTCGAAGGCATGCGGCTGGTGAAGGAGTGGCTGCCGGTTGCGGTCAGCGACGGCAAGAATATCAACGCGCGTGCGTTCATGCTGGCGGCGTCGTCCATGGGGGCGATCGCGTTCCAGAAGGGCTTGGGCGCGATGCATTCCATGAGCCATCCTTGTTCCAGCCTGCGCGGAACCCACCACGGCCTCACCAACGCTGTCGTCATGCCCTACGTCCTCAACTTCAACCGGCCGGTTTCGGACGAGAGGCTCGCAGCAATGGCGCGCTACCTCGATCTCCCCGGTCATTCGGCGCAAAGCGTCGTGGACTGGACGATCGAGCTTCGCGCGGAAATCGGCATTCCGCACACGCTGAAAGACATCGGCGTCGACGAGGATGTCATTCCGCAGGCCGCGCCCATGGCGGAACTCGATCCTTCTACCGGCGGCAATCCGACTCCGGTTAAGGCGGCGGATTACGAGGTGCTCTACCGGAAAGCGATCAGGGGCGAGATCTAGCCGTTGGCGCTCGACATCATCTCGATCGGCGAGCCTTTGTTCGAGCTGAACCAGGGCCGCGGCGAGTCGGTCTTCCGCCCCGGCCACGGCGGCGACACGTCGAACATGGCGATCGCAGCCGCGCGGCAAGGCGCGAAGGTCGGCTACGTCACCGCCGTCGGCGCCGATCAGTTCGGCGAGTCCTTCCTGTCGCTGTGGAAGGCGGAGGGTGTCGATACCGTCGCGGTGAAACGGAGCCCGATCGCACATACTGGCATCTATTTCGTCACGCACGGCCCGGGCGGCCATGTCTTTTCCTACATGCGGGCAGGCTCCGCGGCGAGCCGGATCACGCCGGACGACATGCCGGCCGACGCCATCCGGCAGGCAAAGGTCGTGCATGCCTCGGGGATCAGCCAGGCCATCTCGTCCTCCGCCGCCGATGCCGTGTTTGCGGCGTTCCGGATCGCTCGCGAGGCAGGTGTCGCGGTTTCCTACGACACCAACCTGCGCCCGCGCCTGTGGGCCATCGATCGCGCCCGCGCGGTCATCCATGCCGCCGCCGGGCTGTCCGACATCCTTAAGACTAGCATCGAGGACGCGGAGCAGCTTGTTGCCCTCGATGACGCCGATCGGATCGTCGATTTCTACCTCGGTCTCGGCGCGCGCATCGTCGCGCTGACGCTTGGGCGTGACGGGGCAATCGTTGCCACTGGCGACCGGCGGGAGCGGATCGCGGCGCGCGTAGTGAAACCGGTCGACGCCACCGGGGCGGGCGATATGTTCGCAGGCGCGTTCCTTGCCGAATACCTGCGGACCGACGATCCGTTCGCTGCCGGCCGCTATGCCAACATCGCGGCGGCGCTGTCGACGGAAGGCTATGGCGCGGTCGCGCCGATGCCGAAGCGTGCTGCTGTAGAAGCCGCCATGCGCGGCGGGATCATGCCGGAACCGGCACGCCGCCAGTAGCTACTTCATCGCGATAACGGTCGCGGCAGTGGCGTCGCGGAGCGCCTTCGGGTCCACGGCGAAGACGGCGTGCGGTGTCCCGGCCGCAGCCCACACCGTCTCATACTGCAACAGGTCGCTGTCGAAATACGGAACAGTCTTGCGCAGGTGCCCGATGGGGGAGACGCCGCCGATGGCATAGCCGGTGACAGTGCGGACGAAGCGGGCATCGCCACGCATGATCGGCTCGCCGACTGCAGCCGCCACCGCCTGCTCGTCGACCCGGTTGGCGCCGGAGACCATGAGAAAGTACGGCCGCCCCGTCTGGCGGCCCATGAAGACCAGCGATTTCACGATTGCGCCGGGCGGGCAGCCGCAGGCCTCGGCCGCCTCGGCGACCGTGCGGGTCGGCTTCTCCATCTCAACGACCTCGATCGCCAGTCCCAGCGCTTCTGCGGCTTTCTGGACACGGCCGGGGGTTTTCGGCGCGTCGTTCATCACGTTTTCCTTTTGATGGCCCGGCCAATGCAGTTTGATGACCACAAGACGGCCGTTTTTGGTAACAATCGGTTAACTGTCCGCGTCCGCCGGAGCCAGCGTTTCTTGAGCGATACCAACGACAGTCGCGGCGAAAAAGTCCGCAGCCTGCGGGAGGCGATTCGCAGGGTCCGTACGGCCGAAACCGAGCGATCCGACGTCGTGGTCGAGCTTCGCGACGCCGAGCGGGCGAGGCTCGAGCTTCTCGCGGAGGAGCTTCGCAGCGTCTTCGCAGAAGTGCCGGAGGACGATCCGCAGTTCATCTTCAAGGTGGCCCCGGGCACCCCGCCGCGGCTGTGGATCGACATGACCTCGTTCGTCGTGATGGGGCGCGACCCGCGCAGCTACCGCTTCCTGAAGGATACGCGCATCGGCCGGACCGTCATCCTCGAGACGGCGAACCTCGACGACATGGCTGACACCATTACGCACTACGTCGCCGAACGCATCATCGAGCGCGAGCGTGCGCTGGAAGGCGACTGGCTGGTGAAGCGTGTCACGCGGGATGAAGCCGCCCGCAGGGAGGAACGGCAGGAGCTGACGCGGCGGCAGGAGAGGGAGGCCGTCGCCACGGCGGCGCTTGCCCAGACGACGGTGCCAGCGGTTGTCACGCCGCGGCGGATCGACCAGCGCAACCTCGGCTGGATCGTCGCCGCGTTCCTGGCCGGTATCCTGATCGGTGTGGTGGTGCTTCTCGGCTACGCCTGGGTGGCCGTCGGCTGATCCAGCGGCTTGTCGAGGCGGTGCGACGCGACCGTGCGGATCGCACCGTCACGGAATCCGCGTTCGACCATGCCGATTGCCCATGCTCCGGGCTCGCCTTCTATCTGCAGGAGATTGTATGCCGCGCCCGGGTGCCGTTCGTGCGGCTGCTGTGGACCACCGCGATCGGCGTCTTCCCGCCGGCGCTCTTCCTCGCGGCCGTCGGAGTCGGCATCGTGGGCGCGATCTGAGGTGACGATGCTGCCGGACTTCATGCCGATCGTCGCGCCGCGCATGGCGGCGTACCGCTC
>CAZXKZ010000005.1:26373-38869 GCA_964641825.1 uncultured Bauldia sp.
CCACCGGGACCTCCGTTCCCTGCGCGCCGGGCAGGTAGGCGATGCTGGTGTGATGGTCGTGGCCGTGGAGCAGCAGCTCCGCTCCGAAACGGGCGATGGCGTGGCGCACCAGATCGGCGCCGATCAGGCGGCGGAACCAGTTCGAGCGTGCGCTTACCGGCGGGTGATGGATGAGCACCACGCGGCAAAGGCCCTCGCGCCCGGTCGAAGCGAGAAGCTGGCCGAGCTTCTGCGCCTGTTCCTCCTCGATCCGTCCGGTCGCCATCATCGGAGCGGTGGCGACCGCCGTGGACACGCCGATGAGCGCCAGCGGTCCGCGCCGGCGCAGGAACGGGAACATCATGGACGGATGCGGGTCGTCGCCGGATGCAAACGGCAGCCAGGCCGTGCTGTAGCGCTCGACGGCCCGCCGCACATAGGCGTCGTGATTGCCCGGGACGACGGTCACGTCGTACGGGTCGCCGAGGGTATGCAGCCATTCCAGGGCGGCATCGTATTCGGCATCGAGACCGATGTTGACGAGGTCGCCGGTGACCGCGATGTGGTCGGGATTGCTGGCGCGGATGTCTTCGGTGATCGCGTCGAGGATGCCGGGCTCGAAGATGCGGGCGCGGTTGCGATGCCAGTTGAAGTAGCCGAAGGCGCGTTTGGACGCGAGTTCGCGCAGCCGGACCGGCGGCAAAGGCCCCAGATGGACATCGGAAATGTGGGCGAGGACCGTCATTTCTCGTGCGGGATAGCCGAGGCGACAGGAGGCGTAAAGCGGACGGCCGGGGTCCGGCGGCCGGCACCATCCTTTGCCGGAACGCGCGTGCTACCGTGCGTGTTCCGCGATTCCAACTGATCCGCGCCGCCCGTTGATCCGCCTCAAACTCCCTCCGCGCCTGTTTCTCCGCTATGCTCTCATGCGGCGGGGAATGACGCTCGGCGTCAGGGCCGTGGTGATCGGCGCCGACAGCGCCATCCTCCTCATCAAGCATGGCTACACGCCGGGCTGGCACTTTCCCGGTGGCGGGGTCGAGCCGGGCGAAACGACGGCGGAGGCGCTTGCGCGAGAACTGGACGAGGAGGCGGGGATCGCGCTCGCCGGGCCGACCGAGCTGTTCGGGCTTTACTTCAGCCGTCACATCTCCCGCCGCGATCACGTCGCGGTTTACGTCTGCCGGCAATGGCGGCAGGCCCGCCAGCCGAAGCTCCCCAATCTCGAAGTGCTCGATGCGCGGTTCTTCCCGCCTGATGCGCTGCCGGACGACGTGACTGACGGGACGCGCCGGCGCATCGGCGAGATCATCGGCGGGCAGCCGCCGACCCTGGACTGGTGAGCCTTTGACCGCGCCAAGCGCCCGTGATAATGGCGCGGCCCTGACCTTGGATGCGACCGATGGCGTACCTGCTCCTGCGACGACGACCCGGCGACCGTGACCCTGCGTCACGGATTGCACGCGTCCGGCCTTTCGGTCCTCTCGCCTGAGCGACGTGGTCCTGGCCGGATCCCCGTTGATCCCATGCCAAGGCCAGTCAATGACCACCGCCACTCCATTCCGGTACCGGCTCGAAGAGCCGGGCGATGCCCCGACGATCGAGAAGCTTCAGGCGGACCTGTTCGGTCCCGAGAGGTTCAAGCGCGCCGCCTATGTGCTGCGCGAGGGCGTGCCCGTGGATCCGAAGCTGAGCTACGTTGCAACGCTTGACGGTGTCCTTGTGGCCTCTGTCCGCATGACACCGATCACGATCGGCGGCCGGCCGGCGCTCATCCTCGGACCACTGATGGTGACGCCCGAACACAAGGGCAAGGGAGCGGGGAGAGCGCTTGTCCGCCTCGCGCTGGATGCTGCGCGCGGGCAGGGCCACACGGTCGTCATGCTGGTGGGCGACCTGCCGTACTACGGGCCGCTCGGGTTCACCTTCCTCGGCCGGGATGTCATCACGCTTCCCGCGTGGGTCGACAAGGATCGGGTGCTGGTTGCCGGCCTCTCGGACGATGCGCTCGTCGGCCTCGGCGGGGCAGCGGAAAGGGTCCGATAACCGCCGCGACAAGTTATTCATTGCATTTCAACCTCTTCCGGCCCATATGGTCGCCACGGGCCGCGTTGCACGAATATCCGCACTCCGGCTTTTCAGCGCCCGTCTCATCCTTGAATCGTCGACAGCCCAGGCATCGCGGGATTGTTTGATAGCCCCGCGACATACGCCGGCACACCATGTGTGGCCGGCTGATGCCTCGCTTGATCGAAAGAAGAACTTCCAGTGACCAATTTCAGCATGCTCGGCCTGGCCGAGCCGATTAACCGTGCCCTCGTCGAAGAGGGTTATGAAACTCCGACACCCATTCAACTCCAGGCGATTCCCCCGGTACTTGCCGGCCGCGATCTCGTCGGGATCGCGCAGACCGGCACCGGCAAGACGGCCGCGTTTGCTCTGCCGATCCTGAACCGGCTTGCCGAAGCGCCGTCGCGGCCGCATCCGCGGGCGACGCGCGTGCTCATCCTGGCTCCCACCCGCGAGCTCGGCGGGCAGATCGTCGATTCCTTCCACGCCTACGGGCGTCACATGCGCATCCGAACCGCGCTCGCGATCGGCGGCGTGCCGATCGGCAAGCAGGTGCGCGCGCTGCAGAACGGCGTCGACGTCCTGGTGGCCACGCCGGGCCGGCTGCTCGACCTTCACAACAACCGTGCGATCCGATTCGACGAGATCGAGGTCTTCGTCCTCGACGAAGCCGACCGGATGCTCGACATGGGCTTCATCCGCGACATCCGGAAGATCGTCGCGCTGGTGCCGAAGAACCGGCAAACCCTGTTCTTCTCGGCGACGATGCCGGCGGAGATCGCGCGGCTGGCCGAAGATATGCTGACCGACCCGGTGCGAGTCTCGGTAACTCCCGCCGCCACGACGGTGGAGCGGATCGATCAGAGCGCGATCCGCGCAGACAAGGCGCAAAAGCCGGCGGCGCTCGCCGATATTCTCCGCCGCGACGCGGTCAATCGCGCGCTGGTCTTCACCCGCACCAAGCACGGCGCCGATCGCGTCGTGCGCGGGCTGGTTCAGGCCGGCATTCCGGCGGAGGCCATCCACGGGAACAAGTCGCAGAACAATCGCGAGCGCACGATGGCGGCGTTCCGCGCCGGCAAGATCCGGACGCTGGTCGCCACCGACATCGCCGCGCGCGGGATCGACGTGGACGGAGTGAGCCACGTCGTGAACTACGACCTCCCCAACATTCCGGAAACCTACGTCCACCGGATCGGGCGGACGGCCCGCGCCGGCGCGGACGGCGTCGCGGTTTCACTGGTGAGCCGTGACGAGATGCCGTTCCTGCGCGACATCGAGAAGCTGATCCGGCGGCAGGTGCCGTTCGTCGGTGGCGAGCCGCATGCCGAACCGGTATCGGCAGCGCCGGACCGTCAGGCGCTGCGGCATCGGAATGCGGGCCGGCCTAGCCGGCCGCACGGTCCACGCGGACGTGGCGACAAGCAGGAGCGTCCGCGACACGCCGAGGGCAAGGGTCGCAAGCGCGGTGCCCGCCGCCAGAAGTACGGCGAGGGGCGGCCCACAGAGACGAGCAGCGCACGGTCGCGGCCGGAGGCCGGTATCGCCGGTGTTGGTTTCATGAACCGTCCGCGCCGGCCCGGCATGCAGCAGGGCTCCGCTTCGCGGCCTGAGTAGACCGGTCAGCGCCCTTCGCGGAGCCAGGTCGCGAAGGGCAACCCGACCAATGCGAGCAGCCCGAAAAGGCCGGCGACACCGAACAGGCCGATAAAGCCGTAGAACAGCGGCACGCGGGTGACGCCGGTCAGCACGCTGGCGTCGGTCGTGCGGATGCCGAGCCAGTCGGATCCTGCCGTCGATGTGCTCGACCGCACCGGCACGATGCGTGGCAGCGTCAGGTTTCCGGACGCGTCCGCCATCCGGCCGATGTAGCCGCGCGTTTCACGGACCAGCGGCCCGAGCACTTCTACCGTCGATCGCGCGTCGATGAACTCGCGTGGATTGGCTGCGCCGACATGGGCGAAAGCGCGATGTTCGCCCTGCTCGACGCGGTAGAGACCGATCTCATCGGCCGGGATGGTTGTCCGCCACAGGCCCGGTCCGGCCTCGGCCAGCGTGACCAGCGTCTCGGCGCCGGAAGGCTTCCGCACCATCACCGGATCGGTTTCGTCCGCCATCGTCTGGCGTTCGATGACGATGCCATTGGACCGCGCGGTGGCGCGGAGAGCCTCCTCCTCGAGGTCGGGTTCCTTCATCAGCCAGTGCGCCAGCCTGCGGAGCAGGTCCACGTGGGGTCCGCCGCCTTCGTAGCCGCGCGCCCAGAGCCACGTGTGATCGGAGAGCAGCAGGGCCACGCGTCCTTCGCCTTGGCGGTTGAGGACCAGCAGCGGCCGGTCGCCGGGACCCTCCATCAGCACGTTGCCATCGGGAATATCGACGTCGATCAGGCGGAAGAAGCGTCCCCAGTCCGGCGGATCGGAGGCGGAACCCTCCAGTCCGCGGGTCACCGGATGGCGTTCGCCGTCCCCGGCGACACGCGCATGGTAGGGCTCGTCGATGATGAGGCCGGTCGGCGCCGCGGGAAGCACCGGCGACAGCGGTGTATCAAACAGGCTGCCCGCATCCGCATAGTCGGGACCCGCCGCAACCAGGAGCGCGCCGCCGTCGCGCACGTAGCGGGCAATGTTGTCGAAGTAGAGCAGCGGCAGCACACCGCGATGCTGGTAGCGATCGAAGATGATGAGATCGAACTGGTCGATCTTCTCGGAGAACAGCTCCCGCGTCGGGAAAGCAATCAGCGAAAGCTGGTTGATCGGCGTGCCGTCCTGCTTCTCCGGCGGACGCAGGATGGTGAAGTGAACGAGATCGACGGAGGCGTCGGATTTCAGAAGATTGCGCCAGGTGCGCTCGCCCGCGTGCGGCTCTCCCGAAACGAGCAGCACGCGCAGGTTCTCGCGGATGCCCTCGATGGTGACGGCGGCGCGGTTGTTGATTTCGGTCAGTTCGCCATCGAGGGGCTCCGCCTCGAATTCCACGACGTTCTGGCCGCCGTGGGTGATGTCGACGATCAGCTCCGAGGGAACGCCCGGTGTCACGGTCTGGAGCCCAAGCGGCTCGCCGTCGCGGGTGATGGCGACGCGCACGGCCGGCGTCGAGGAATCGCCGTCGTCGAGTACGCGGAAGCGGATGGTCTGGCTTTCGTTGACGATCCCGAACCGCGGGGCGTTGTCGATGACGATGCGGCGGTCGGTTTCGCCCTCGCGGCCGGAGAGCAGCACGTGCAGCGGCGCGTCGGGAAGGCCGGCGCGATCGGCCGGCGCGTCGTGGACCTGGCCGTCGGTCAGCATGATCATCGCGCCGATCCGCTCGGGCGGAACGTCCGCCAGGGCCGAGGCGAGGGGGCCGAACAGTTCCGTCCCGTCGACCGGCACGCCGCCGACCGCGCCACCGGCTTCCACCGTGCGCACTTCGATGCCGTTGAATTCCGCAAGCCGCACCGCGAGTGCGTCGGCCGCGGCAGCGGTGGTTTCATCCCGCCCGTCGAGCGCTTGGCTCGCGCTCTGGTCGATCATCACGGCCACCACCGTCGACAGCGGCTCGCGCTCCTCGTTGAGGAGGACCGGGTTTGCCAGCGCCGCGATGAGCGCCGCCGCGGCGATGGCACGCAGCCACGCGCCCCGCATGCGGCGGATGAGGCCGGGCACCACGACGATGAGCGCAATCGCTGCGACCGCCAGGAGAGCGGGCAGGGGGACATGCGGCGAGAAGACGAGGGACCAGTTCATTTGGCTACTGCCCGAGCCGCTCCAGGAGCGCGGGCACGTGCACCTGGTCGGCCTTGTAGTTCCCCGTCAGCGTGTACATGACGATGTTGACGCCCGTGCGGTACGACATCTCGCGCTGGAGCGGATCGGACGGCACGGTCGGGAACATTGCGCGTCCGTCATCGTCGGCTGCCCACGCGCCGGCGAAATCGTTGCCGGTGATGAGGATCGTCGAGACGCCATCGCCAGCCTGCGCCGGGCGGTCGATGCGCTCCTCCTCCGTGTCGCTGGTCTGAACCCAGAGCGGACTGCCTGCATAGCGGCCGGGGAAGTCGTTGAGCAGGTAGAACGCCTTGGTCAGCACATGGTCGGCCGGCACCGGCTCGAGCGGTGGTATGTCGAGGTTGGCCAGCATCTCGCGCAGGCGCTCGGCTGCCGGCGTCCCGGTGAACGTCGCGGCATAGGTCGATTTCTCGAGCTGGTCGCGGGTATCGAACAGGACAGACCCACCCTGGCGCATGTAGGCGTCGAGGCGCGCCATCGTGACCGACGATGGCATCGCCGCCTCCGGCACGATCGGCCAGTAGATCAGCGGGAAGAACGCCAGTTCGTCCTGCTCGGGATCGACGCCGATGGGATCGCCCGGTTCGAGGGCCGTGCGGTCGGCCAGCACGGCGGAGAGCCCGGCGAGCCCGGCGCGGCTTGTTTCGTCCGTGGCGGCGTCGCCGGTGATGACGAAGGCGAGGCGCGTCTGCTCGACCGCTTCCAGCGCGAACCGGTCGCTCGCCTCGTCGGCGCTTGCCCGTCCGCCGTGGAGGAGGAGACCGCCCACGACCAGAGCCGCCACCGTGGCGGTGGCCGCCCGGTGGCGTCGCCAGCGGAGGCCGCCGCCCAGCCAGAGCACCGCCAGCGCGTCGAGCGCGAGCAGCAGTGCCGCCAGCGCGATCAACCACGGTGACAGGTCGGTCGGGGCCGACGTGGGGTAGGGTTGGACGGAAGCGCTTCCGATGTCGGCCACGTCGAACGGCGGAAGGACCGCTCCGTCACCGAGAAGGTTGAGCGCGCGGAAGCCTTCCTCCGACCCGTAGAGGCCGGGCGGGTGGGCGATGCCGGGCGATACGGCTGCGATGTTACCCACAATGGCCTCGGCCTCGGCCGTCGGCGGCGTGAACCGTCCGTGGCCGTCAAGCAGGCGGAAAGGAGGTACCGGTTGGTCCGCGACGGCTCCGTTCCCGGCTCCGCCGACGCTGTTCGAGAAGGCGACGATCCGCCTCAACATGTCGACGAAGGTGCCTGAAAGCGGGAGATTCGACCAGCTTGTATCTGCGGTGACGTGGAAAAGGACGAGCCAGCCCCGTCCCATCGGTGCGGCCGTGACCAGCGGGGTGCCGTCGGCGAGCGCAGCCCACGTCCGCTCGGTCAGCGTGCCATCAGGCTCGGCGAGCACCTGCCGCTTCACCAGCACGTCGTCCGGCACGGCCATGCCCGCGAAGGGGCTCGTCTCGCTGAAGCTCGCCAGCGGCTGCGGCGTTTGCCACGACAGGCTGCCGCCGAGGACGCGATCCCGGTGGCGCAACATCACCGGAACGAGGGAATCCGTCGCTGCTGCCAGGCGCGGGCCGGCGAAGCGGACGAGCGTGCCACCCTCACCGACCCAGTTGCCGACCTCCTCCTCGACATCCGGCGTCAGGTTGCCGATGTCGGCCATCACGATCACCGAGGCGCCGCCGTCGATAAGGTCCGGCAGGGCGACGGAAGCGTTTGCTTCGGTCGCCTCGCGGACGTCCGCATAGGGCTCGACCGCCCGCGAGATGTAGTAGAGCGGCGACAAGAGCGGCTGGGCCGACTCTACCGATCCGCCGGACAGCAGTCCGACGCGGCGCCGCTGCCAGCGGTCGTCGAGGAGCTGCACAGCACCGGCGGTTTCGGCGCCGGCGACCTCGACGCGAACGATGTCATTGCGCAGTTCCATCGGCAGCGCGAAGACCGCTTCGGCGGTCGTCTCGCCGCCGGCGAACGAGAACGGAGTCTCACCGATCACGCGGCCGCGGATATCCGTGCCGCGGACCAGTCCGGCCGAGGGTGCGTCGGACTGGCGGCGGACAACGGGGACGGTGAGCGCGTCGGCGCCACCGACCGCCGGCGTCAGGCCGAACAGATCCGTACCGGTATCGACGTAGCTGACGATCGGTCCGTCGACGCGGGCAGCGAGCGCTTCGGCAAACGCGTTGACGCCGTCTCCGCCGACGCCGTCCGACAGCCAGGCGACGCCGCCGAACGGGGTCGCGGCCGCCGCTTCCGCCAGCGATCCGATCAGCGCAGCATGATCGGCGGTCCACGGGCGCGGAACTAGTGCGTCGAGCCGCCGTCTGATCTCCTCGCCGTCGGCCGGTGCGAGCGACTGGCTCGGCGGCTCAGCCGTCGCCAGAAGGGCGATCGGACGGTCGGCGTCCTCCGCCAGACCGACGACGCGGTGGGCGGTGGCGAGCATCGCGTCCCAGTCCGGTGCGGACGACCAGCCGTTGTCCACCACGAGCAGCAGCGGACCTTCGCCGGGTGCGACTTCGCCGGTCGGTTTGAAGACCGGGCCGGCAAGCGCCAGGATGACGGCTGCTGCGAGCGCCAGGCGCAGTGCGGTCAGCCACCACGGGCTCCGCGCCGGCTGCTCCTCCTTCTTTGCGATCTCCAGAAGAAGCCGTGTCGGCGGGAACTGCTCGACCCTCGGCTTCGGCGGCATCAGGCGCAGGAAATACCAGATGACCGGCAGCGCCAGCAGCGCTGCGAGCATCCCGATATTGGTGAAAGCGAAGGCGGTCACGCGGCACGACCGAGGTGCTGGCCGAGGCTCTGTTGCCGGTCGGCGAGGCGCGCGTGCAGCGCAAGCAGGGGTTCTGTCGCCGGGCGATCCGTGCGGTGGATCACGAAGGTCCAGTCAACGCGGCGGCAGAGCGTCCTCAAGTGGTCACGGAGCGCGGCAAGCCGCGTCTGGTAGTCCTCACGGTATTGCTCGGCCCGTGAGACGACGTGCCGCGCGCCGGTTTCAGGGTCGATGAATTCTGTGCGGCCGGCATAAGGGAACGTCTCCTCGATCGGGTCGGTGACCTGCACGAGATGGGCGCGCGCGCCGGACTTCAGGATCTTGTCCAGGGTCGCCTCGAGCTCGGCAAGCGGGTCGAGGAAGTCTCCGATGAGGACGATGTCGGAGAACCGCCTGAGCGCCCGCGTTTCCGGTGGCGCCGGTGTTCTGGCCGCGTTGGGGATGAGGGCGGCCAAGCGTTCGGCGCCGTTTCTGGCGAGAATCGGATCGCTTGCGCCGGCGAGGCCGATCCGCTCGCCGGCCGACGAGAGCATGTCCGCCAGCGCAAGAAGGAGCACGGTGGCGCGCGCACGTTTGGTCACGGTCGCCAGCCGCGAACGGAAGTCCATCGAAGCGGAGAAGTCCGCCCAGAGCCACATCGTATGCGCCGCTTCCCATTCCTTCTCGCGGACGAACAGGTGTTCGTCGCGGGCGGACCGTCGCCAGTCGATGCTTGCGGCGGCCTCGCCGGTGACAAACGGGCGAAACTGCCAAAAGGTTTCGCCGCGCCCGCTGGTGCGCCGTCCGTGCCAGCCGGCAAGCACGGTCGCGGCGATGCGGCGGGCCTCGATCAGGAGGTCCGGCAACCCTTCGGCAATGCCTTTTGCCTCGGTAAGCGGCTGCCGTATCTGCGTGTGCCGATCCACCGATGCCTCAGGCGATCCGCTGCTTGAGCTCGGCGATCACGTCGCGCACCGTCATGCCGTCGGCACGGGCGGCGAAGCTCAGCGCCATGCGGTGCTGCAACACCGGCTCGGCCAGTTCGAGCACGTCGTCGATGGAGGGCGAATACCGCCCGTCGATGAGCGCGCGGGCGCGGGAGGCAAGCATGAGTGCCTGGCTGGCGCGCGGGCCGGGGCCCCATGCGATGGCGGACGCGACCTTGGAATCCGACCCGCCGTCGGGCCGCGCCGAGCGCACGAGATCGAGGATCGCCTCGACGACCGATTCACCCACCGGTATGCGCCGCACGAGCTGCTGGATCGAGCGGAGCGTGGTGCCGTCGAGGACCTGCTCGGCATGTTGCTCGGTGGCGCCGGTGGTTTCGAACAGCATCCGCCGCTCGGCGGTGCGGTCCGGATAAAGCACGTCGATCTGCAGCAGGAACCGGTCGAGCTGCGCCTCGGGCAGCGGGTAGGTGCCTTCCTGCTCCAGCGGATTCTGGGTTGCCAGGACATGGAACGGCAGCGGCAGGTCGTGGCGGGCGCCGGCGACGGTCACGTGGTACTCCTGCATCGACTGCAGGAGGGCCGACTGGGTGCGCGGGCTGGCGCGGTTGATCTCGTCGGCCATCAGCAACTGCGCGAAGACCGGGCCGGGCAGGAAACGGAAACTCCGCGATCCGTCCGCCGACTGGTCCATGACCTCCGATCCGATGATGTCGGACGGCATCAGGTCGGGTGTGAACTGGATGCGGCGAGAGGAAAGGCCGAGTACCGTGCCGAGTGTTTCCACCAGCTTCGTCTTGGCGAGGCCTGGCACGCCGATGAGAAGGCCGTGGCCGCCCGCAAGAATCGTGATGAGCGTGCGCTCCACGACGGATTCCTGCCCGTAGATGACGCGGGCGATAGAGGTCCGGGCTTCCCGAATCCGGGCGACCGCGGCGTCCGTTTCAGCGACAATGCGCTCGGCATCTGCCGGCGGGAGGGGCTGGTTGATTGCAGTCATCGCGTGATCTGGCCTCGCGGTTCCTTGTCGCCACAGCGGGTCGTTCGTCCGGGAATTGTTGCATGAGCCCCGGTGGCGCAATAGGGGAATGCATGGCTCGTGCCGCAAAAACCGACCGGCATCGATAACACGGACAAAGCGAGGCGAAACCGTGGCCGGCCAAGGTGTCCTGAAGGTGGGAGTCCGATATCGAACGCTGATGGCGGCGGCCGCGGCTCACCGCAATGTGAAGAGCGGCGCGTAATGGAGTCCGCCAACCTGTCCAGGCTGTCCTCAGCCGCGTTCTTCGAGACGGCTGCGCGCAAGCTCCACAGGCTTCCGCCGGAAAGCGGCGCGGCGGGCGGAGGCGATCATATCCTCAACCCGGACATGGCGATCGGCGACTATCGCGAGGCGGCGGTGCTCATTCCCGTCGTTGCCCGGCGGCCAGAGGCTTCGGTCATCCTTACCCAGCGCACCGCCCACCTGCCGTCGCACGCCGGGCAGATCGCGTTTCCGGGCGGCAAGATCGAATCGTCGGACGCCGATCCGGCTTCCGCGGCGCTCCGCGAGGCCGAGGAGGAAATCGGACTCGAGCGTGCGATGGTGTCGGTCGTGGGCTATCTCGACCCCTACATCAGCCGCACCGGGTACCGGATCGTGCCCGTCCTGGGCAGGATCGACCCCGGTTTCAGCCTGCACCTCAACGCCGACGAAGTCGTGGAAACCTTCGAGGTCCCGCTCGCATTTCTCCTCGACCCCGCCAACCACCGGCAGGCAAGCCGGGTCTTCTTCGGCCGGGAACGCTATTTCTATGAGATGCCGTTCGGCGATCGCTATATTTGGGGCGTGACCGCGGGGATCATCCGCGCACTCTATGAGCAGGTCGTCGCCTGATGGTTCGGTTCGTCCTTGTCGACGCGATCTTTTTTCTGCTGCCCTTCGCCGCCTATGCGCTCTGGCTGCTGTTCACCCGGCGGACCATGCGGAACGCGGAGGACTGGCAGGCCCGGACTATCGCCTGGCTGGCGCTGGCGGGCGCGGTACTGATGCTCGCGGTCGTCCTGTTCTTCATTCATTTCGATTCGAACCCACCGGGCGGCATCTACGTCCCGCCGCACCTGGAGAACGGTGTGATCGTGCCTGGCCATTTCGTGCCGGCACCGGACGGCGGCTAGGCCGGTTGTGCCTGAAGGCCACTGGCCGCCACATCCGCCACAAGCGCTTCTGATCGGTTATCCTGCAACGATTCCACCGGAGCCGGAGGCGACCGGGAGCCCATGAGCGACGCAGTACCTTCCCTGGCGGACGCCGGCTGGCTCCGCGACGGGCCGGTTCGCAGGATCTTCGCGATCCTCGCGGCGGCGGGGGAAGAGGCGCGCGTGGTCGGCGGCGCCGTCCGCAATGCGTTGATGGGACTGCCGATCCCCGACTTCGACATCGCGACGACGGCGACGCCGGACAAGGTGACGACACTTGCGGAGGCGACGGGCCTCAAAGCTGTCCCGACGGGCTTCGACCACGGCACGGTCACGGTCGTGGTCGATGGGCGCGGTTTCGAGGTGACGACCCTGCGCGAAGACATCGAAACCGATGGGCGGCGGGCGCGCGTCCGTTTCGGGCGTGACTGGATCGCCGACGCGCTCCGCCGCGACTTCACCATGAACGCGCTGTCGGTCGATGCAGATGGCACGGTGTACGATCCCGCGTCCGGCTACGCCGACATCGTTGCGCGTCGCGTCCGTTTCATCGGGGATGCTGATCGGCGCATCGCGGAGGATCGCCTGCGGATCCTGCGCTTCTTCCGCTTTCACGCGGAATACGGACAGGGGGAGCTCGATGCTGACGGCCTCGGCGCCGCTATCCGTGCGCGGCAGGGCTTGCGCGCGCTCTCCGCGGAGCGCGTCGGGCAGGAGATGCGCAAGCTTCTGGTCGCTCGGCGCGCCGCAGAGGTTGCGCGGTCAATGCAGGAGGCGGGCATCCTGCCGCTGGTTCTCGGGGGCGTCGGCTATCTTGCCCA
>CAZXKZ010000006.1:0-22924 GCA_964641825.1 uncultured Bauldia sp.
AAAGACCTCATCGCCTTGCAGCCGCTCGCTCCAGTCCACACCAAACCACTCCACCGAGTTCGGGTCCTTGTTGAACGCATTTTTACCCATCGGCTACTCCTCTACTCGCCATACTCGCGCCTTAAACGGCGCGACATACACCCGGTCACGGCCGTCAACGGCGTAGACCCGACCCGTCTCCGGCACGCGCCAGATATTCAGCGTCGGCAGGAAGCGCGCCACCAACAGCAGCAGCCCGAACATCTCGCCCGACGGGATACCGACCGGCGCAATCACCGCCACACCCACAACCAGACCATGCCCGCCGAATGCCTCGGCCGACGCCATCGACTCGGCCAGGAGCGCAATCGCCCCCGAACCCAGAACCGGCCCGCCGAATGCCTCAGCTGACGCCATCGCCGTCGGAAGCAGCGCCACACTACCCCGCGCGATCTGGGACTCGCCGATGCTCTCCAGCGACGCGACACTCTCCGGCGCGATGCTAACCACGGAAGACAGCGCCGCCGCGCCGAAACTCTCCAGCGCCGCAATGCCCTCCGGCGCGACGCCCGCCGCGCCCAGGGCGATGCTCGCCGCGCCCAGACTCTCCAATGACCCGATAGCCGTCACGCTGATAGTCGTCGGCGCGGGCACGACAACCGCCGCGCCCAGACTCTCGGCCGACGCGACGGCCGACGGCGCAATCGTCGTTGCGCCGGGCACCAGCGACGCAGAGCCAAACGCCTCCGTCGCCGGAACGCCGTCCGGCTGCAACACCAGTGTCCCAACCGCCACCAGCGCCGCGCCGAAGACCTCGCCGCTGCCGCCGCTCCCGGCCAGGATGAGGGTCACCCCCGGTTGCACCGTCGCCCCGCTCATGGTTTCCGCCGATGCGATGCCGCCCGGCAACACGGCCGCCACCGACGACACCAGCGCACTGCCGATACTCCCGGCCGATGCAATCCCGGACGGCACGATCTCCGCCGCGCTGCCCAACACCGGCCCCGGCACACTCTCGCCGCTCGCGATGCCGTCGCCGACCACTACCGAGTTATCGCTAACGACGACCGCCCAGCTGACGGATTCGGCCGAGGCAACCCCGTCGTCCACCGTCACGACCGGCCCGCCCTGGGCCACTGTCGCATTGCCTGCCGTCCATCCGCTCGCGATCTCGCCCGTGTCGAGGACGTGCTGCGCCGTCGCCAGCCCCGGCTCGCTGACCGCCTCGGCCGTCATGATGCCGCTGCCGACATTGACCGCCGTCGCGCCCGGTGTCAATGCCGGCGAGGCCACAACCTCACCGCCGGCAATCGACGACACGACAATCGTTTGCAGCGAGCCGCCGGCCAAATAGTCAATGACCAGTTGCGGCCTGTCCGTCGCATTGTCGGCCATATTAAAACGGATATGACCGCCTGCGCCGTTGTCGTGCAGCACCAGTAGCAGGTCGCTCGTGCCCTCCGTCCAGCCCGACAGATCGACGACCTCCTGCACGACCGAACTTAAATCCGGCGATTCATTGTACGTATTGACGCCGATGTTGCTTGCGCTCCAGGTCACGCCCTGCGAGGTCAACGTTCGCCCGGAAATATCGCCATTCGTGGCCGACAGCGCCGCCGGTGAGATACTGGCCTGCGCCTTCACCGTCAGGTTGGGGTCATCGTACGTGAACGTGTACAGCCGTATTGCCGCATAAATCACCATCGCGCCTGCCGGCAAGGCGGGATTGGCGAACAGGAACGCGACCCAGGGCGACGTGTTATTGACGTTCCCCGACGTGGTCGTCAGATACACATTGCCGCTGCTGTCTTCCCTCGCGTCATTGCTGCCGCTGCTCAGCGTCAACGTCGTGCGATTCTGACTGACAATCGGCGCGAAAAAGCTCTCGGCCGATCCCACGCCCTGCGGCGCGATCACCCCCCCCGATCCAACGGATGCTGCGCCCACGCTCTCGGCCGAGATAATCCCGTTCGGCGCGACCGTTACCGGCCCCATACCGGCGACTGGCGACGGCGCACTCTCGGCCGACCCGATAGCCGACGGCTCGACAATGATCGCGCCCTGCCCGACAACCGGCGCGGGCACGCTTTCCCCGGTCGCCAGCGATGACGGCGCAACCGCCACCGCGCCCGGCGAGACGGTCGGCGGGGATACGTTGCCGGCCGAAGTGATACTGCCCGGCAGTACAGTCACCGACCCCAGACCGACCGTCAGCGCGCCCACACTCTCGGAAGACGCGACGGCCGACGGCGCGACCGCTACCGGGCCGGGCGCGGTTATCGGCGCGGGCAGGCTCTCCACCGACGCAATGCCGGCCGGCGTAATCGCCACCTCGCCGACAACCAGGGCAGGCCCGCCGAACGACTCGCCCGTAGCGATGCCCGCCGCCGGTGTAATGCTCTGCGGCCCGCCCGCCGCCGACGAAAAGACGAACTGCCGTCTGCGTCGCGTTTGCGCCCGCCGCCGAAAAACACCCACCTAGCCAAGCTCCTCAACAATCAGCGTGCCGTTCATCGTCAATGAATCCGCCGGCGCGGCCTCCAGCCGAACGACGATATTAGTGTTGGCGGCGCTCGCCCCCGGCCGCGCTTCCGGCGTCGGGATATAGGCCAACCCCGCGCGAATATTAAACGTCTCGGAATGCAGCACAACCGCCGTGCCGGCCGACGCCACGGTCGTGTTGTTCACCTCGGCCGTGAATCCCGCCGCCGCGCCCGCCGATGACGGCAACGGCACGGGCGTCGGCGTCGTGCCGCCGCTGCCGCTCGTCGTGTGCCCGCGCCTAATCGTCACCCTCAAAAACTCCTCGGCCGCGTCGCCGGTATCCGACGACTGCGAGAGATAGAGTCCGTGGAACAAAACAGGCTTATTACTCGCCGGAATAATCTCAAACAAATCCTGAGCGACCGTCACCGCCACGCCCTCAAATGTCACCGCATACATTCGTCCCATATCAACCTCACATTCTCAAATAATTCGGCACGCGCCTGCGCACAAACGGTGTGCTAACCGGCGTATAGTCGATAATCAGCCGCGCCGCGTCGCCCGGCGTGCCGTCATAGGCCGTAATTCGCATGTTCGATGACGCCGAATTACCCTTGCAAATCACGCGCACCATATACTGAGCGTTGTTGGCAACGCCCCAGCCACCGGCCTGCAACTCCTGAAATAGCGTCTTAAGTTCAGGAGAATCCTCCAACCCCGTGCCGACGAACGTCGCATTCCACGCAACAGTCGCCGTCGTGCCCGCGTTGTAGGCGTCTGAAATTACATTTGTCCCCGCCGACCAATTGGTCGATGCGTAAAAAGACCAGTACATCTTCCAAATCACGTCCGGGTCATCATACGAGCCGGACGGAAAATTCATCCGTACCTTCATCGAGTTGATCGTCGCGCCGATCAGTTTTGCCATATCCGCATGATGGAAATTCAGGCCGATATACTGCGACGTTGCGTTACAGTTCAAATTCGCGCTGTCAATCGTCGTTGTTCCACCGCTCTCCTGCGCGTCCTGTCCACTGACAACTATTGCAATATCCAGCGTCGGCATTATCGTTCCCCTGACTCGCCCGCCGCCTCGTCCGGCACGACCGATGTTTCGACCCCGGTCGAAACGTCGGTCAGCAGTTGTTGCAGCGCGGCAATCGCGCCTTGTTGCGCCGCTATCTGCCGGTTCGCATTCTCGACAAATGCGACAAGCTCTTGCTCCAGCGACGCAATTTTGTCCCGTAGCACGTTCAGAAATACATCATGATTCATCGAATTCCACTCCTAAATGATTTGCTTCGCCGCCTGACCGGCGAACTTGATATAGAGATGCTGCACGCCGCCGGCGTCGTCAACGTACAAATCCGCGAATCCGGCCGGCACGGTCGGCAGCGCGCCGCGATTCGTCAGTCTAATCGCGGCCGTCGGCGCGATGCTGGTCGCGCTGCCCACCGTCAACCCCGCGCCCGTTTTGAGTGCCCCGTTGGTCTTGATGTCGGCCGCGCTCATATTCTGCTCCACAGCCAGGTTGCCTTGTACACCGACTTCGCTGGCTTTCAGGTCGATACGATCACCGCCCGATGCCGTCGGGTCCTCGTAAATATCGATGCCCGTTGCTGCCAGAACGTCGGCAAATGTCGGCCGCAAACCCAGCGACAGGTGATAGAATTCGTCGCCGCGCACGCCCAGGGCGGCCACGTTCGCGCCGTTCGCCTTTAGCCAGCGGATCGACCGCTCGGTCGGAAACGTCGTCGAGCCGTTCAGCAGCGTCAGGCCATCGGTCGCGAGTCGCACGACTCGCGACGCCCCGCTATATACCGACAGGTCAACATTGCGCAACGTCACACCCAGTTCCGACGCGACGATATAACGTGCGGCGGTCGAGGTGTCGGACAAATCCGCCCCGGCCGCGATACCCCACTGCTCGACCAGACCTAAAACTCCATCGAGATTACCAAGCCGAACCCGCGGCTTAATCTCCGGCAAGGTACGGGTGTCGCCGCTGCCCGGCCACGGCGTGAGGTAGGCGCGCGAAGCGTCCACTGTGTAGATGTCCAGATAGGGAGATTGCGGCAGGTCGGCCGTCAGCCTCAGGCCGCCCTTGTACGCGCCGGTGCCCTGGCCTGATTTCGTATGCAAAACGACGGCCGCGCCGACAGGGATTCGGTAGCCGGTGTAACCGCCGGATTTTCGCAAGCAGGTCATTGTGTAGCGGCCCGGCTTGCCCTCGGCCATATTGCGGTCGCCAACGGCAGCCACCGCGACAACCTCCAGATAGATGTCGGGGATGTAGAGCGAGCCGCCGCTCTGTACCTCACCGATATGCTGGATGTGAATGATGTCCTTTTGCGCGAAGTAGCTCAGGCCCGTCGCCAAACTGCCGTTAACGGTGATGTACGTCGTAGCGGACGAATCTATCGGACCCAAATCGTTGTCGTATGCCCCATATGGCTCGGCGATCACCGTCGCCGTCGCCACCTGAAGTGTCCCACCCGCCGCGTGCATCTCATCGGCCGTGAATGTGACCGCGCGCAACTCGCCGCGGACGATGACGTTATTAAATTCGGCGTTGCCCGTGCCTCCCTGAATCTGAAAGCCGGTCACGCCGCTGACGAACCCTGGATTACCCGACTCCAGATTGCCGTCATTCGTAACGAGCAGTAGCGCCGCGCCGCTCGCGTCTTCCAGGCGTAGCAGTTGCCCGACTTGATCCGCTCGCTTTTTCAACAAGAGGCCCACCCAGGTCGGCTGCGGAGACATTACCTTCAGCCCGCTTGCCCCGTCCGGCGCGACCCCGACACCCTGCGAGAGCAGTTGCAGGTACCCGCTCGCATCGGTCTTGAGGAGTTGCGACGCCGCGCCGGGGTTGGAAGACGCGCTTACGGCGTGGGTGTGGCCGGTCGCCGTAACACCTCCGCTGCCGGCGGCGCTCAGCGCCCCCGGCGTACCCATCGTGAGTGCGCCGGAGGAAAAAACCATCCCGGAGGCGGCCGCGAGCCGCAGGGAAAGCACTTGATTGCTGAGCAGCAGCCCGTTTCCGGCCACCGCCGCCGCCAGTCGCAGGCCGTTATTGACTTCCAGCGCCGAGGGGACGGCGAGATTGACTCCGACTGATTGACCGGCGATGAACACACCGGTATTGGCCGGTACAACCGCCGGATGGTGAGCGTCCGGGTTTGCGGCGTGGGCGCTGAGGTCAACGCCATCGATGAGCACCCCCTCCGCAGCGGCCATGTTCCCCAGCAGCGTTCGCGTGCCGTCGGTGCGTAAATAGTGCGGATGGTCGTCGTCGCCCAGACCGGTTAGCGCGCCGTGGTCGCTGCCTGACCCGCCGGTGACGACCGTCGTCGTGCCGCCGCCGCGCCCGGTCGCCCCACCGCGCGTCGTGCGGGTCAGCCTGGGAATCGAGTTAATCTGCTCGGCGGCGTTGGAGACAACATCGGGTATGTAATCCGGTGTTTCCAGCAGTGTGAGCGAGGTCAGAATAATCCCGCCGGAAACCGTCTGGCCGTCGTCCTGAGCCGATGCGAATTCCCGCCGGACACTCTCAACATAGAGCGAACTCGCGCCCGTCTTGTTGACCGACCAATTGTCCGTCGGGTCGCTCCAAACCAGTTCGACGCGCTGGCCGGGCAGGATGAGCAGCGGGCAGACAACGTTTTCCACTTCGTACTGATACCTCGCCGCAACGCCGTGACGCTTCATGTGCGCCAGAGTCGCCATGAGCAAGCTATCGGCCGCCGTCTGCCACTCGGCCGTGTTGTCGGTTTCGGCGCGAATATCGGAGAAATTGACCACCCGACTGATAACGCCCCAGGTCGTCTCGGCCGCGGCGTCGCGCACGTAGGAGGGGGTGTACAACCCCAGACCGGTATCAACCAGCGTCGCGCCCGCGGCCGTCGCCAGCGCCCGCGCGCCATTGCTGCACAGTTTGAGCGTGATTCGATCATCTCCGGCATAGGGGATGACTCGCGTCACCGGCACGAACCGGCCGACGCGCCGCACGCCTCCGGTGATGATGCCCCGGTTGATGTTGGCCGCCTCGCTATCCACGTTGCCGGCGTCGGGCATGACAAGCCGCAAGTTACTGCCGCCGTGCCCGGCGTAGTCGGCGCTGCGTCGCCAGACGATTTGTTTTACCGGATTGATGACGACCTCGCGCAGACGGAAAAACTCGCCCGACCGCGCCGCCGTGGCAACCAACAGATCGTAGACCGAATCCCCCTTCGGCGCGTGGTATGTGCCGTTGGCCGTGCCCGTGTAGCCGCCGCTGTCGTAGACCGCCGACCAACCGACATAGCTCAGAATAGCGTTGACATCGCCGGTCGTCGGGCTGGTGTAGCTTGTGGCGGTGATCGCCTTGCCGACGGCCGCGCCGTCGGGCGCGCCGTGCTGCATGGTAATAATGTCGCCGTCGGGAGCCGCCTCAATCAACGTCTCATGGACGCTATTGTTGTCCATCGTCAGGCGACACTCAGCGCCGATGACGAAAGCCCCGCCGTGCCCCGAACCGACCTGCACCTGCCGGCGGCGGCGCTCCAGACCGTTCCCGGCCCCGGCCGCCGCCGGCAGTGATTCGCGCAGCACAAGCGTGTCGGCGTTATCGAGCGCCGTAACGACCGTGACGTGCGTCCCCAGGCCGCTGCTGAGTTCAATTCGCGCCTCGTCACCCACCTGCCAACCGGTCATTGATGACGGCTTGACGCCGGTCGCCCCGGCGTCGGCGGCCGTGCTCAGGGTCATCGCCGCCGGGTCGGCGACGGCGACGGCGACTGTCGAGTTGGTCACAACGCTCGCGCCGATGGGACGAAAAACCTGCACGTCCTTAAGCCACGACAACAAGTCCGGCCCGGCCACGCGCACTTTCCCCGGCTCGACCAACTCCACTGTCTCGATGACGATAGGGAATCCGAACGGCACGGCCGGATAGGGCGGCACGTCAACCGACAGCAGAACGGCATCGGTCTGAAACATCGTCAGCACGCGACCGACCTGTACCAGTTCCGATAGCCGCTCATCGAAGGCAAACAACACCTCGCCCCGGCCCTCGCCGCTCCTCTCCAGCGACATGAAGCCGGAGATGGGCACGCGGGTATAAACACCGGCCGAATCCATCACCGGCGTGGCTAAATTCGTCCGCAAAAAGAAGTTCGCGGTAACGCTGCCGAAACGACTCATCTAACTCCAGTCCGTAAATTGTTCCCAGACCATTTCAACGTCGATCTGATAATTGCGCCCGGTCGCCATCACCATACCTGCACGGAGTACCGGCCGCGCCACGACACAGCGCGCATTACAGGAGCGGGATACGGTTGTCGAAACCAGGTATTCCACTCCGTTCAACGTTCCCCGGCGATTTAGTAACGCCTCCAGCGCCAGAAGCAAAGTGTTGGCCGCGTTGTGAGTTGCGCCGGTGACCCGAAACGTAGCCTGGATACTGCCCGGCGTCGTGTCGCCGTCGGCATCGCCGTCGGCATCGAATTTCACACCGTTCGCCAATCGGAAAATCCGGGTAACGGCCAAATTGCCCGACAACTCGAACGGCAGGACCTGCCGGATCGTCGTGTCGTTATGAAGCGTGACGCCGATAAATTGCGTCAGCATCAGCGGCCGGTTGCTCATGTCGGCATCCCCATTTGCGCCAGGCGTTCCAGCAGTCGCCGCCCGGCCGTATCCGTCGCGCGGGCCACCTCGTCCGCATCGGCCGGGCCGTAGAAATAATTCGCCACGGTAATTTGCGTTCCGCCGCCGCCGATTCGATGGTTGGGGACAATCGAGCCGTGCGTCCAGGGCACAAACAACTCCGGCCCCGCCTCGCCGACAATGTAGGGCATCCCGCCGCTCACCGCCCCCCCCACGGCATGGCCCGGCGGACTGGGTGGCTCGCTCGTCACGAAATCCACGGGAATCGTAAGGCGGATATTGGCAAGGGCGGAAATCTCGGCATGCACCTCCCCGGCTTCCGGAATAAACGTAACCGTCCGCGCGTCGGCCGAAATACCCTGAATAGCCGCCGGAATGGTCGTCTCGGCCGCCGTCGTCACCGCGTCGTAGTCGGCCTCAAAAATGATGATCTTCTGCTGTTCATCCGGGATACCGTCGATTTGGGCCAGCGCGGTTGAAAGCGCGTTGTCGGCCGTCGTGGGCGCGGGCACCACGCTGATCGGCACTTCGATAGGTTCACTGCTGAAATCGGTCAAATACGGCGATATGGCATTTTGTCCTGTCGGTACACGTTCCGGCATTTTCAAGTCCAACTGGATTTCGACCAGCGACTTTTCCTGCATCTCCTTGACGATGGCATCAAATGAGGTCGTGAACTCGGTCGCGTCAATCGCGCCGATTTGGAACCCCTTCATCAACTGTTCGACGGCCAACTGAAAGAGCGCCGCCTTCGCTGCCGCCTCGGCCGTCTCCGCATCGATCACGCCCAGCTTCGTCCCGATTTCCCCCAGCTGAGGCACAGACAGACCCCACGCCTCGGCCATGTCGAACGCCATCTCGCGCATGCCCGCTAAATTGTCGAAATTCATCCCATCGTCCAGCGCCGCCGAAAACGCCGACGACGCACGAGCGGCGGCCTCGGTATAGGCTTCCTGAATGGCGTTCGCCGCAGCCATCCCCTCGGCCTTGGCCGCGATAATTGCCTCGGCGTGAGCTTCCACGGCATCCGTGCTGATGCTCCAGACCGCCTTTTCTTCAACGATGGAAGCGGCTAAATCGCGCACGGCGTCACGGGCGCGGGTTGTGGCCCCTACCTGACTGTCCCTTGCTGCGGCCGAGAGAGCGGCCGCCCGCTCGTATTGCTCAATGAGATATTCATAGGCCTGGCCCAACTCCGTCACGGCCCCTAATTGACTACTACCCCAATCATCCCACTCCGAGCGGGCATCCATCGCTCGTATCAGTTGTAGCTGGATGCTGTACTGATCCTCCAGCGCCGCGTTGTAATCTGTGGCATATTTCAAATCAAGCTGACCGCCGCCAAATATCGGTAAATCGGCCGTAGATTCCCGCTTCAATTCCGCAAGCTCTTGTCTGGTAACACCAATCGAGTGTAATTGATCTTCAATCTGGCTGTTGAGGCTATTGACTCCAATAGCCGCTCCCTCGGCCAAAACATCCCCAAAGGCGGCCCCGGCCTTTCGTCCCAACTCGCCCATTCCCTCCTCAAATCCGGGCATGTTCTGTCCGATGGCATCCGCTACCGCGTTCAGCTGATCAACCACGCCGTCGGCAAAATTCATCCTGAACACATCCGTCGCGTTTGCCCACATCGCGGTTAACTTTTGGATGCTGCCCACACTGGAGTCGGCCGCACTGTCCAGTAGCTCCAGCTTCTTCTCCCCAGCCTCGATCACCGCCAGGTCAAAAGCATCGCCCGCGGCCATGCCCGACGCCTTCAACTCCTCCATCCGGGCCGTCACGTTCTCCACCGACAGGCCCAACGAATCGAGGCGCATCGTGTTGTCGTTGGCGAGCGTGAGCGTGAGCACCTGCATGTCCCAGCCCAGCTGACCCACGAGGTTGCCCAGCCGCACGACTTCCTCGCTCGTATCGCCCAGGCCCAGGCTGATGATGTCCGACGCCGACGCGACAAGTTGCGCGTTCGACATCATCCCCTGCGTCGCCGCGCCCAGTTCGTTCGTCAGCGCGTCGGCCGTCGTGCCGATGCTCGCGGCCAGGTTCTCAAATCTGTCCTGCGCCAGTTGCAATTGAGCGCCCTCGCCCATCGTCTGCCAGGCCATCCGCGCCGCGCCTTCGACGGCCCCAAACGCGGTCTTCAAGCCTTGCATGCCGATGCCGACCGCCAGCGCCTTCGTCGCCAGCCCGCTCAGGGTCGCGCCGAATTTCTGGATATTCTGGCTGCCCTGGTCAACCGCCTTGACCCTGACTTCGACTTCATCGGCCATACTGCAATCTCCCGATTGCCTACACCTTCACGCCTATCTTTTCCAGCCACGTCAGCAACCGGCCGTCATCCGGTCGCATCCGGTGGATGTCATCGCCGGTCAGCCCGCGCACCCGCTGCACCGCCTCATAGACGTTTCCCAGCAGGCTCATGCGTTCCAGCAACCCGGCGTCCTGGTCGAATAACGCGCCCGGCTCCGGCAAGGACCCGTACCGCTGGCACATCCAGTACAGCCGCAACTCCGGCGGCGGCGGCGCATTCGTCCCATCGACCACGGCCACGACCGCCTGAATCACTTTTTTGGCGGCGTCTCCATCCGGTTCATATGCCCGGCTACCGTGTTGGCCGCCCACTGCACGATGTTGGCAACGCGAATATCGTCGCTTGCATCCAGATCGAGCGTCGCCGGATCGGGAACCAGTTCGCACAACCAGTTCTGCATCACCGTCTGCCCGGCCAGCCAATAGCGTACGTAGGCCGACTCACCGACCTGCTCGTTCAAGCGACTGCGAAACGCCAACTGCTCACGCACCGTGAACTTGTCGGCAATGTCGAACGATGCGCCCGACTCCTCATCTTCGTAATGTGCCATGTCTGTTCCACTCCCGGATAAATCAGGTAGCCGCCACGCTGGTTGTGTTCAGCCCGTTTTCGGCGAAAAGCGTCGCCGAGAAGGGCGACTTCTGGCCGATGCTCATGCCTAGACGCACGTTCGTCACCCAGACCTCGCCGATCTGGTACTTGCTCGTCTGGTACTTGACCTCCACCGTTTTCGTCACCGACGTACCGTTTTTGAGCGGCGCGAAAATGGGGTAGGTGGTACTGTTCAGCCAGCCGTTGATCTGTACCTGTGTCGCCTGGGCCAGACCGTTGATCGACCGCTCACGAGTGTCGCCCAGGCCGGTGTCGTCCAGCCGTTGCGCGCCGCCGCTGTCGTCCACGCTGTTGATATACTGCCCGATGTTAACCAGTGTTCCGCTCGCGCCGTCGATGCGAAATCCGCCGTTCGCGCTAGTCCAGTTTGTCATCTTTCACCTCGTCTGTTTTGGGTAGCTCGGCGCGGATTCGCGCCGCCGTCTCATGATGATACGTATCCGTCTGCCCCGTCCGGCTCTCAATGCTCGCCGCGGCCTCCTCGTGCCAGGCCAACTCAGCGATCAGCACCTTGATTTGCGCTGCGTCAGGTGCGTTACTCGGCGACGGAGATGAATCGCTCTTCTTGCCAGTCAATGTAAACCTCCCAGACCGCCCAGACCGGGCCGCCCTCTTTAAGCCAGCGCTGTTGCATCTCGCCGCCGCCCGACACCCAGGCCAGCAAGCCCTCGCCGGCCAGCGACGGATACCGCTCCAGATGTTCAAGTGTCGCCTGGGCCAGCGTCTGGAGCGCCACGGCCGTCGGCCCATCATCCACCCAACGCTGCCACAGTTCCACCACCGTGCGCCACGTCGTCACCGACGACCCGCCGCCCAACGACTCCGGTGCGTTGACGAACGCCCCCGCCTTCAGGATCGCGTAATGGTCGCTCGCGCCGCTGTTGAGCGGTTTCCAGTCGGCCCGCGCCGTGTTGCGCCGGTCGAACTCCGGCATAGACTGGAGCAGGGCCAGAATCGCGGCCTCACCGTCAGGGTAACTCATGCGTCGAATTGCCCCCTGGCGAACACCGCCACCGATGTACCCGTGAAGATCAGCCCGCGCGATACGACCGGCGCGGCCGAACCGTCCAACTGAGCCAGCGCCCTGACAACCCGCGCGGCGATGACCTCGACGCTCTCCAGTCCGGCCCCGGCCAGACGACTGCTTTCCAGTTCACTGTAGCCCGCGCCGCGCTGCGTTAGCTCAACCTCGGCCGCGGCCTGTCGCACGACCCAATGGGAGCATGCCAGCGCGACAATCTCGTTCTCCACCGGCACAATCACGTCCAGACCCACCAGCGCCGTGTTGAGCACCGCCGACCAGCGGTCGATGAACTGCTCCACGTCGGCCAGTGTCGGCCGCGTCTGGCTGCTGAACGTCGCCGCGCCGTCGAGCAGATGCCGCGTCAGCGCGCGGACTTCCGCCACAGTGCCGTAACTGTCACTTCGCAGCGTCATCGGCCGCCTTGCTCGTCCGTTTCGGCACGGGGACCGCCTTCGGCGCGGTCAATCGTTCCGTCGCCACCAGCCGATTGCGAATGATGAGCGCGTCGTTCTTGTTGCCGGCCGGTTCCCATAACTCACCGGCCTTAAACCAACGCCCGGCGTACTTGAACCCCTGTCTCACGCGATACTGCACTTGCTCAGGCATAAACCGCCTCCTTGAACGCATTGTTCCTTTCAATGGCGCGCCACATATCAATCAGCAGCCTCCATTCGTTGGCCGACTGTTCAACGCGCCAGTACTGCTCAACCGTACGGCGACCTTGCGCGCCGCGTTTCCGGCGCAAATCCGGATCACAAACCAGTTCCCGCAACTCGCCGTAGTCCAGCCCGGTCGTCACCGGCAAACCGGCGGCCCAGGCCGTCAGCGTTCGATTGTTCGATTTCACGCGGCCCCACGCGCCGGGGTAGGGCGGCAGCAGGGCGATGTCGTGAGCCGCCAGCGTTTCGGCCTCGTGCGCCAGTGACCAGCGGGTGTAATAGACCGGTATATCCGTATCCAGACCCGGAAGAGGCGACTCAGGCGCATTGTCACAAATGGTTAGCGCCACCTCATACCCGTTGGCGCGCAGTCGCGCCAGTGTCGCGCCCACGCCGTACAGCGCGATGCGATTCTGCGCCGACCCGAACCAGATGAGGCGCACCGGGCGCGCCTCGCCATGCTCGCGTTGCACGTTGTAGTGATCAATCAGCAGCCGGTCGGAAATCGCGTAACACCCCCGGCCGCCGCCCCAAATCTCGCCTGCCCAACTGTTAAAGTCCTCGGCCAGTTCGTCGGATGAGGCCACGCCCGCCGTTGCCGCCGCGGCCGCCTCTCGCGCGTCGGCCGGATTGAACCACCACACCGGATCGCACACGTCCCAGAAAACGAGCGCGCCGCGCTCGCGCAAGGTGCGCATCAGCGCCACGTCCACCAGTTTCTGAAACACGTAGACCCCGGCCTCCGGCAACCGGCCGGCGCGGATGTCGTCCCACGTCACCACGGCTGAATTCGGCAGGAATTGAGCCGGCCAGTAGCAGCGCATCCGGCTGCCGGCGTTGGAGATGTCCCCGGCCGGGATGAAGACGATTTCAGCCACGGAGTGCCTCCATGTGCGCCTCCCAGACCATCCGGCCCCGCGCGGTGGCCTCGTCGCCGTCACGCAGCAACGCGGCATAGGTCGCCGCCGATTGTCCGGTGTAGTCCGTCGCCGCCAGGGGGTAGCTCACAACGTGCGCCGGATTCACGTCCGGGTCGCCGTACAATTGAAACCCGGCCGTCTGGGCCAGCACGGGATAACGGATGTCGCTGCCCATCGGCTGCCGGTCGAACCGGCCCCGCAGCGGCCGAAACTCGCGCCGCAGCGTCTCGATATCGCCTGCCTCCAGCGCTTTCGTGATGACGCTCAAATCATAGGGCCATACATCCATGTCATCCTCCAGCACATCCCACTCCCCTTTTAGCACCGTCGCCCGCACGCCTGTCACAACGGAACGGTGCAACAGGATGCAGCCCCAACCGGAACCGCCTAGCGGATGCAGGCGCCCGCGTTCAGGCTCTGCGAGAAACGGCCTGAGCGGCCATTGGCCGTCAAAGGGGTGAAACCACACCGGGACGAGCGGCCGATAGCGACGCTGGAGATAGTAGCCGCTCACGTAAGGCACGCCGTGGGCCATGAGCCGCTCCAGCGTGTCCGGCGCGTACACCATGTCATGATCGAGCAGCAACAACCACTCGTGTTCGCTATCGATAAACCTGTTAAAGTGCGCCTGCCGGGCCTCGTATCCTTTCGTCGCCCGGTTGAACCAGAGCTCGCTTCCTTCCGGCACAACTATCTGCTGGATACTGTCGCGGCAAATGCCGATGTCCATGTCCGAACCGGCAACACCGATATAGCACGTATCCGCCATAACCACGACCCCACTCGCGGCTGCTCAGGGGTGACTTCTATCGCGGCGGGGAGTGGGTCGCGCCCCGGTAGCAGTCACCCCTCAGCAGCCGTCACTCGCCTAATCGTTAAACGATGTCGCTGAAGAAGTAGCCCAGATCGGCAGCAACGACCTTTTGATCCCATTGCTCCTTATGCTGAATGATGTCCGCGTGCCGGCTGTTCTCGCGGTAACGATAGATCGTGCCCTCGCCGCCGCCCGGCCCCCAGACGAACGTCTTGCCCGCCGTGGCGTCGAACAGACCCGCCGACGGGTTGACGTAGCACAGCAGCGCATCGTCATCGATGATCGGCGTCGCGGCAAAGGCGGCCGACTCATTGATATTGGCCCAGGTCGCTCGCGCCACCAGGTAGTTGTCGATGCCCAGCACCGACAGCAACGCCCGCTGAATGTTCTCCTGCCCGGCAGCCATCACGTATTTGATGCGGTCGAGGATGTCCGGGTGATTCATCAGCGCCCGATGCACAATGTGACCGACCACCAGCGTATTGGGTGCATAGCCGGTATTGTTGGAGATCGTCTCCGAGGCCAGCAGCAGATCGCCCACCGGGTCGCCGCTGGAAAAATCGTCCCAGTCGGTGGCCGAGGTGTTGTCCGTGCCCCAGACGCCGGTCGTCATAAAATCGGCCGCGAACTTGATTTCCTTGCGCAGCGCCGACTTCTGTCCCAGCAGTTCCACGCCAACCCGCTCCAGTTCCATCGGAATCTGCGAGTTGGCCCGCGTCTCGTCGGCGATGGCGTGGTCGCCCGCGAACTGCTCCGTCTTGTAGGTGTCCGACTCGATGCCGTACTCCAGCCGGGCGAACGGTTCGCCCGGTGCTCGCGGCAGCAAGCCGTCGGTAAACCAGTACTTCTTCGTCAGCTTGGGAAAACTGCCCGAATCGCTCGTCACCGGCACGGCCGGGAAGACGCGGCTCGCCACAAAGCGGTCGGCCGATTGCCGGTAGGCCACCAGCATGTTGGTCAGCACCGGCTCGACCAGTTGCACGTCATTGATGGTAGGTAATGCCATCTCTCATCTTCTCCTAGTAGTTGCTCGGTGTGACGAACAATTCAAACAACTGTCCGGCTGACGCGCCGGTGATGGCCTTGCCGACCACCTTGTCGTTGGCCGTAGTCGTCGCCACGCACTGCGCGGTTGTGTTGGCCGTCACCAGCGCCCCGGCGGCAATATTGCCGCCGGCGTAGGCCTTTGTCATGCCCGCGCCCACGACCGAGGCCGGCTCGCCCGCGGTCGGGTCGTTTTGCAAAATGCCGATGTTGGCCGCCGTGCCGCCGGTCGATGCCTTCACCTGCCGCGCCGTCGAGGCCAGCATCGCCACGTGATACTGCTTGGCCGACAGGTCGCCGACGGCCGTCAGGCCGTGGATACGCAAATTGTCTCCGCTATTTGCAGACATCTCTCTTATCTCCCGTAGGCGGCTTTGAGCAACTCCGGCTGCTCGGCCGAAACCCTGTTCAATGCCCGGTTGTAATCCAGGCCGTCTTTCGTCATCACCGAGCGGATCGCCGCGTCCAGGTTCATCACCGGGTCGCCCGTCGTCGGCTGCCCCTCATGACCCACATTGGCCGTCAGTTCGGCCACGCGCGCCTGCTCGGCCAGCGCCCTGAGTCGCCGCAGCAGCGCCGCGGCCGTCTCGTCCGTCAAATCGGCCAGAAGCGCAGGCAATTCCGCGTCCCCGGCCAGCGGCGTCTCGGCCAGTTCCGTCTCAAATCGCTCGACGCGGGCGGCGCGATTGCGCTCAGCTCGCATCTGTTCGATTTGCGCCGCCAGGTCGTCACGCTCGATCTGCATCGCCGCGTATCGGTCGGCATCGGCCGCGGCCGGGGGCTGCCCCTGTGGCTGCTGCGGCGCGGGCGCGCTTTCCGGATTTCGGCCAAGCAGACGGTCGAGCCATGAGACCGGCACAGTTACCGTTTCACTCGTCATATCCATCTCTCCTTCAATGATGTCGGCGGAATAGAGCGCCGCCGCTTCGCCTAAATGGGGCGTATGCAGGAGGGCGTCGCCGATGATCAGCGGCCCCTCCTGCATCACGCCGGTGCGGGGGTCTTCCAATCCGCCTTCCCATACAATTTCCGGGCTGTGATACCGATACGACCCGCGCATGAGCGCCGCCGCGCCTTCATCGGTGTACTCCGGCACGGCATACAGCCCGTCTTCACGAACTTCCAGCGCCACGATGTGACCCCCGGCCGGGGTCTCGTCGCGGTGACTGCCCATCTTGATCGGCGGCCGGAAATGCGGCAGCCGAAAGCGTCCGGCCAACTCGGCCGTAATCTCCCGCGCCTTGCCGTTCTTCACCAGTCGGCCGAAAGGCAGCAACCGAAACGGCTCGCCCGGCGCGACGGTAACGTACTCAGTGATGACGTACTCGTTTCTATCCATGTCTCTAAACGAAAATGAGTCCAGCGCGCTGTCCTTAAAACAGCGCGCTGGACTCAAGGTCTCAAACCGGTTTCCCGGTCGCGTCAACGGTGGCACATGGCCGGACTCAAGGTCTCTCCCGTGAGTTATTCGATTAGCTACTCACAAGTTTAACCGAACTACTGTTCGGTGTCAACGCCCTCCGCGAGAGTGGCTGGCACCCTGATCACGTGCATTCGGCCACACGACGGACAACGTATCTCAATGTATGTGCCCGGCGGCAAATGACCTATGAACAACAACCGCGAGCAGTTCGTGTCCCGATGATGATACTCCCGTCGCGCACTGCGTCGTGGGGAGGCGCCGACGACCGTCGTCACGCCGGTTGAATCGCTCACCCCCCCTCCAAAAACGAAACCATCCGCTTCCCCATCTTCCGGTACAGCCGTGTGATGCCCGGCTTGGCCTTCTCCAGCACCGTGCGCATCGTCCACCAGCCGCGCGCCCTGTGCACGGCCGTCTGGCTCTGTGAACCGATGACGTAGGGCGCGTACTCCAGCCGCGTGCCCAGCCGTGCCTCATAGCCCGCGCCGATGCTCCTCACCTCGTAGATTTCCGCCTGCCCGCCCAGACCGATGCTGCGGCCGAGCGTGCCCGTGCGCCGGTAACTGCTCGCCGGATCGGCCGCCGGGTAGCCCGGCACGCTGCCCTGAAGATGGATGAGCGCCGCCTTCGTCGTCTTCTCCATCTCCTCGCGCAGCTTGTCCGGGTAGCGCTCCATCCGGCGAATCAGGTCCGGCGGCCTGAAGATGATCTCGATTTCATCTGCCATGACTGACCTACCCCCGCTGGCCCCGATAGAGCGGATGCGAGGCGAACCCGCCACTATTGGCAGCGGCCGAAAAGTTCTTCCAAGCTTCTAATATCCCCGCGTCATCCGTAAATCCTTCAAGCGTGATCGCCCCGCGACTACCACGCTCCGGCACGTGGATAGGCGGTAGGTCGTTTAGGCCGAGAAAGATGTATCCATCCATCGCCAATTTCTGTTCCCCGGAAATAAGAATCTTCCTGTTGTTCCAATCCGCCACCATAACAGGATACCCGTCGGTGGTGGTGTAGTAGCTGATGTTCTCGATCATAATAGCCTTCACTGCTTGTCGATCTCAGCGACGACGGTCTTGGCTCTCTCCTCGTTCTCTCTTAGCCATTCGGCGATGAGATCCTCAAGCACCGTGCTTGCGTTCGTTCCGAGGAGCGCGCATCAGCACCGCCCCGGTCGAGCCGCCCAAATCCTGCACCCGCTCAAGTTCAGCCAACGGCGGCCACTCTCTCGACCGGCGGCGCGGCGGAGCGACGGCTACCGGCCCGCCCGCCGATGGGTCAAACCGCCCTTCGGCCAGATCCTCATCCGAGAGAGCATCAAAGACAACAGGCTGAAGCCAGCACCTACAGCCAACGTGCGATGGCGGTATCACTACCGTCAACGGCGCGCCCAGCGCCCGCTTCAGCGCCGGATCGGCCGCCAGCATCGCCTCGTTGAACTCCCAACCTCTGTCCAGTTCGACGAACTTACCGTTCAACTTCGAGCAGATAGGGCACACGTTCTCATCGACGGCCGTCCGCCAGCGCTTGCCGGTCACGACACCGCTGGCCTTCCACGCCGTGACGTTGCCCGCCGCATAAATGCGCGTCACCTCCGTCACGGCCACACGATGCGCACGTCGCTCATCGAAGTAGCCGCCCAACCGATGTTCCAACTCCGGCAGCGCCGCGCCCGACCTCACCCAGCGGTCGATCTCCTTGACGACCCCGCGTCGTGTCGATTCGTTCAGCGCCCAGGCCCAGGCGTAAGCGCCTTCCTGCGTCAGGCCGGGAACAGGCCCACCACCGAGATACATGTCCAGCCACGTCAGCGCATCCTCGTTGAACACGTCCCAATCGACCAGCGCCGACCCGGCCCGGATCGCCCCGGCCCCAGCCTCTCCGCCCGCTAGTAGAATGTCCATCGTCAACTCCGAGAACTCGCGCCGGAGTTGCGGGATGTAGGGCTGCCACCAATCGGGCGACTGAATGTTACCGGCCATGTTCGCGCTTCACCTGCCGCACTACCTCGCGTTTCTGGCGGCCGAGAAACTCACCCATCTTCTTCTGCCATTGTCGCTCCATCCGGCGACGGTACGCATCCTCTCCATCGCCGTTCGCGGCGAACGGGGCCGCGTAGGTCTCGCTCCATAATGCGGCCGATTGTTGGTCAACCTCCGGCTCGGCCGCGTCACCCTGTTCCGGCGGCGTTTGCCCCGGTCGCTGTTGCATCATTCTGTGCATCGCCTCGGCCTTCGCATCCGCCTCGGCTTTCGCCGCCGTCCGCTCGACCTCGATGTCGGCCGCGTCGCGCGCCGGCAACCGGAAGAGGCTGCGCAGCCATACCTCGTCGTCGGCCGTCCAGGTGATGAATCCGCCCGCGCCGACCTTTGCCAGCGCGTCGGCGATCGTCTCCGGCCGCACGCTGCCCGCCGGACTGTGTTCCAGTCGCACCCCGGCCGGGTCAAGGCCGTTGAGCAGCAGCAGCCGCTCCACCGCGAACTTGGTAAACGTCTGGGCAATGGTATCGGCCACGGCGTTGAGCGTCAGCGTAAAGAAATCGGTCGCGCCCTCGAACGTCGCCAGCGCCCCCACATTGTCCATGCCGAGCATGATGAACTGCGAAAGGGTCGCCATGAGCATCCGCTTGTCGTAGCGGTTAATGACCAGATCGGTATCGCTGACCTTGCCCGCCCCCGACGAGGCCACCAGATTGAATTGCCAGCCGAACGGCAGCACCAAACCGGCCTGCTCGTCGTTGCGGACGTTGGCGACAATCCGGCGCGCCTTGCCTACATCGGTCGTGTTGTCGTCGCTCTCGGTCGTGTCGGCATCCTCAGGCAGATTGATGACCGGCAAACCGGCCAGATTGCGCTCAATGCCGACGGCCTCAATGTGCTGGATGTTCTTGGCGTAATACCAGGATGTCCATGCCGGCCGCAGAATGCTCTCTCCCTCCGGGTTGCCCCGCGCTCGCCGGAAACGATAGATGACCATCCGTTCGACGGGAATCGGATCGGGCCACAGATGCGGCCACTGCTGCATACCTTTCAACCCGCCGTCATCCTCGAACTGCCAACGCTGCAATGTGTCGTGGGCCAGCGGCCGGAACTTGCGCCACAGGATACGACCGCCGTCGGCCTGATAGGTAATCGTAAACATCGACCAGCCGTACCACAGAAAAGCCAGCGCGTCGTTGATATGGTCGTCCCAACTGTGCGTCATGGCCGCCCATGAATCATTCAGCAGCGTCAAACGCGGGTCGTCCTCGCCCAGGTCGCTCGCGAACTGCCAGTCAATGTCGCGCAGCGGCATCTCCACCGCCAGACGCAGCGCGGCAATCACCGGTGAGTTGTACAGCATCTCGCGCACTCGCTTGGCCTTTTCGCCCGCGCCCTGCCACTCGCGCAAAAACTCATCGCCGATTTCGCCCCAACCGGTCGTGTTCAGCCCGACATCGCCGACATCCTGATACAGTGCCGTTCGTCTTGTGCCCATTAGAACCTCTGCCATCTGCTCGTTTGCTCGACCTGCTGCGGCAGGTGATGCCCCCGCGGCCGATAGTTCGCCAACAACAACGCATCCCCCACATCCGGCGACCGCCCCAGCCGCGCGCGAATATCCTCTTTCATCTCCACCTCCACCCGGCCCCCGGCCATCACCCGATAGCGGGCGCCACACAGATCGGCCAACACCTCATTCCCCGGCGGCAGCGCAATGCCGTCGCCGTACTCCGGGTCGAGCGCGTCGCGCATCCGCCAGTACAATTCGGCCCGCAGATTGCGCATCCTCAGCTTGCGACTGCGGTCAGTGTAGGTGCTGGCCGCCGCTACGTTGACAGGAATAGCCTCGCGATACATGACATCCAGCGAGTCGTAGGCGCTCGATCCCACGCCGATGACATCCACGTGCAGCCGCCGCACGTCGGGATACTCGGCCTGCACCAGCCCCGCCACCGTCGGCCCGTTGGCCGTCATCGACCCGGGCCAGACGCGCGGCCGACCGAACCAATTGCCCCAGCGAGCGACGATAGCCGTTTTATCCTGACCGCCGCGAGCCACGTCCACGCCCACACAATCCGGCGGCCCGTCCGGCGGCTCCATCTCCTGCCATCGCCGTTGAGCCTGCCGCACCCAGTCAGTCGGAATCACCTGCCACGGGTCAACCCCGGCCGCGGCGCGAAAATCACCGTCGCGTAACCGTGTGCGCAGCGGTTCAGGCATGGAGTTGAGCACCGACAGATAGCGGCCGTCGGCGGCCAGATGTGGGTTGTCGTCCAGCTTGGCCGGGATGAAGGTCCTCGAACGAGGTACGGTCGTCACCCCGTCGATTTCCACCGGTTCGGCCGATTGCAACCAGACGACTCCCCCCTCACGGTCGTGGTAGTACCAGCGCAATTCGCCCGGCGCTGCCGGATTGGGGTGATCGGGGTCAAGCCACGGCCCCCACGCCTCCAGCACCCACGCACCGTCGGTATCCAGCGGCGGGTTGCCCGTCACGATAACCCGACAGCGCTGCCGTCTGTCCGTCGTCCGGTTCCAGCCGATAATGAATTGATACTGCGTCCGGGTGAACTCGGTGATCTCATCGAAGCCGTAGAAATCGCGCGGGCGCCCTTGCTGCTTCGCCTTGTCGTCCTCGTGCTGGCACGCCTCAAACTCCAGTTGAACGCCCGGCAAACGCCAGACGTGCATCGTCCGGTTGTAGGCCGCCGCATCGCCGACAATCTCGATACTGCGGTCGATGATCGCACCCAGATTCGGATGCACTCGCCGGAAGATGACCGCCCGCCGATGCTGCGTCAGCGCGCAGCCCAGCAACAGGTCCGTCTTGCCGCCTCCGGCCGCGCCGCCGTAGTAGAGTTCGTCGGCCACCGATTCCAGCGCCAATCGCTGCGGATTCGGCCGGCCGCCGTCATCAGGGTTCGGCCGCCAGTCAATCGCCGTCGATGACGTTGTACTCGCCGTCGGCAACCATCGATTCAATTTGCGGTCGGTCCGGTCGAGGCTCTCCAGAATTCCGAACATCCGATACTCCTAAACGCGCATCCAGCATCTGCTTGGCAAACAGCACTTCCGCGACGAGCTTCATCCCCCCGGCCACCGCGTGCACCATGTCCGGGTCGGTCGGGTCGCCCTGCTCGGCCGCCCGACGAAGAAACCGATCGGCCGCACGGATCGTTTCCGGCAGTTCGGCCGCCCAGCCCTGTTCAACTGATTTCCTTTTTTCGTGGAAAATAAGCGCAAGTTTGGAATCGTCGCCCAATCGCGCTCGATAGTTTTGGATTGTCCGGGTAGACAACCCCCACCGCTCGGCCGCGGCCTTATCACCGTAATAGACTGCATCCACCAGTATTCCAGCAACTTTGTCGTAGTCCAGTGTGCGCAAGTTCCCGTCCACCCACTCCGGCGATGTTTCGTTTTGAAACATCTGCGCCGATTATACCATAATCACAGAATCGACTTCCGACACACGGGGCACGGATAGCCCCGGTGTCATACTCATCGCCCCCCCACCTTGACGCGCCATGACGGCACATCCCACATACCCACCATCTGCCCCACCGGGGCCATCTCATTCAACCGATCCCAGGCCCGCCGACCGACCCATTCAGCCGGCTCCCCATTCCGGACATCCAGATTCGTCGTCACAATAACCGACACATGCCGGTCATAACAGAAATCTATAAATCGGAACCAGCGCGCCTGGCGCTCAAACTGCTGCTCCGACGCCGCAATGAACGGGATACTCCCCTCGCCCCCCAGATCATCAACCACGCAGAATGGCGCAGCGCCAATCAGCTTGCCGACAGAGGCATATTCAACCGTCCGCCACTCCGTCTGAATTGGTGCCAATTTCAGCATCAGGTCGGCCGCGTCAAACCAGCAACCGGCCGGCCGAGCCAACGACAGCATCGGCTCCCCGTCATCCCCCAACGGACAGCTAACCCGTGACCATTGAATCGCGCGAGCAATATGCGACTTCCCCACACCATTAGGGCCGGACAGGACAAGCGACGGCGCGCGCGGCGG
>CAZXKZ010000006.1:22934-37708 GCA_964641825.1 uncultured Bauldia sp.
ATTCACCGGCTCGCACGCGGCGTTATAGCGGTCACGCCACAGATACACGGCATCCACCGCCCGCCGCACGCCGGGATGAGTCGTATCCAGTTGATCGAGCGTCGGACGATTATAATAACCGTATCCCGAACCACCAGAGCGCCCCAGCGGCCGGCCATCCGACAAGAAACCGCCGGCCGCACTTTCACGAACAGCCCCAACATTCTGCGTAATCTGGCTTATATGTCTCATGGCATCCTCAATACAGACCCGGCGCAACTTCCCGCATCTGCACAACCGGCCCAGCCTTCTCCGGCCGGCCATTGTTCCCGTTCCTGAATCGATCCTGCGGCTTCCAATCCGGCCGCCGCCTTATCTCGTCGTACCAATCCGCAATACCCAGCCAATTCGTAACCTTGTGGCCCGACAGCCGCCACAATTCCACGGCGCGAGCCAGTGCCACCTCGTCGGGCGCGTCGCCAAACCGGGCAACCAGGGCGGGGGTAATGTCGTTCCCCGGCCAATAGCCGGAAAGACGACTCAGCAGGGCGACGGCCGCCGGGGCACTGTTCGTAACGGACGAAACCGGCTCAGGATCGCCGCGTCGTCTTTTGGCTTCCCGAATCGTCTCGGGCACGGGTTGAAAAACGGGCGACGGGGCGGTTTCGGGCCCCCGACCCGGGCGCGGGCGCGGGGAAAAAGCGCGGGGGGGGGGGGGGGGGGGGGGGGGGGCGCGATAGCGCCGCTCTCCCCCTCTTCCGGTTCTCTTCCGGTTCTCTTCTGGTTCTCTTCTGGTTTGGGTGAACTGTGTTCACCATAGGGGTGAACTGTATTCACCATAGGTAGTGAACTGTGTTCACCACATGGTGCAACGTATTCACCACTATGGTGCAACGTGTTCACCACCAATTGGCCATCTTCGGCCGCGCAAAATGCCTCGGCATTAACGTCGGCCAATTGGCGTAGAACAGAAATGTTGAGGCGAAAGGCATTGCTGGTGCGAAGACGACTGCCGGGCTTGTATCGCGCCTCGCGGGTGACGATGCCCTCGGCCTCCAACTCGTTGACGGCGTTGATAACCGCTCGCCGAGATATACCGCAACGCTCAGCGATAGTGTCGTAGGACGGCCATGTATAGTCGTGGGCGGCATTTGTGGAGTCGGCCAGCGACAGCAACACCAGTTTCTTTGCCGGCTTGCCCGGAAATGAGATCTGCCACGCTAATGCAAAGAGGTTGATGCTCATTGCCCGTCTCCATCATTCCGCCCATCACCCAACTGTCGCGCGTCCCGGTGGGCAATCAGCGCCCGCCTCGTCTGGCCCGCCCTCTCGATAATAATTGTCAGACGACCCGAAATCGCCTCCAGCACCGCCGGATCGGAAACGTCCAGCATGATGCCGCGTACCTGGTTGATTATGCCGTTCATGCGTGCTATGTTCTCCTCGTAGAACTCAACGTCCCTGTCACTGATTCTCGTCCGACGTACCTTCCCATCGCCTGATCTGCCCATTGATTACCCTCCGCACTTTCCGCAGCCGGCCCCGCTCATAGCGCGTCATGACGAACAGAATCACGCCCGACAACGCAAAGCCCACGGCCAGCCACGCCCAGGTACGCGCGTCGAAAACACCGTAACAAATCGGGATAAGCGCCAGCCCCAGCACAGTCCCCGCGCCGATAGCCCGGCGCGCCAGTTCGCGCTTGTACCACTTCGGATGACGCCCGAACGCCATATGTTGCAGCGGAATAAAGAGCGCAACGAGCACGAGGAACAACGCGACAAATTCCATTACAGGCTCCAATATCGGCCAACATCGACCAAAGTTGTCACAAAAGGGAAAGCTTGTTGTATTCTGTGGATAGTCACAATTTCACCCTGACCGATCTATCGAGTCGGTCGTCCGTCATTGTGGTCAGAGCGTTCACGTCGCCCTGACCACTTTCCATGTCTCAGCAAGGAGGAGCTATGCCCCCATCCGTTGCCGTTATCCCTGATAAGGCTCGGCTACCTGAATTCCTGTCCACTGAGTTCGCCGCCGGCACATTCAACGCCGCATTGCAAACGTTTCTCTCCGAGAAAGCGGCCGAACTCTCGTGCTACTCAGTAACCCATCTCTATACCAGCTTGCGGCCACTGGCCCGCGCCCTCGACGACAGCCCCATCGCCGCCGTTGCCTACACCGACCTGCGCGCCTACGTGGACGGCCTGTACCTCAAATACAAGCCCGGCACGATCAAGCCAATCGTGGGCGACATAAGGCAGTTCTTCCGTTGGGCGAAAAAAGGGAGATTGATACCGAAGAACCCGGCCAAACGATTAAAGCCGCCCGGCGGTCGATTGCTGAGATCGACCGCCGGGCCGAAAGCCGCGCCGGAGGAGAACGTAACGCGGCTCATCCAACATCTGAGCAGTAGCCTGAATACCCTGGTCTACCGCGATCTCTTCGGCAACCTGTGCGCCTCGCCGGTGAATGAATGGACATACGACAGTCGCCAAAACCTGCGCGACCTGCTCATCGTCGTCTTTCTCCATGAAACCGGCGCCAGAGCCGGGGAACTGTGGCGGCTATCGAGCCGGGCGATGGATGAAGCCGTCGCCGCGCCGGGGCCGGTCTACCAGGTCGTATCCACCGGCAAATCGGCCGCCGTAACGCTCTGGTTCACCATCGCAACGGCCGAACTGTGGTCAGTCTGGCAGACCGTCCGCCCGGCCGGGAATGACGATTATGCTATCGTCGGCTGGCGAGACGGCCACGCCCCCACCCCCATGAGAACCGAAACGATCTCGAAAACCATTGCCCGGCAGTGCGTCCGCGCCGGCGCGTCGCCGTTCCGCGCCCATGCACTACGACATGCCAAAATCCAGCGCGGCGCGGCCGTTGTCGGCATCGCCGTCACAAGCCGCCTCATCGGCCATAGCAGCGTCGCCATGACCGCCAACTATGCAGTTGCCGGTGAAAGGGAACTCTGCGAGGCCGCCAAGAAAACCGGCCTCGGCTATCGCTTGTGGGGGTGATCCCAGGGCTTACGGTTCACATCCGTGAGGTCAGGGGTTCAAGTCCCTTCGCGCCCACTTTGTGCCTGTATAGCCTTATCAGGTTGTTAAGGTGCAATGCCTATCCCGCTGTCCGGCAAAGAGAGAGGGATAGGGAACGTTCGGCAGGTAGCGAATAGCTCCTATGAATGGCTCGGTGTAGCTGCCGAGCCTTTCATTCTATTCGACCGCTGCGGCCATAACTAGCGACAGCGTACTTTGCTGGCTCTGGTCGGGGGGGTATTCAATAAGCTCTGCCAATTCGCATCCGAAAAAGTCGCACAGTGCCACTAGGGTGGGTTCATCAAACCGCGTGACAGCTCCCTGTGCATAATTCGATAGCGTGGTAGGGCTGACGCCCGTTTCTCTACGGATGTCATCATATGTGTACTTTCGACCGTCTTGTAATTCTTTTTGCGCCAGCAAAATTTTAAATCGGTTTCTGATCTGAGCCATTCGTACCTCACCTCCTGTCGCTCTAAAGATAGGAGCAGTATAGCAGAAATGCAATAGCAATGTCAACTACTTGTATTAGCAATACATCTATTTTGGTGGATGTAATTAGGGAGTCCGTCATTTCGATAAACCAAAGGAGATCGAATTGGCAATGTGGATAAAGATTCGTGAATGGTGGGTTGGTCGGCACAGAAGCACAGGCCGGTTTGGGTTGGTAATCTGTCAGCACCGAGGGTGATTTCACGCGCCCTAACCCCCTCCCTTCCTCTCGCCCACTATAATATCTCATCAGACTCAGCACATCTACAGGAGGATTACACCGTGGATTTCATCGACCGCATCAGAGACCTGGCCGCACTTGCCCCCAAGCAGTTGGAGTATTGCCTGACGGAAGAAGCCACGAAAACGGCCCTGGTCATGCCCTTCATCAACGCCCTCGGCTACAACGTCTTCGACCCCCGCGAAGTCGTGCCGGAGTTCATAGCCGACATCGGCATCAAAAAGGGCGAGAAAATTGATTACGCCATCGTCATGAACGGCGGCCCCATCATGCTTTTCGAGTGCAAATGGTCGGGCGCCGACCTGAACCTCGTCCACGCCTCCCAACTCTATCGTTACTTCGCCGCCGTCCAGCACGTGCGCTTCGGCATCCTGACTAACGGTATGATCTATCGCTTCTTCACCGATCTGGACGCACCGAACCGGATGGATGAGAAACCCTTCTTTGAGTTCAACTTGCTGAGCTTCCAAGACCGACATGTAGAGCAACTGAAGAAGTTCACCAAGCCGGTGTTTCACCTGGAAGACATTCTGACCACGGCGAGCGACCTCAAGTACACAGCAGCGATCGGCCGTCTCATCGCCCAGGAATTCGAGCAGCCGTCGGATAGCTTTGTGCGCTTCTTTGCCACGCAGGTCTACTCCGGCCGAATGACCCAGCCGGTCAGGGACCAGTTCACCGACATCACCAAGCGGGCGCTGCAACGCTATCTGAACGACCGGATCAACGAATTGCTTACCTCAGCCATGAAGGGCCCGGCGAGCACGGAGAAGGCCGGCCCGGAGCAAGAGGCCGAGGCGGTTGTTGAGGAGCAGCCAGACCCGAAGAAGCAGGTCGTCACGTCAGCCGAGGAGATGGAGGGCTTCTTTGCAGTGAAATCGGTACTGCGCGGCGTGGTCGATGTGAAGCGCGTGCAGATGAGAGACACGAAAAGCTATTGTGGTATCCTGCTTGATGACAACAACCGCCAGCCGATAGCCCGCCTGTACCTCGACCGAGAACAGAAGTACATCGGCATCTTCGATGCAGATCGGAACGAGCAAAGAATGTCGATTGCGGGAGTAGATGACATCTACAAGCACGCCGAGGCCATTATCGCGCGGGTCAAGCTGTATGTGGGTAGCAAGTGAGAGAGGAGGCGCAAACGAACGCCCCCCCCACACCCCACATCTCCCGCCCCAAAGCCACCCTAACCCGGTGGCTTTTTTTGTTTCACCCCCACCCCGCCCCCCGCCCGGTCGGCAGCTCCAATGAGGCGATTCAGCGAGCGACGGTGCTGATGAACGCGCTGAACTCGCCATAATAGGCTTTCTCAGTGGACACGAACGGACACGAACGGACACGTAACGTGTCCGTTATTGAGTTGTACCGCTCATAGCACAAATATAATGGGCCTGCTCTCACTCCTCTTGGCAGGCTAAGACCGCCGCCCGGAGGCCGGCACCCTGCTGCTGTCAATTCCGATACTAATCAACGCCTGCCAGCTAAGTAGTAACTTCTTCCAACTACTTGACATGACACAACTACATGGTATATAATACCCTCTAGATAGACCGGAATGACAACTTGCCCCAAAAACCGGCAAGGATCACAAACTCAGTAACGGTACAGGAGAACCCAACCCAATGAACATTCAGTCCGACTTGCAACAGGTAATGGAAGAAATCGTAGCCGCCCGCGATGCGCTCGCCGGGGTCGAGGTGAGTCGCGTCCTGCGTCGCCGCACCGTCACCCAGGCCGAGGCCGCCCTCGCCGTCGCCCGCACCGCCCTCATGAGCCGCCACGACGCCGGCACCAACGACGCCCAGCGCCGCGCCTACGCCGAGCGCGAAACCATGCGCGAGCGCGTCGAACTCGAACGCGCCGAGGAGCTCCTCATGCGCGCCGATTGCGACGCCATCGAAATGGCCGCCACACTGCGCTCCCACGAAGACCATCGCCGCTACCTCGAAACCGTCGTCAAGCTCATGGAAATCGGCGCGGCCGAGCCGACGCTCTAAACAAAGCGGCCCGGCCGATGCTGCCAACACCGGCCGGGCCATCCACATAAACACTACAGGATGATACCACACATGAATCTCTCGCAAATCCTAATCCCCGCCGTCATCTTCACGGCCGTCGTAATCAGCGCCCTCATACTGTGCCCCTGGCCCCGCCGTCATGAGGACGATCATGATAAATAACCCGGCCCAGGAACGCATCGACGAACACCTGGACACGGCCGACGCCGACCCGGATCGCGCCGCCCTCATCACCGCGCTCCAGACAGTCGCCGCCGCGCGCGGCTTCACCATCCACATCGAGCCGCGCGCCATCGACATCGAAAACACGCCGTGCCCCACGGCCCACGCCAGCCTGTCATGGATTGGCCGCCCCGTTACCGACGAGGTCCTTACCGACCTGATCTCATTTTTCCAAAACGCAGACGACCTGGAGGAACTCATGAATATCTATGCAACTGACCTTTTTAAGTTCTTGTCCGGTGACATGATCGGCGAATCGACTGTTACGCTGACTATCACACACGTAACCGAGGAGCGCATGAACAGCGGCAATGGTGGCGAGCAGGTTAAACCGTGTCTCCACTTCAAAGAGCGTAACAAGCTCATGGTACTGAACAAGACCAACGCATCGCTAATCGCACGCGAAATTGGCCCGGACACAGACACGTGGCGCGGCTGCCGTATCACCCTCAACGCGCCGGTTATCAACGCATTCGGCCGGCAATCGCGGACGATCCGAATCACCCATGTCGAGCCGCCCGCCGCTACCGGCAAAGGTACGGCGCGCGTAGTCCAGTCCGAACCGGCCCCGGTGCACACCGCCGCGCCGGTAGCAATCGCCGACGGCCTGTTCGGTGACGACGCCGGCGACGGGCAGACCGTCTCCAACGGCGCGTATAGCGACTAGTCGATTAGGCCGGGCGAGGTGACTAAGCCCGGCAAGGAGGAACACGATGAACGCTAGCCTTAACGACACACTCGATAACATTAAGCGCGCGATGGACATGGCCCGGAAATGTCATGAAGAAAGCGAAACCACCGGCAGCCTGGCTTACGCCGAAAGCGCGATGAAACGCGCCGCCGCGCTCTACGATCAGACGGCCGTTACGAACGCCGTCTTCCAGACCGAAATCATGCTTGTCATCGCCGACAGCCTGGTACGAATTGCCGACGTGATGGAAGAGGCCGGGAGCATTGCCGCCCTGGCCGAAACGGTTGGAATCTGGGGGACAGGCCAATGACAAAATCAAAAGGTCGCCGCCTGACCACGGCCGAAAGCACACTCGCGTCGGCAATGTACGCCGACGGCGAACTATTGCGCGTGATAGCCGAGCGACTGGGCGTATCGCGCGAGGGCATAGCGAGGCATCTGGCCGCAAAAGGCGAACACGTCCGCTTCGCCAACAAGCCGCTTGGCAAGGCAAAAAAAGAACGGCTCATCACACTCTACAATCGCGGCGTCCCGGTCGCCGACATTTGCAACTCGCTGGCAATCAGCGAGACGGCACTTTACTACACCCTGCGTCGGCAAGGCGTTGCCTTGCGCAGTCACAACAGGACAAAATGATATGACCCTTTTGCTCGTCTGTCTTGGCGTCGTCATTTTCGGCGCGGCGCTGCTCATCTGGTCGCTTTGCCGCGCCGCCGCCGGAGTGCGTGAAGTGCGCGTGAACGAGGACGGACTATGAACCGCTACCCATTACCCGCGCTGCTCATCATCATTGTCACGGCCGTCCTGCTGGCCCTGTTCGTCTGGTACGTAGCGCTGGCCGATAACGGCCGTCTGTCGCCTCCTGAGTGGCCGACGGCGACCCCGGCCGCAAACAACGCCGGGCCGAAGCCGACCCGCACGCCGGGCGGCTACCCCGGCCCAGACCCGTACCCGGCCCCCTACCCCGGCCCCTCGGTGTATCTGCCGGTGCAACTGGAGAGCTACCCATGACGCTCGATCCGATTACCCCGCCCGCCCCGATTGTCCCGTGGACGCGGCGGCAGTTTATGGCCGAATTGCGCCGCGCCGGTTGGCGACATCTTGGCGCAGCAGGCACTACGTACATCTCGCCCGACGACCCGACGCTGCATTTCACGCTGGACAACTATAGGGCGGGCATCGGCATCCTGTGGGAATACTACGCATGTCGTCGGGAACTGCCGGCGACGACCCGGTCGCCGTTCTGACAGTGAAGGAGAACCATGAAGAACCCCCAATTCATCCCATTCCACGAATGGATACAGCGAAACCCCGATCTCAAGGAGAACTGCCCGGAATGCCGTGGCACGGGCAAGCACTCATGCTCGTGCGGCCACCAGCACAACTGCGCCAGATGCATCGGAAACGGCTGGCTCGAAAGCAAGGCGCGCCAGGTCTACAAGACCGAGTGCGAGAAAGCCACCGCCATTCTGGCGACCGCCACGGAGTAATCACCATGCTTGCCAAACTCATCTACGACAACCTCACCCCGGCCGCCCGCACCGTTCGCACCTTGCGCGGCGGCCTCATCCTCATCTTCTACCCGCGCGAGGCCACCTACCTGCGCATCGTCGCCGCCCGCGAGGCCATCGCGCCGAGCGACAGGGAACTTGATGTGCTGCGGCGTGAAATCAAGACGGCCGTCGCCGACCAACCGCTCGTCACCGTCGGCAACTTCGAACGACTGGAACCGAAAGACGGTTTTCAGGCTGCCGAGATATGGATCAATTTTGCGCCTGTGACCAACCATCTGGAGAGAGGACAATGACAGACGAACTAATTTGTAGCCGTTGCGGCACAGTCATACAGCCCGACCAGCGAGCAGGAGGACTACGATCCAATCCACCGATGCACGCGCCGTCATCCATTTGTCTTGCTGCACTACAGGCGCGAGTGGCCGAATTGGAAGCGCTCCTCCAGTGGCGACCGGCCAGCGAACCGCCGGATGAGGAAGACCATTACCTGGTCTATCGATTCTTCCCGCCACGGAGTGATCCATGGAATTATGACTTCGGTGTGTATGAATATGGTACTTGGGATATTGACAGGGTCACCCACTGGCGGCCGTTGCCGCCGCCACCGCCGGAGGCCCCGGCCCAATAGGTTGGCCCCCTGAGAAAATAACGGCCCGCGGCAACGGGCCGGGCGGCATGAGGACAGGCCGCCGAGAATGCATTGTAACGTAGATTGAACAAATGAGGATATGAAATGAACGACTTCGAGAATGAAAACATGTACGAATTGAGCGACAGCGAGAGCAAGCGCAACACGCGCGGCATTGTCACCGTCCTGCTCTATCTGGTATTAGCCGCCGTCGTCATCATCACCGGCGCACATGCCGTCATGCTGGTGCTCTCGCAGACGGCCGCGTTTGAAACCGGCGGAACGATGATTGATACGTTGTTGACCGGCATCCGTGTCGCGTTTCCCCTGCTCGTGGAACTTGCCGCCGTCGTCGCCGGGATCGGCTTCATTCAGGCCCGGTGGCGCGGCGCTCAAAAGTCGGTCGGTCTCGGCATTGAACTGGTCTGGCTCATCTTTGCCGCGCTCAATATGATCACTTTTTTTGCCGTCGAACGCGGGCAAGCGCTCCAGCCGTGGCAGGTCAACTGGGTACAATATGGCCTCCCCCTGTCGGCGCTCATTGCCGGGTCGTTGACCTATGTCCTGCTTCGGGTAGACCCGGCCCACAAGCGCGACCAGGAACGCGCCGCGACTGCCGAGCGCGTTGACGCTATGAAATTCAAATTCCGTCAACGCGCTCTTCTGTCGCCCGCCTTGCTCAACATCGAAAAGCAACGTGCCTTCATGCAGGTGGTGGACGAGCTACGCCGCGACGGCTACACCGAGAATCAGATACGATTCATGATCCAGCATACGCCCGACCTGCTGGCCGACGGCGACGAAAACGGCACGCCCGACGTGCTGGAAATGCCCGCGCCGCGAGTAAGTCAAAATACCCACATCCCCGCCAATAACGCGCCGCGTCAACCCACGCCGCCAGTCGTGCCGGTAGCGTATCCCGCGCCCGCGACAGGGCAGGGCGAGCCGACGCGCGGCAACGGGCCTGCATCGAAGTCACTGAGTACACCGCCGGATTTTCCGTAGCGGCCACGGCGCGGCCGTCGGTAGTGGCATCTCCCGTAGTGGCATCTCGCGCAAATGCCACTACGGGCGCGCCGCTTGTAGTGGCATCGGTTTTACAGAGTAATGCCACTACAAATGCCACTACAAAAGACAATGCCACTACAAGCGCGCCTTTTGTAGTGGCATGGCGTATCGAGATCAACCGACGGCCAAAAGCAGGCGGCGGATACTCGTATCACTGGCTCTATCGCATCGGCAGTGGAAGCGAGCGTCGGGCAATTTATGGTGGCACAATCGACCAGCTAATCGCGCTTAACCCGGCGCGATGGGCCAAGTACCAGGAGAAATCAGATGAGTAAAAAGGCACAGGACTACCCCCCGGATTTATGGCTGCATATAGCTACCGATGCGCTGGCGCGATATGCGCAAGGCAGCGGCGGATTGCAAGCTATCGAAGAGCGCGACGGCGACGGCGCACGGATTGTCATCACCCTGGAGAGCGTCGAAGCGGCCGATCCACGGCTTGCGCGAGCGTTTGCGGCATTGATAGTGGAGGAACACAATGAAAAGCAACCGGTGTAGGACGTATATAGGAATAGCGGTTTACTCTCTGGTCGTCGCTCTGGCGTCCCTTGCCCTCGGCATGTGGTGGCAAATGCCCGGCTTCTATGCGGCAGCGGCGCTGGGCGGCTTTGCCATGTTGCTGGCCGGGGTGGGGATGCGGCGGGAATAGCCGACAGTTCCACTAACACCTATTAATTTAACTATGGACACGTGCAGGGAGGGACGGCCGGCAGTAACCGCCCTGCCCCACACGATAGACGCCCGCTAAATGCTCCCGTCCTCCGGCATTTAGCGGGCGTCGGCTATCGTACCAGGTACGTCTAACCCTGTTAAAACTGGCCGGCCCGCTTCGTCAGCAAATGCACACCCTGCTGCCCCGCCGCCGCCGCGATAAACACCAGGAACACATCGCGCACCGCCACCAACCAATCCGCCGGACACGTCTGATACGCCGCACAATTGATACCCAGCACGGCGATAGAGATAACCGCCACAATCCCGGCCATGATGCCGCGCTTCTGTGACTCGCCGAACCCGTCCCACCAGCCGCGCACCGCCGGAAACCACTCCAGCACCAGCGAAACCAACACCGCAACCAACGCCGCAACCGATACATTTTCAGCATTCATGATACATCTCTCCTAACTAAGTGAGTCATCCGGCACAATCGCCGGACAAACAACTACCGTTCCTTTTCCGATTCAATCAGAACCGTCAACTCATCCAGCGACGCCGCCACCCCGGCCCGCGCCTCGTGCAGCGCCGTCATCCGGCCGTCTATCTCGTGCAACAGCCCGGCCATGCCGACGACCGCAACCTCGGCCGAGGCCAATAGCAACAGCATCCGCTCCCAGTCTGGCACACGCTCCGGCGGTTCCGGCTCATCCGGCGGCTCATCCGGCAGCACTTCCAGCGCCCCCCGACCCACGGCCGGGCCGCCCGCCAACGGCCGGTAGTTCTCGATGTCAAACGTCGTCGTCACGTCCGGCATATCCGCCGCGTACGCATCGTATTGGCCGAGGATGACCGCGAACGGATTCACCAGCGCCCGCTCGCGCGTCACCGCGTCGGCCTCGCCGCGCATCCCCGCCGGCGGCTGCTCGCTGTAGAGATTATCGCGCCACATCACATCGCCGCCCGGCTGATAGCTAACCCCCCGCGCGCCCGCCTGCCAGATAATCACGTTCTCGCTGACTACCGTGTTCTCGTGCAGCGCCGCCTTCAACGCCGTCCAGGTGAACGCCGGCCACACCTCACCGAACGTCACCCGACCGACAATCGTATTGTCTTCCACCCGGCTATCGACGAACTGCACCGGCCGGCCCGTGCTGCCAAGCAGCCACGCCCGCTTGAGATAACCCACGAACAGATTGCCGGTAATCCGCATGTCAGGACTACGCGCTTCCTTCGGATTCTCCGCCGACGCCCGTTCCGAGCCGCCGACAAACCCGTCCGCCGGCCACTTCTTGTCCATCGCGTCGGTCAGGTTATCACACCAATAGACAATGTTTCTCTCGATGACCGCCCCGTCGGTGTTATTGAATCCCAGCGACCAGTGATAATTCGTGTGGCAGATATTGCACCTGATGACCGGCCGCACACTACCCTTGTCGGCAGAGATTCCCTCGCCGTAGTTGTAGCAGACGGTGCACCCCTCGATGAGCGCGTCCGTCCCCTGACAGATAATCGTCGTCGCCACCGCGTCCGGCCCCGCCCCCGGCGCGCCCGCGTCAAAATGTTTGACGCTTGAGCGCGTAATGGTCAACCCGCGCAACACCGCGCCGCTGCTGCCCCGCGCCACCGACACCGCGCCGCCATAGCAGAAATCCAGCCGACAATCCTCGGCCCGGCAGTCGTTGCCCTCGATGACAATGAAACGCCCGGCGCTGTTGCGCAGCGTCAAACCGATGACAGACGCGCCATCGGCCACCAGCCTCACCAGCGAGCTATAGCCGTTGACGCTCAGCTTGCCGGAGTACGCCCACCCGCCGCGCCGCGCATTGTCGGCGCTCAGCGACGGCAGTTGCCCCGCGCCGACCTTGCGGCCGTTGCTCATGGCATAATCGCCGTCGCCAAACAGATGCGGCCCATAGCGCCCGTCCAGCGTCACCGTCTCCCTCGGCGCGGCGATGACCGACACGCCCGGCGTGCTCAGGACAATCGCCTCGTGATACACGCCCCCATGGACAACCACCACGTCGCCCTGAGTCGCCGCTGCCAGCGCCGCGTTGATAGTCTGATACGTTTCATCAGGACCTACAGTCAGAATCATAAAAACCGTCCTTCCGGCCGCAGCCTGGCGGCCAGTGCGATCAATTCCTCGGCCATCCCATGCCGTCGCGCATAGCCGACCAGCGCCCGCGCCCGCTTCCCGGCCGACTCCCCGTTAATCTCCTCGGTATTGATACCCAGCCTGAATGCCAAGTCGTCAATCTCATCGCGGTTAAACAGCGCCGCAATCGACGACACGAGCAGCCGATCATCCGGCTCGGCCGTCGATACTTCCCGTTTCGGCGCGGGCGGCACCTCCTCGCCGAATTCCCGCAGCTTGGCGGCCAACAGACGGGCATAGATCATCCACTCTTCCACCTGCACCCTCAGCTGCATAATCGTTTCATGGTCACGCTCCCGGTCACGCTCCAGCTTGTCCACCCGGTCGGATAGCCGGTTCATCGTCTGCACCATCTTGCCGAGCGGCGACGGCGACTGGAACCAAACAAGGATGAATGCGCGGATCGTCCAGACAACCACAACCACCAGCACGACCGTCACCACGACCGCCTGGACAAGCAGCCGAACATTACTCAATTCCATCGTCATCATCCCGTTCGTCAGGCAGCGGCGGCATGCTGATAATAACCCCCACGATAACGGTAATTCCCAGCACCAGCACGACGGCCAGAAGACGATGAACCGCGCTCCAGACCAGTGCCGCGTCCGGCGACAATCGGCCGGTCAGGTACAGTACATAGAACACCACGCCCATCCCGGCCCACAGCGACGGCCCCACGACGACCAGCCGGTACTCAGGCCAACGTCGCGCGATCCGGCCGCACAGGCCCAGAATCGCCACCGAACCGGCCAGCGAAGCCACCTGAAAGACCGTCGTGAGCGTGTCCATACCGACCCGACCCTATATCTCGCCGAACGACTCCAGCCCGGCAACGCCCTCCACCTTAACTATCTGTGCCAGAGCCGCCCGTTCCGCGCTACTCATCCGCGCCAGCAAGCCGGTCACACTCTGCGCCGTCAGTCGCTTGTCGATCTCGCGGCGCAGGAGCTTGGCCTCATCGCCAATAGCGGCCCGTTTTTCGTCCAGGTCGGCCGCTACTTTCTCCAGTTCCTCCAGTGTCATATCACTCCAATTCTTCGCCATGATGTTCTTTCTCCTTTTTGGGATGCACGATGATCCTCGGCGTCCCGAAAACTGTCTGATTGGCGATACCCATCGCCCGGTCGCCCCGGATGTATCGCCGCAAATTCCGATTCCAGGCTGCTTCCTTCGCGGCCTCGGCCAGAATATCCGGCCGGTTGCTCAAGCCGATGGGGAAGCCAACTCGCGTTAGGATCGCCTGGTCATACACGATCCTCGCCGCAGCCGCCTCCTCCTCGGCTTTCTTCCCCTGCACGTGCAGCGCCCGGCCAAGTTCAAGCGCCGCGTTCCACGGCAACGAAAACAACAACCGGCCGTTGTGCAGCAACAGCACGCGGTCGCCCTCTTGTCGCACGACCACTTCCTTCATCTCGCCCGGAAAAATGTTCATAGAACCTTGTCCTCAACGTCTAGAGCTTGAAAATCTTGTCCGAGCCGTTCGACCAGTTCACGGTGATGTCGCCGCCGTTGGGCGTCACCGGCAGGCCCGTGGCCGTGTCGATGTTGAAAATCAATCGCGAGGTCGATTCCGTCCCGGTGTCCTTGAACCCGTCGATGCTCTCGCACGGGTCGCCGGTCACGGCCGGAAACGTCACGTCGGCCGCGTCGGCCACTCCGGCGGCGACCGTCTTCGAGGCCAGCGCCGAACTCGTCGCCACTCGTGACCCGGCCGCCCGGTCGTCCAGGTTATCGTCCACGGCCAGGTCGATGGTGTCATCGGCCTCATCGATCAACACGATCTTGATCGTGTTCGCGTCCCAGTCGATGTCCCCAGCGAGGAATCCCTCCCTGCCTTTGTCATATAGAGAATTTGCCATGTCATTCCTCCACTACATAGATTTCAATCGTGCCGTCCAGCGTTTCGCCGTTCACGGCCGTCACAATCCGATTCGTTACCTGGTAGGCCGTTCCCACTACACCGCCGGAGAGTTTCACCCCGGCCGCCTTCGTCATGCTCATCGCGTCCGCCTGGGTCAGACCGGTCGGTACGACCCAACTGGATGACGCGATGGTGTCGGCCGCAAAG
>CAZXKZ010000007.1:0-29642 GCA_964641825.1 uncultured Bauldia sp.
CTCGCCCTCAACGAGCGCGACTACGGCGACCTCTCCGGCCTCAATAAGGACGACGCGCGCGCCAAGTGGGGCGAGGAGCAGGTGCACATCTGGCGCCGTTCGTATGCTACGGCCCCTCCCGGCGGCGAGTCGCTCCGCGATACCGGCGCGCGGGTCTGGCCGTACTACATCCACGCCATCCAGCCGCACGTGCTGCGCGGAGAAGGCGTGCTGGTTGCCGCGCACGGCAACTCGCTCCGCGCGCTCATCATGGCGCTCGACGGCCTCACCGCCGAGGAGATCGTCAAGATGGAGCTTGCGACCGGCGTACCGGTCGTCTACCGGCTGAACGCGGACTCCAGCGTCGCCAGTAAGGAAACCCTCGCGTAGATACTGTTCGTATCTATTTGGCTATTGATATTATCTATAGGGATAATATCAATCTTCTGACGCTTGGAGCCCGGCTTCCCACCCCAGGATCGCACGCTTCCGCGTGAGGCCCCAGTGGTAGCCGTGGAGCCCGCCATCCTTGCCGAGCACGCGGTGGCAGGGGACCACGAACGAGATCGGGTTGCGGCCGACTGCCGTGCCGACGGCACGCGCCGCGCCCGGGCGACCGATGTGCTCCGCGATGTCTGAATACGTCGTGGCCTTGCCCAGAGGCAGCTTCAGCAGCGTTTCCCACACCCTCAGCTCGAAATCGGAGCCGATCATCACCACGCGCAGCGGCCGATCGGCCCGCCAGGCGGCGGGATCGAAGATGCGGCGCACGTACGCGGCGGTCGCGGCCGAATCCTCGACGTAGCGGGCACGCGGCCAGCGCGCGGTCATATCGGACAGCGCCACCTTCTCCGCACCGTCGTCGGCGAAGGCGAGGCCGGCAAGGCCCCGGTCCGTCACCATGGCAAGCGCGGTCCCGAAGGGCGAAGGATGGAAGCCGTAGCGGATGGTGAGCCCCTCGCCTCTTGCCTTGTAGTCGCCGGGCGTCATCGCCTCGTGGGCGACGAACAGGTCGTGCAGGCGCCCCGGCCCCGACAGGCCAACCTCGTAGCTCGCGTCGAGCACCGACGCCGATCCGGCGAGCAGCCCGCGGGCGTGATCGAGGGTCACGGCCTGCAGGAAGGCCTTCGGCGACAGGCCGGCCCAGCGGGTGAATAGGCGTTGCAGCGACAAGGGCTTCATGCCGACGTGGGCGGCGATTGCGTCGAGCGACGGCTGATCGCGCCAGCGCGTCGAAATGAACTCGAGGGCGCGGCGGACGACATCGTAGTCGGACCGTGGCGGCGCAGGCGCGCGTCTCGAGCTTGCGACCATGGTGGCGAGTTCCATTGTGAATCTCCGTTTCCTGGAGGCAAGACGTAGGCCCGCAGGCGCCCGCCTTCCACCCGTTTCTTGCGTCCCGGGGATGACGCGGCCGACGCTCAGGCCGGCGCGGCGCGGACGCTGGCGAGCGCCGCCGCGAGGTTGTCGGCGAAGCTCTCGCGCTCGCGCGGGCCGAGGAAGCGCGCGACGTCGAGGCGGTTGCCGTGCGAGGCGATGCGCACCCCCGTCACGCCGAACTCGGGATGGCGGTCGACTTCTAGGCGGGCCCAGTAAGGGTTGAAGTCGGTTTCCACCGCGATGCCGCTGACGGAAATCTTGCGGACCGACAGGCGATCGCGGGTGAGGCTGATCTCCTCCGCCGCACGCGCCGAGCGGTAGTTCAGGTGGAAGGCGAGTTGGATCAGCAGCAGATCGAGCCCGCAGAAGCCGACCACGGGCCAGGCGCCGAGGAGCCAGAACGAAAGCCCGATGGCGAACGTGCACGCGGCGATGGCGCACATGAGGATGCCGAAGCCGCGCGAGGACAGCGACCGGTACGGCCGCAGAACGGTGGAAAAAAGCGGCGGTTCCGCCGCCGGCCCGGTTTTGGCGATGGCCATACAGACCAGTATAGAGGAGCGGCGAGGAATCGCGAGGCGGCAAGATATCCCCGCATCGCGCGCCGGTAGCGGGAGGGGCAGGATGGCTGAGGAGCATTCGGGCGCGGAACGGATCGAATCCTCGTTCCGCTACGGCAGCGCCATCATGGTCGGCGTGCTGGCCGGGTTCTCGCTCGCCTTCCTTACCAACTGGGCAGCCAATCCGCTGCCGTGGGGCTGGCGCGACCTGTTCGGACTCGTCCCGCTGGTCCTTGGCGTCATTCTCGAACTCGCTGCCGTGTGGATGCTGCTTGATCCGCGCTGCCTGGAGCTGGCCCGCTACAGGCGGGCGATCGGCGTCTTCAAGGCCGGTGTCGTGCTGGTCGGCATTGGCGTCACGCTCGCGATCGCCGTCGATTTCGTTGCCGTCACCGATCATTTCTCCGCCGGCAGCGGCGGTGGCGGCCATTGAAGGCCGGCCGCATCGCCGGGCGACCGCCGAACCGGGCAGCGCCGTCGCGGCGCATGCCGCAGAAGGACATCGACGAAGCCTTCCGCCGGTTCGCCGCCGCCAATCCCGAGCCGAAGGGCGAGCTCAACTACACCAACCCGTTCACGCTGCTCGTCGCGGTGGTCCTGTCGGCGCAGGCGACCGATGCCGGCGTCAACAAGGCGACCCCGGCGCTGTTCGCGCTCGCCGACACGCCCGAGAAGATGGTGGCGCTCGGCGAAGACCGGATCCGCGAGCTCATCCGCACCATCGGTCTCTACCGCACCAAGGCCAGGAACGTCGCCGCGCTTTCGGAGAAGCTGATCGCCGAGTACGGCGGCGCCGTGCCGATGACGCGGGAATCGCTGCAGTCGCTGCCCGGAGTGGGACGCAAGACCGCGAACGTGGTCATGAACACCGCGTTCGGCGAGCCCTCCATCGCCGTCGACACCCACATCTTCCGGGTCGGCAATCGCACCGGCATGGCGCCCGGCGCCGATCCACTCGCCGTCGAGCTCAGGCTCGAAAAGGTGGTGCCGGCGCAATACAAGCGCCACGCCCACCACTGGCTCATCCTGCACGGACGCTACGTCTGCATCGCCCGCAAGCCGCGATGCCCTGAATGCCTGATCGCCGACCTCTGCCGCTACCCGGCCAAGACGCCACCCGGTTGACGTATGTCATCATCCTCCATAAGTTGACACATATGGAAAAGACCCAAGTCTACCTGCGGAAGGAAGAGCTTGCGGCGCTTCGCGCAGCGGCCGCGCGTTCCGGGCGGAGCGTGGCGGAGCTAGTGCGCGAGGCGATCCGGACCACCGTGCTCAAGCCCGCCGTCAAGGGTCCGGTTGCCATCTGGGATGGTGAACCGAAACGAACCTCCGTCGACCACGACAGCATTTACGACCAACCCTGATGCGGGAAGGCGAAGCCGTCTTCGTCGACAGCGGCGCCTGGATTGCACTTGCGCTGTCGCGCGACCCACTCCACGAGCGTGCCCGTGACCACTGGCAGCAGTTGCAGGGCGTGGGGGCAAAGCTCCACACCTCGGCCCCCGTCGTCATCGAGACGTTCACGTTCCTGGATCGCAATGCGAACCGGGACGTCGCGCTGGCATGGAAAGAAGCGGTCTATCGGACGATAAAGACGAAGATCCTGCCGTGCGAACTCCGCGACCTCGAGCAAGCGTGGGACTATTTCCGACGTGCGGACCTTCACAAGCTGTCAGCGGTTGATGCGACCAGTTTCGTGATCATGAAACGTGCCCGTATCCGCCATGCCTTCACATTCGACCACCACTTCTCCGCCGCCGGTTTCCGGCTGATCTCCTAGGAACCGGGATGCCCGACATTCGTTACGACGTTCTCGCCATCGGCAACGCCATCGTCGACGTGCTGGCGACAACGGAGGACGATTTCCTCGTCGCCGAGCAGCTCGCCAAGGGCACGATGCACCTTATCGACGCCGAGCGCGCCGAGACTCTCCACAGCGCGATCAGCGGCCGCGCCATCGAGAAATCGGGCGGGTCGGCGGGCAACACGGCCGCCGGTGTCGCTTCGCTCGGCGGCAGGGCCGCCTTCATCGGCAAGGTCGCCGACGACCCGCTCGGCGCGCTCTACCGGCGCGACATGCACCAGACCGGCGTCGATTTCGCCACGCCGCCGCTCGCCATCGGCGCGCCGACCGCCCGCTCGATGATCCTCATCACGCCCGACGGCGAGCGCACCATGAACACCTACCTCGGCGCCTGCCAGGCACTCGGGCCGGCGGACATCGATGCGGACGTGGTCGCGGCATCCTCCGTCACCTACCTCGAGGGCTACCTCTGGGATCCGCCGGAGGCGAAGAAGGCCTTCGTGCGGGCCGCAGAGATCGCGCACGAGGCCGGGCGCAAAGTCTCCCTCACCCTGTCCGACCCCTTCTGCGTCGACCGCTACCGCGGCGAGTTCATTGAACTCATCCGCTGGAAGACCGTCGATATCCTGCTCGCCAACGATTCCGAGCTGAAATCGCTCTACCAGACGGCTGATCTTGCCACGGCCGTCGAGGCGCTCCGCGCCGAGGGCGTCACCGCGGCGGTCACCATCGGCGCCGACGGCGCGCTGGTCGTGACGCCGGACAAAGTGCGGGCGGTCAAGGCGGAGCCGGTTGAAACGGTCGCGGACCTCACCGGGGCCGGCGACCTGTTCGCATCGGGCTTCCTGTTCGGGGCGGTGCGCGGCCTTGATCTCGCGGAGGCGGCACATCTCGGCAACATCGCCGCGGCCGAGGTGATCGGCCACGTCGGACCGCGGCCGGCGGCGCCGCTGCGCGCGCTCGCGGCGAAAGCCGGCTTCGCCTTCTGAGGCGCGGAAACCCCTAGTTCGGGGTGGCGCCGGCCGGCGCCTGCCCGGCGGCCTGTGCGTTCTGCAACTGCTGGCGGTAGAGGGCGGCAAAATCGACCGGGTCGACCAGAAGCGGCGGGAAGCCGCCGTTCCGGCTCGCGTCGGAGATGATCTGGCGGGCGAACGGGAACAGGAGCCGCGGGCACTCGATCATCACCAGCGGGCCGAGGTTCTGGGCCGGGATATTGGTGAGCCGGAAAAGGCCGGCATAGACCAGTTCGAGGGCGAAGAGCACCGCCTGCCCGTTGGTGGCGCGGGCATCGAGGCGAAGCTCGACCTCGTACTCGTTCTCGCCGGCCGCGTTGCTGCGGACGCCCACCTGGATGTTGATGTTGGGCTGGGCCTGGCGGGCGCGGAGCGCGTCGGGCGCGCCAGGATTCTCGAAGGACAGATCCTTCACGTACTGGGCGATGACGACCATGTTCGGCTGCGCATTGGCTGCCGCAGGTGTTGCTGGTTGCCCGTCGTTCTCGGCCATGCTCGATCCTCGCTACGCCTCTGGGAAACCGCCAATCCTGCCGGTTTCATGCCCACCCGAATTCGGCCGGTGGGCTAACACGGCCCATCCGCCATTACAAGAAGACGTGGACCTCGGATGCTCCGGCGGCTATGGCTTTCTTGACGCGGTGGCAGACGGCCTTAACGTTGCCTACATACACGGCATCGCACCAGCGCCATTTCGTGCCACAGTGGCACCGGTTCAGAGTCAGGACGGCCTATTCCCGTGGACGGTTTCGTCGACATCTACACCATCATCTTCCTGGCGATCGCCGTGGTCGTCTTCCTGCGGCTGCGGAGCGTGCTCGGCCGCCGGACGGGCAGCGAGCGGCCGCCCTTCGACCCCTATTCCCGGCGCGAAAGCCTGCCGGCCAGCGACAAGGTCGTCGACCTGCCCCGGCGGAACGGCGCCCAGGCCACACCGGCGGCCATCGAGGCAGCGCCGGTTGCGGCCGAGCGGTTCAAGCGGATCGCGCCAGAGGGCTCTGCCCTCAACGCCGGGCTGACGGCCATCGCCGCTGCCGACCGCACCTTCGATCCCGACGAGTTCATCGGCGGCGCCAAGGCCGCCTACGAGATGATCGTCACCGCCTTCGCCGAGGGCGACCGGGCGACCCTCAACCAGCTCCTCAGCCGCGAAGTCTATGACGGCTTCGTCGCGGCCATCTCGGAGCGCGAGTCGCGCGGCGAGACGATCGAGTTCAAGTTCGTGGGCATCGACAAGGCGGAGATCGCCGCAGCCTCGATCAAGGGCACTACCGTGCAGATCACCGTGCGCTTCCTGTCGAAGCTCATCTCGGCGACGCGCGACAAGAGCGGCGCGGTCATCGACGGCGATCCGGTGCATGTCGGCGACGTCACCGACATCTGGACGTTCGCGCGCGAAACGACCTCGCGCGATCCGAACTGGAAGCTGGTCGCGACCGAGTCGGTCGACTAGGCCCGACCGCGGCGAAAAAATCGGGCGGCGATGGACGGCGCCTCGGACTTCCAGCTCCGGCCGCTCACCTTCACCGACCTTCCCGGCTGGCCCGGCGACGACCACGCGGCGGCGCTCGCCGCGTTCCAGGCGGGTGCGGCGATCCTCGACCGGCACCCGCCGAAGGCGCGCGCGACCGGGATCGACCCGGAGGCACTTGCCGACATCCTCACGCGGGCAGCGCAACTGACTCCGCCGATCTCTGCCGAAACGGCACGCGCCCTCTTCGAGGCGGAGTTCGCCCCGTTTGAGGTTCTGCCGCACGAAGGGGCCGGCTTCTTCACCGGCTACTACGAACCGGAGGTGGCCGGCTCGCGGGTGCAGACCGATGCATTCCGGTTCCCGCTGCTCGCACCGCCGCCCGACCTCGTCGAGATAACGCCCGGCGAAGCGCCAGGCCTCGATCCCTCGTTTCGCTTCGCGCGGAAAGCAGCGCAAGGATACGCCGAACATCCCGACCGCGCGGCCATCATGGCCGGTGCGCTCACCGGACGCGGGCTGGAGCTCGTCTGGCTGGCCGATCCGGTCGACGCGTTCTTCATTCACATCCAGGGCGCGGCCCGCATCCGTCTTCTTCCCGAGGGCTCGACGCTCCGCGTGACCTATGCGGCCAAGTCCGGCCACCCGTACACGCCCATCGGACGCGCGCTGATCGAGGCGGGCGCGCTCACCCGCGAGCAGGCGACCATGGACGGCATCCGTGCGTGGCTCGCGGCACATCCCGACGAAGCCGGCGCGGTCATGGCCAAGAACCGATCGTTCATCTTCTTTCGGGAAGCTCCGGTCGCCGATGAAACGCTCGGACCGATCGCCGCAGCCAAGGTTCCGCTCGTCGCGGGGCGCAGCCTCGCCGTCGACCGGACGCTCCATTCCTTCCACGCCCCGGTCTGGATCGAGACGCGCTTGCCGGGCGGCACGCCGTTCCATCGCCTGATGATCGCGCACGACACGGGATCGGCGATCGTCGGGCCGGCGCGCGGCGACATCTTCTTCGGCTCCGGCCATGCCGCCGGCGCGGTTGCAGGCGCCATGCGCGCCGCGGGCCGTTTCGTTCTGCTCAAGCCGCGGGGGCGCAGCCGATGAGCCGGAAGCGGACGCCGACCGGCGAGGAACTCGAACTCTGGGAGACCGTCACCCATTCCGTGACCCCGCTCCAGCGCCGCGCGCGGCAGCCGGCAAAGCCAAAGCCGCCACCGGCGAAGGCGGAGCGGAAGGCCGCCAGGCCCACCACCCACGCCCAGCCGGCGAAATCGCCGCCGCCCAAACCGAAGCCGCCGCCGGCGCTCAACCCGTTCGACCGGCGCACGCTCGGCCGCATCGGCCGCGGCACGGTCGCCATCGACGCCCGCATCGACCTCCACGGCATGACGCAGGACGCCGCACAGGCGCGGCTCGTCCGCTTCATCGGCGACGCGCAGGCCAAGGGCGCCAAGCTCTTGCTGGTCATCACCGGCAAGGGAACGTCCGGAACCGGCGAGCGCGGCGTGCTTCGCCGCGTCGTGCCGATGTGGCTCGCCTCGCCGCAGCTCCGTCCGTTCGTCATCGGATTTGACGAAGCTGGCCCGACGCACGGTGGTAGCGGCGCGCTCTACGTGCGGATCAGGCGGGCGCGGTAGCGATGTTGTCGCTCTCGCGAAAGCGAGGGCCGACCTACAAGATAAACCGGCTCAGATCGACGTTGCGCGCGAGATCGCCGATGTGATCCTCGACGTACTTGCCGTCGATGACCATCGTCTGGCCGTTCTGGTCGGCGGCAGTGAAGCTCACGTCGTCGAGCACGCGCTCCATCACCGTCTGCAGGCGGCGCGCGCCGATGTTCTCGACGCTCGAATTGATGCCGACCGCGAACGAGGCGATGGCGTCGATGGCGTCGTCGGTGAACTCCAGCGTGACGCCCTCCGTCGCCATCAGCGCGACGTACTGCTTGATGAGGCTCGCCTCCGTATCGGTGAGGATACGGCGGAAGTCCTCCTTGGTGAGCGCCTGCAGCTCGACGCGGATGGGCAGGCGGCCCTGCAGCTCGGGCAGCAGGTCGGACGGCTTGGCGACGTGGAAGGCGCCCGAAGCGATGAACAGGATGTGGTCCGTCTTCACCGGCCCGTACTTGGTGGCGACCGTGGTGCCTTCGATGAGCGGCAGCAGGTCGCGCTGCACGCCCTCGCGCGAGACGCCGCCGCCGTAGGTGCCTTCGCGGGCGACCTTGTCGATCTCGTCAAGGAAGACGATGCCGTCGTTCTCCACGGCGACGATCGCCTCCTGCGTCACCTCCTCGGTGTCGAGGAGCTTGTCCGATTCCTCGGCGACGAGGATGGCGTGCGAATCCTTCACCGTGACGCGCCGCTTCTTGGTGCGCCCGCCGAAGGCCTTGCCGAGCATCTCGCCGATGTTGACGACACCGACGCTGCCGCCGGGCATGTCGAACTGCGGCATGCCGCCGGGTGAGGTGTCGCGCACCTCGATTTCGATCTCCTTGTCGTCGAGCTCGCCGTCGCGGAGCCGCTTGCGGAAGCTCTCGCGCGTGGCCGGGCTCGCCGAGGCGCCGACCAGCGCGGTGACCACCCGCTCCTCCGCGGCAAGCTCGGCCTTGGCCTCGACCTCCTTCCGCCGGCGCTCGCGCACTAGCGTGATGCCGACCTCGACGAGGTCGCGGACGATCGAATCGACGTCGCGGCCGACGTAGCCGACCTCGGTGAACTTGGTCGCCTCGATCTTGAGGAACGGCGCGCCGGCGAGCTTTGCAAGGCGCCGCGAGATCTCGGTCTTGCCGACGCCGGTCGGGCCGATCATCAGGATGTTCTTGGGCAGCACCTCCTCGCGCATCGGGCCCTCGAGCTGCTGGCGGCGCCAGCGGTTGCGGAGCGCAATAGCGACGGCGCGCTTGGCGTCGTGCTGGCCGATGATGAAGCGGTCGAGTTCGGAGACGGTTTCGCGGGGTGACAGTTCGGTCATGTGATTATCGGGGCGGTTGCCGTCCGTACCGCGGGCGGCACGGACGAAGAGAACGGGAACGGGCGAATTCTCAGTGCGCCCTCTCAGGCGGCATCGAGCTTTTCGAGCGTGACGTTGTCGTTGGTGTAGATGCAGATGTCGGCGGCGATCTCCATCGCCTTGCGGGCGATGGCCTCCGCGTCCATGTCGGTGTCCATGAGGGCGCGCGCCGCGGCCAGAGCATAGTTGCCGCCGGAGCCGATGCCAGCGGCGCCATGCTCGGGCTCGAGCACGTCGCCTGTGCCGGTGAGCACGAGCGTCGTCGACTTGTCGGCGACGATCATCATGGCCTCCAGCCGGCGGAGATAGCGGTCGGTGCGCCAGTCCTTGGCGAGCTCGACGCAGGCGCGGGTGAGCTGGCCGGGGTACTGGTCGAGCTTGGCCTCGAGGCGCTCGAACAGGGTGAAGGCGTCGGCGGTGGCGCCGGCGAAACCGGCGATGACACCGCCCTTGCCGAGCGGGCGGACTTTCCTGGCGTTATGCTTGATGACCGTCTGGCCGACCGAGACCTGCCCGTCGCCGGCGATGACGACCTTGCCGCCCTTCCTCACGGTCACGATGGTGGTGCCGTACCAGGTGGCGGGATCCTTGTGATCCAATGGGTATCCTTTCGTAGCAAGCCGCTGGCGGTCCTGACCGGCCCCGCCGGGGCTCCTGTTGTCGGGTGCATATGTAGGCACTCGCGCGCGCCGCGCAAACCCGCCCCCGCGGCCATCGGAATTGGCACGCCAACCCCGGCCTGATACAAGGCGCGCGCCTCAAGGGAGCCGCCATGCGCAAGGGTTCGGTCAAGCGCAAGACCAGGGAAACCGACATCTCGGTCGCCGTCGACCTCGACGGGACCGGGAAGGCCCGGATTCAGACCGGCATCGGGTTCTTCGACCACATGCTGGAGCAGGTCGCGCGCCACAGCCTCATCGACATCACCATCATCGCGAAGGGCGACCTCCACATCGACCAGCACCACACGGTGGAGGACGTGGGCATCGCCCTCGGCCAGGCGCTGAAGCAGGCGCTCGGCGACCTCAGGGGCATCACCCGCTATGCCGACGTCCACTTACCGATGGACGAGGCGATGACGCGCGCGGCGATCGACATCTCCGGGCGGCCGCACCTCGTCTGGAAGGTTGCGTTCACCAAAAACAAGGTGGGCGACCTCGAAAGCGAGCTGTTCCGCGAGTTCTTCGAGGCGTTCGCACAGAATGCCGGCGTGACGCTGCACATCGAGAACCTCTACGGCCGCAACAATCACCATATCGCCGAGACCTGCTTCAAGGCGCTGGCGCGGGTGCTCCGCGCTGCGACCGAAATCGATCCGCGGCAGAAGGGCCGCGTTCCGTCGACCAAGGGCCGGCTCTCCGGCTGAGGACACGCCAATGGCGATCTACACCGTACTCGCGCCAGCCACCCGCGTCGGCGACGCGGCGACCGACCCGATGCGCACTGTCTTCGTGAAGGACGGCTTCTCGTGGCCGGCATTCCTCATCGCGCTGCCGTGGCTCCTCTACCGGCGCATGTGGCTGGTGCTGATCGGCTACGTGGTCGTTGGGGTCGGGCTTGCCTATCTCACGCGGCGGCTTGGTGATGATCTCGCCGCGGTGGTGATGATCCTGTTCTCCCTCCTGTTCGCGCTCGAGGCCAACAACCTCAGGCGCTGGACGCTGGAGCGGCGCGGCCACCGGCTGGTCGGCATAGCCGAAGGCCGCAACCTCGAGGAAGCCGAGGTTCGCTACTTCGCGGGTCGCGAGACGGCCGGGCCGCAACCGGCGTTCGCGGCAGCGCCGGTGCCTCCGACGCCACCAACTCCGCCGACACCCCCGACGCCTCCCCCTTCGCCGCCGCGCGCGTGGCAGGGGCATCAGTCGGCCGCAGAGGCCGGCGAGGTGGTCGGCCTGTTCCCCGCGCCGGCGAGCCCCAAGAGCACGTCGTGACCGTCGCCATCATCGACTACGGCGCCGGCAACCTGCGCTCGGCCGAGAAGGCGTTCCAGTTCGCCATCGCTGAACGCGGTCTGCGCGAGGATGTCATCGTCACATCCGATCCCGAGGTCGTTGCAGCGGCCGATCGCGTCGTGCTGCCGGGCGACGGCGCATTCGCAGACTGCCGCCGCAACCTCGACGCCATCCCGGGCATGATCGCCGCCATCGATGAAACCATCGACGCCCGCGGGCGGCCGTTCTTCGGCATCTGCGTCGGCATGCAGCTTCTCGCCACGCGCGGGCTGGAGCACGGCGAGACGCCGGGCCTCGACCGCATCGCCGGCGAGGTGCGCGCGGTCGTGCCCTCCGACCCGTCGCTGAAAGTTCCGCACATGGGCTGGAACACGATGGCGGCGCGCTCGGATCACGCGCTGTTCGACGGCATCCGCCTTGGCGAGGACGGCTGGCACGCCTATTTCCTGCACGGCTACCACCTCGTGCCGGACCGCGACGAAGACGTGGCGGCGGTCGCCGACTACGGCGGCCCGGTCACGGCGATCGTGGCGCGCGGCAATGTCGCGGGCACGCAGTTCCACCCGGAGAAGAGCCAGAAGCTCGGGCTCAGGCTCATCGCCAATTTCCTCGCGTGGGCGCCCTGACGCGATGGGCGTGACCGAGCTTGCGGACTGGGGTGATTTCTTCGCCGCGCAGCTTGGCGCCGCGGCGGCGCTGCTCGGCCTCCTGTTCGTCGGCCTGTCCCTGAACCTTGCCAAGATTCTGGAGAATCCGGCGCTGCCGAACCGCGCCCTGCTGGCGCTCGGCCTTCTCCTCGGCACGCTGATGATGTCGTCCTACGTGATGATCCCGAACCAGGGTGAAGCGGTGCTCGGCTACGAGGTTCTGTGTACAGCGATCGGCCTCTGCGCCATCGCGGCCGTGGTCGAGTGGCGCACGGTGCGGGTGGTCGATTCCTACTACTTCAACTTCTACGGCAACGTCGCTTTTCTCGCCGCCGCGCTCCTGCCTTATCTCGTCGGCGGCTGGCTCCTCGTCGGCGGCAGCGCCGACGGCCTCTACTGGGTCGCCGCCGCGATCATCATCTCCTTCGTCAAGGCGATCGCCGACTCCTGGGTGCTTCTGGTCGAGATCAATCGGTAGGACGAGCGATGATCCTCTACCCCGCCATCGACCTGAAAGACGGCCGCTGCGTGCGCCTCGAACAGGGCGACATGAACCGCGCCACCGAGTTCAACGCTGACCCGGCAGCACAAGCCGCGCTGTTCGCCGGCCAGGGTTTCGAGCGCCTGCATGTGGTCGACCTCAACGGCGCTTTCGAGGGCCGCTCGGTCAACGGCGAGGCGGTGGAGGCGATCCTCGCCGCCACCGACTTGCCGGTGCAGCTCGGCGGCGGCATCCGCGACATGGCGGCCATCGAAGCCTGGCTGGAGAAGGAGATCGCCCGCGTCATCCTCGGCACCGTCGCGGTCAGCGACCCGGAGCTGGTGAAGGCGGCGGCGAAGGAATACCCCGGCCTCATCGCGGTCGGCATCGACGCGCACGGCGGCAAGGTCGCGGTGCGCGGCTGGGCCGACAAGACCGAGATCGACGCCGTCGATCTCGCCCGCCGCTTCGAGGACGCAGGCGTCGCGGCGATCATCTATACCGACATCGAGCGCGACGGCCTGCTCAAGGGCCTCAACATCCCCGCGACGCTGGCGCTCGCCACCGCCATCTCGATCCCGGTGATCGCGTCGGGCGGCCTCGCCTCGCTGGCCGATGTGGAGCGTCTGCTCGAACCGGACTGCGCCGTTCTGGAAGGCGCCATCGCCGGCCGCGCCCTCTACGACGGCCGCCTCGACGCGGCAGAGGCGCTGGGGCTGATAAAATCGCGGAGGGGGGCGTGACTATGAGCGGTACGGACGCTTCAGTCCCGCAATCATCGGGAAATGCTTGAGGTTCAGGGTCGCAAGCTGAAGCTCGTGAACCCTCGCCGTTGCAGCGATCAAAGCGTCGAGCGGATCAGTTCCGTGGCTCCGTCCGTACTGGCGGATAAATTCGCCGGCCAGTGAGGCGATCTCAAGTCCTACCTCGCGTACGTCATAGTGAGAAAAAAGCTTGTCGATCTGGCGCCGCTCCTGCGCGTTGCGGCACTCGGCAACAATTTCAGTAACGGTGATTGCCGAAACCGACGGCACCTCCGCAAGATTTTCGACGAAGGCGATCGCAGCCTCGTGCCCGCGCAGCACGTCGATGACCACGCAGGTATCGAGAAGCATTAGTCGCTTTCATAGATGTGGGAGAATCGCGATCGGACGCGGCGTCGCATCTCGCGGGACACATCGTGGATGTCGGACCGATCCCGCCAGAGGCCGCTTGCCGCGCGTGTCGCGGCGCGCCAGTCGGCGTCTCCCTGAGCGGTGTTGTCGATCAGAAGATCGACCCCCCGTCGCACAAGATCCGATTGCCGCAGCCCGAGGCGCCGCGCGAGCGACTTGAGCGCGGCTTTCTGGTCCTGACGTAGAAAAACTTGAATCTTTTCCATGACTCCTCTCGTTCGACATATAATTTGTATGTAGAAGCTGAATCTGTCAATCCACAGCGTGCGGTGCTAGAGACCGCCGGCGCTTCCGCATCCAACTGCCTTGCTCCAAAAAACCAGCCCCATGACACTCAAAGTCCGCGTCATACCGTGCCTCGACGTGAAGGACGGGCGTGTCGTCAAGGGCGTGCGCTTCGTCGATCTCACGGACGCCGGCGATCCGGTGGAGGCCGCCCGCGCGTACGATGCCGCCGGCGCCGACGAGCTCTGCTTCCTCGACATCACTGCCAGCCACGAGAACCGCGGTACCATCCTCGACGTCGTCCGCCGCACTGCCGAGCAATGCTTCATGCCCGTCACGGTCGGCGGCGGCGTACGCACGGTGGACGATGTGCGCGCGCTCCTGCTCGCCGGCGCCGACAAGGTGTCGATCAACACCGGCGCCATCCAGCGTCGCGAGGTCGTGCGCGAGGCCTCGGAGAAATTCGGCGCGCAGGCGATCGTGGTGGCGATCGACGCCAAGCGCGTCTCGCCCGCCGGCGAACCGCCGCGCTTCGAGATCTTCACCCACGGCGGCCGCAATCCCACTGGCCTCGACGCGGTCGCCTACGCCGAGGAGGTCGCAACGCTGGGCGCTGGCGAGATCCTGCTCACCTCCATGGACCGCGACGGCACCCGCGACGGCTTCGACCTCGAACTCACCCGCGCCGTTGCCGATGCGGTGTCCATCCCGGTGGTCGCGTCCGGCGGCGTCGGCACGCTCGATCACCTGGTCGACGGCGTGAGGGACGGCCACGCCTCGGCGGTGCTCGCCGCCTCCATCTTCCACTTCGGCACCTTTACGATTGCGCAAGCCAAGGCGCATATGGCGGCGGCTGGTGTCCCCGTCCGCATGGATGGCTGAAATGAGCGGATTCGCACTTTCCGATCTCGCCAGTCTCGTCGCCGAGCGCGGCGAGGCGGGCGATCCCGAGACCTCCTACACGGCCAAGCTGCTGTCGGCGGGCGTGGAGCGCTGCGCCAAGAAGTTCGGCGAGGAGGCGGTCGAGGCCGCGCTCGCCGCCGTTTCCGGCGACGACAAGGCGCTCACGGCAGAGGCCGCTGACGTGCTCTACCACCTCGTCGTCATGCTGCAGGCGCGGAACGTACCTCTCGCCGCGGTCATGGACGAGCTGGAACGGCGCACGGCGCAGGGCGGGCTCGCCGAGAAGAAGGCGCGGACGCGGAAGCCGTGATGGACCAGACTACCCCGAAAGTGATCGCGCCGCACCACATCTTCACCCGCGCGGAATGGGCGAAGCTGCGCGCCGACACGCCGCTCACCCTCGACGACGCCGATCTCACGCGGCTGAAGAGCCTCAACGATCCGATCTCGCTCGACGAGGTGGTGGAGATCTACCTGCCGATCTCGCGGCTCCTCAGCCTCTACGTCGCCGCCACGCAATCGCTGCACGACGCCACGCGCACCTTCCTCGGCATCACCGACGGCGTCACGCCTTTCATCATCGGCATCGCGGGGTCGGTGGCGGTCGGCAAATCGACGACCGCCCGCATCCTGCGCGCGCTGCTGCGGCGCTGGCCGAACACGCCCAAGGTCGACCTTATCGCCACGGATGGTTTCCTGCTCCCCAACGCCGTCCTCAAACGCGAGGGGCTGATGGAGAAGAAGGGCTTCCCGGAAAGCTACGACCGCACGGCGCTGTCGGCCTTCCTAGCCGACATCAAGGCCGGCAAGCGCCACGTCGCGGCACCGGTCTACTCGCACCTCGAGTACGACATCATGCCCGGGGAGACGATCACCATCGACCGCCCCGACATCCTCATCGTCGAGGGCCTCAACGTGCTGCAGACCTCCAAGCCGCCGCGCGACGGGCGCATCATCCCGTTCGTCTCCGATTTCTTCGATTTCTCGATCTATCTCGACGCCGGCGAAGCCGATATCCAAGCCTGGTACGTGGAGCGGTTCCTGCGCCTGCGCGACACCGCCTTCCGCGACCCGAAATCGTACTTCCACCGCTACGCCGCCGTCGACGAGGCCGAGGCGCGGCGGATCGCCGAGGGGCTGTGGAGCCGCATCAACCTGGTCAACCTCCGCGAGAACATCCTGCCCACCCGGCCGCGCGCCAGCCTGATCCTGAAAAAGAGCGCCGACCACCGCATCGAGCAGGTGGCGCTGCGCCGCATCTGAGGCCGCCCGCGCTTGATTTTTCGCCGGTGAAGCCTGATATCCGGGCCGAACCTGACCCGATCCAGACATTGAAGACGGATGATGGCCGAAGAGACCGCACCCGGGCCGGAGAATCCCGCCGCCAAGGCAGCCGCTGAGGATTCCGACGGAATCGCGCAGCCGACCCCGGCTGACGCATTGCAGGCCGAGGTTTCCGACCTCAAGAACAAGCTCCTGCGCACGCTCGCCGAGATGGAGAACCTCCGCCGCCGCACCGAGCGCGAGATGAGCGACGCGCGCCAGTACGCGGTCGCCAATTTCGCGCGCGAGATGCTGACAGTGGGCGACAACCTCAAGCGGGCGATCGATGCGGTGCCGGCCGAGCTCCGCAGCGGCGGCGACGCCGCCCTGACCGCGCTCATCGAAGGCGTCGAGGTCACCGAGAAGGGCCTCCAGCAGGCGCTCGCCAAGCACGGCGTCAAGCGCACCGAGGCCAAGGGCCAGAAGTTCGACCCGGCGTTCCATCAGGCGATGTTCGAGGTGGAGAGCGCCGACGTGGCGCCGGGCACCGTGGCCGAGGAGATCCAGCCGGGCTACATCATCGGCGAGCGCGTGCTGCGGCCGGCGCTGGTCGGCGTCGCCAAACGCCCGAAAGCCAGTGCCAAAGCGGGCGCGGAGGATTCCGACAAACCGGGCGACGGCCCGCAGGCGGCCTAGCCGGGCAGCACAGCTTCAGGCGGCGGCGATACCGCCCAGCGCCTTGCGGAGCGTCGCCGGCGTCATCGGCTTCTCGACGATCAAATCGATACCGGCCGCCCTTGCCGCAGCACGGGTCTCCGCCAGCACATCGGCCGTCAGCGCGAGGATCGCCGTCCGCGGCATTCCGGCCTCCGCCTCGAAGGCGCGGACCGCCGCCGCGGCCGAAAGCCCGTCCAGGCCGGGCATGTGCAAGTCCATCAGGATCGCGCCGAAGGGCGTCCGGCGCGCTCTGACCGCAGCGACCGCCGCCTTGCCGTCGCGCACCTCCGTCACGGTATGGCCGAGCTGCTCCAGGACAGCCCGCGCGAGCAGCGCGTTGATCTCATTGTCCTCCGCGAGCAGCACCTCCATGCCGGCGCCGGCCCGGCGCGGGCGCTCCGCCGCGGGAGCTCGCGCATCGGCGGGATCGATGCGGAACCGCCGCTTGTCACCGTCCCCGGTGATCGCAGCGACGATGCCGAGCAGTGAGGCGTCGTGCACCGGCCGCACGAGATAGGCGTCATATCCGGCCGCTTTCAGTCGTTTCACCTCGCCACGCTGGCGCGGTTCGATGAGCGCGGCCGCCGGCAATCGTCTGCCCGCGGCTTCGCGCAGGCGTGCCAGCGCCGTTTCCGGCTCGGCTGACGTACGCGCATCGATCAGGATCGCGTCATGCGCCTCGCCGGCTGCTGCTGCAGCGCCGACGAGCCCCGCGGCCTCGGCGAGCGTGCTCGCCACGCGGGCGGATGCGCCGCGCGTTGCAAGGCGTCGCGCCGTGGCATCGGCTTCCGGGCCAGCCGGCGCGAGGATGAGGATGCTGAGGCCTGCGACCTCGAGTGTGGATGGCGCCGCTTCGCGGTCCACCGCGATCAGGTCGACCGCAAACGAGAATACGGAACCGCCGCCCGGTCGTGGGGTCACGGCGATGTCGCCGCCCATGGCGCGGATGATCCGCCGCGAGATCGCCAGGCCCAGCCCGGCGCCGCCGTGGCGGCGGCTGCGGGCCGTATCCATCTGTTCGAACTCATCGAACATGCGCTCGGCATCGTCCTCCGGAATGCCGGGACCGCTGTCGGCCACGCTCCATCGTATCCGGCGTCCGCCGTCGACAACTTCGGCGGCGAGCAGCACCCCGCCGCTGTCGGTGAACTTGACGGCATTGCCGGCAAGATTGAGCAGCACCTGGCGAAGCCGCGCCGGATCGGCGTGGATCACCACCGGAACCTCGGCACCGGCTTCGACCGCGATCTCGATCCCCTTGGCATAGGCGCGCGCGGCGAGAAGCTCGGCGACGTCCTCCAGGAGCGCAGCGGGATCGGTAGCCTCCGGGCGCAGGTCGAGACGCCCCGCCTCGGCCTTGGAAAAATCGAGCATGTCGTCGACGAGCGCCAGAAGCGCCTCGCCGGACGACTGGACGGCGCGGGCATAGGTGCGCTGGTCGGGCGTGAGATCGGTTTCGGCGAGAAGCCCGGTCAGCCCGAGGATGCCGTTCAGCGGCGTCCGGAACTCGTGGCTGACGGTCGCCAGCACGCGCGACTTCGCCTGGCTTGCCGCTTCCGCCTTCTCGCGCGCGTCGAGAAGGCTGCGGTAGCGCTCCTCGCTCTCGTGCAGCTCCCAGGCAACATCGGCAAGCCCTTCGAGGCGCGCCGTCAGCAGCCGGTTGGTTTCGGCAAGGCGGTCGCGCTCGGCCGCGAGCTGTGCCCGGTCGGCGCGTGCCGCACCCCAGAGGGCGAACGCGCTGACGGCAAGTGCTGCTATGACCACCAGCGGCGAGAGCGCGGGATAGGCCCACACCGCGCCGAACGCGGCCAGGATCGCCACGCCGACGAAGATCGCGATGCGGGCCGCGTGCATGCGCCGCCCGTCGTCAGCGGCGGACGGCGCCCCCGGCTTTCCCATCCCAACCGCGGCCGGCTCCGCCGGTTCCCCGGCGGTTGGCGCGGCTCCGCGCGAAGCGGTCTCACTCTCCATGGTACGCAACACGAACCCGTCCGAAGCGGCAGCCGCACGGCATCGGGCCGACTATCGCGGCTCATGCTTGCCAAATGCTTGACGGGCGATTCCCGCCTTCAGGCGGCAGCGGCGGACAGCCGGTCGCTCACTGCGCGATAGGACAATGCCTCGGCGAGGTGGATGCGACCGACCGAGTCGGCGCCGTCGAGGTCGGCGAGCGTGCGCGCCACCTTCAGCACGCGATGATAGCCGCGGGCGGAAAGCTTCATCGCCTCCGCCGCCGAGCGCAGCAGCGCCGATGCGGCGGCATCGGGCGCGGCCACCTCCTCGATCAGCGAGGGCGCGCACTGGGCGTTGGTCGTCACGCCCGGCAGGCCGCGGCGCAGGAAGCGCTCGCGCTGGATGGCGCGCGCCGCCGCCACGCGCTCGGCAACCGTGGCGGACGGCTCCGAGGGCGACGGCAGGATGAGATCGGCGGCGGACACTGCCGGCACGTCGACGCGGATGTCGATGCGGTCGAGCAGCGGACCGGAGATGCGGGCCTGATACTCGCTGGCGCAGCGCGCGCCGCGCCGGCAGACATGGCCCGGCTCGCCCGCCATGCCGCAGCGGCAGGGGTTCATGGCGGCGAGCAACTGGAAGCGCGACGGATAGCTGATCCGGTAGTTCACGCGCGCGATCATCGTCTCGCCGTTCTCCAGCGGCTGGCGGAGCGAATCGAGCACCTGCGGCGCGAACTCGGGAAGCTCGTCGAGGAACAGAACGCCGTTGTGCGCGAGCGCAGCCTCGCCGGGACGCGCGCGCATGCCGCCGCCGACCATCGCCGCCATCGACGCGGAGTGATGCGGATCGCGGAACGGGCGGCGGCGGGTGAGCCTGCCGTTCTCGATCAGACCCGCCACCGAGGCGACCATGGAGACTTCAAGCAACTCGGCCGGCGACAGGGGCGGCAGGATCGAAGGGAGCCGCCGCGCCAGCATCGACTTGCCGGCGCCGGGCGGGCCGACCATCAGCATGTGATGCCCGCCGGCGGCCGCGACTTCGAGGGCGCGCCGGGCGCTTTCCTGTCCCCTGATGTCGGAAAGATCGGGCAGCGCCTCGCCGCGATCGGCAATGCCGGCCTCGGGTCGCGACAGCACCTGGACGCCGCGGAAATGGTTGGCCATCTGGATGAGCGACCGCGGTGCGAGGATCGCCATGTCGCCGCTCGCCCATGCCGCCTCCGGCCCGCAGGCCTGCGGGCAGACGATGCCGCGGCCGAGTGCATTGGCGGCGATGGCCGCGGGCAACACACCGGCAACCGGCGAGATCGTCCCGTCGAGGGCAAGCTCGCCGAGTGCGACGAGGTCGCCGAGCTGGTCGCCCGGCACGGCGCCGATCGCCGCCATCAGCGCGAGCGCGATGGGGAGGTCGTAGTGGCTGCCTTCCTTGGGCAGGTCGGCGGGCGCGAGGTTGACGACGATGCGCTTCGCCGGAAGCGACAGCCCGGAGGCATGGAGCGCGGCGCGCACGCGCTCGCTGCTCTCGTTCACCGCCTTGTCGGGAAGCCCGACGATGATGAACTTCGGCAGCCCCGGCGCGACCTGCACCTGCACGTCGACGGGGACCGCCTCGATGCCCTGAAACGCGACCGTGGTGACGTGGGAAACCATGGCGCCCCTGCCTGCCCTCGTCCCTCACCCTAACCCGGACAGCGCCACCATTGCAAGAACATTACGTGAACAAGCAGGAGCCTTACTCCACGGACTTCACGATGCCGGGCAGTTCGGCAAGGTCGACGATCTCCCGGTAGCGCACGCTATCGGCGGGCGGGTCGTCGTGCTCGACTACCCAGTTCAATTCATGCGGCACGTAGATGCCCCAGCTTCCGGCGGCTATCGCGGGCACGACGTCGGAACGGAGCGAGTTGCCGACCATCATCGCCCGCTCCGGGCCGTCGCCGTAGCGGGTGAACACACGCCGGTACGTTTCCGGCGTCTTGTCGCCGACGATCTCGACGCCGTCGAACAGCTCGCCGAGCCCGGAGGCGGCGAGCTTGCGCTCCTGATCGAACAGATCGCCCTTGGTTACCAGCACGATGCGGTAGTCGCCGGCGAGCGCCTCGAGCGTTTCGCGCGCGTGCGGCAAGGTCTCGACCGGGTGGGACAGCATTTCGCGGCCGGCGTCGAGAATGGCGGCGATCGTCTTCGCCGGTACGTTGCCGTCCGTCACCTCGATCGCGGTCTCGATCATCGACAGGGTGAAGCCCTTGATGCCGAAGCCGTATAGCTTGAGGTTCTTCTCTCGGCGGCCAGCAGGCGCTCGGCGATATGCGCCGGATCGGCATGCGCGCCGAGAAGCGCGGCGAAGCGCTCCTGCGTCAGCTTGTAGAAGAACTCGTTCTGCCAGAGCGTGTCGTCGGCGTCGAAGCCGATGGTGGTCAACGCCCGCATCTCACAGCCGCGCTTCGATAGTGTCCCAGACCATGGCGGCGATGTCGTTGCCGCCGAAGCGCTTCACCTCGCGGATGCCGGTCGGCGAGGTGACGTTGATCTCGGTCAGCCATTCGCCGATCACGTCGATGCCGACGAAGATCAGCCCGCGCTCCTTCAGCGTCGGGCCGATGGCGTCGCAGATCTCCTTGTCGCGCGCCGTCAGTGTCACGGCTTCCGCGCGTCCGCCGACGTGCATGTTGGAGCGTGCCTCGCCCACCGCCGGCACGCGATTGATGGCGCCGGCCACCTCGCCATCGACCAGGATGATGCGCTTGTCGCCGCCGCGCACTTCCGGAAGGTAGCGCTGGACGACGAACGGTTCGCGGAACGCGCCCTCGAAAATCTCGAGGAGCGCGGCGAGGTTCTCGTCGCCGCCGGCGATCCGGAAGACTCCCGCGCCTCCGTTGCCGTAGAGCGGCTTGACGATGATGTCGCCGTGCTTCTCGCGGAAGTCGACGATCGCCTTGCGGTCGCGCGCGATCAGCGTCGGCGGCGTCAGCGTCGTGAACTCTGTCACGAACAGCTTCTCCGGCGCATTGCGGACGTGCGCCGGGTCGTTGACCACCAGCGTGCCGGGATGGATGCGCTCCAGGAGATGCGTGGTGGTGATGTAGCCCATGTCGAAGGGCGGATCCTGGCGGAGGTGGACCACATCGAACGCCGACAGGTCCGTCACCTCGGGACGGCCGAGCGTGAAATGATCGCCCTTGGTATCGCGCACCGTCACCGTCTCGACGGCGGCGCTCACCCTGCCGTCCTGCATGAACAGGCGGTCCGGCGTGTAATGATGGAGGCTGTGCCCGCGCTTCTCGGCCTCCAGCATGAGCGCGAAGGTGGAGTCGCCGCGGATCGCAATCCGCGCGATGTGGTCCATCTGGAAGGCGACCTTCAGGGGCATCTATCGTCTCTCCGCCGGGGCGAAAGCGGCTACCACACGTTGCCGTCGGAGTCGAAGACCGAGGCCATGTGGCGGGGCAGCCTGCCGGGACACGCGAGCACCACGTCGAAGCGCTGGTCGAGGCCCGCCGCCGCCGGATGGCGGGAGAGCCAGAGCGCCGCCGCCCGAGCGATCCGCCGCCGGCTGGTATCGCTCACCGCCTCCAGCGCAGTTTCCTCGTCCGGCCGCTCCTTCACCTCGACGAAAACCACACGCCGTCCGCGCCGCACGATGAGATCGATCTCGCCCGCCGGCGTCCTGTAGCGGCGCGCGAGCACGCGGTAGCCCTTCAGCCGCAGCCACCAAGCGGCCACCACCTCGGCGCGACGGCCGCGCCGCTCGGCTTCGCGGCGTTTCCCGGCAATGGTCATTTCCGGTCCCGCAGGGCAAGCGCCCGCTTGTAGAGATCGCGGCGCGGCAGCCCGGTGAGCGCCGCCGCTTCCGACGCCGCCTCAGCAACCGAGCCGCTGGCGAGAAGCGACGCCAGCACCGCGTCGGCATCCTCGGCGGAGGCTTCCCGCTCCACCGGAGGCCCGACGACCACGACGATCTCGCCCTTCGGCGGGTTGCCTCCGAACTCCTCCGCGATCGCGCCGAGGCTTCCGCGTCGCACCGTCTCGAACGCCTTGGTCAGTTCGCGCGCCACCGACGCCTCGCGGTCCCGTCCGAGCACGTCCGCCATGTCGGCGAGCGCATCCTTCAGGCGCTGCGCCGACTCGAAGAAGACGAGCGTTGCCGGGACCGGCGCGAGCGCAGCCAGCCGCTTCCTGCGTGCTGTCGTCTTCGGCGGCAGGAAGCCCGCGAACAGGAACGCATCGGTCGGCAGCCCCGATGCCACCAGCGCCGCCAGCACCGACGATGCGCCCGGCACTGCCGTTACGGCGTGGCCGGCCTCGCGGGCGGCCACCGCCAGCCGGTAGCCAGGATCGGAAACCAGCGGCGTGCCAGCGTCGCTCACCAGCGCTACCGCCTTCCCTTCGCCGAGTGCCTCCAGGATCTTCGGGCGCTGTTTGGCCGCGTTGTGGTCGTGATAGGCGAGGAGCCGCGCGGCGATGCCGAACCGGCGGAGCAGCACCGATGTCACCCGTGTATCCTCGCAGGCGACGATGTCGGCGGTGGCGAGCGTCGCCAGACCCCGCAGCGTCACGTCGCCGAGATTGCCGATGGGCGTCGCTACGACATAGAGCCCCGGCGCGAGCGCCGGAGCAGGGATCGGATGGCCGTCGATGAGGTAGGTGCGCGGCTTCTCGCGGCTGTCTCGGCTGCTCATCATTTGTGCAATCTCCCCGCAATCCACAGGGCGCGACCACCACCGGCCGCCATGCGGATTTGTGCCACTGAGTTGCCAGGCCGTGTCATGATATTTTGACAGGCCTCGGAATAGCCTTATGATTTCTTCGAATTGTTAGCCTCTCGCGGGCAAGCAGGGGAGCGTTTCTTGTCCTGCGTTTCTTTTGTGCGTGCCGGCGGCTTCAGAATCGCGCTCGCCGCCGCGTCGTTCGGCTTCCTCGCTTCGCTCGCCGGCTGTACCGGCTCAGGGTTCGGCGGCGGTTTCGGCGATCGCCCTGCTCCCACCGTCACCGCGCCCGTCACCGGCGAAACGCTGGGCAGCGGAAGCGTCCGCGTCGCCCTCCTCTTGCCGCTGTCGGCAACCGGCAACACCGGGCAGGTCGCCCAGTCGATGCGGAACGCCGCCGACCTCGCCATCCGCGATTTCCAGACTGCCGGGATTCAGGTTCTCGTCAAGGACGACGGCGGCACGCCAGAGGGCGCCCGCGCAGCGGCGAGCGCGGCAGTCGCGGAGGGCGCCGAGCTCATCCTCGGGCCGCTCAACTCGGCTTCGGTCACCGCGGCCGCCAGCATCGCGCGCGGCGCGCGCATCCCGATGATCGCCTTCTCCACCGACACCGCCGTCGCCGGCAACAGCGTCTATCTCCTGTCATTCCTGCCGCAGAGCGATGTCGATCGCATCGCGTCCTTCGCCGCCGCGCGCGGCAAGCGCTCGGTCGCAGCGCTCCTCCCCAGCAATGCCTACGGCCAGGTGGTGGAGGCGGCGCTCCAGCGTGCCGTCGCCAACGCCGGCGGCCGCGTCATGGCGGTCGAGCGCTATGCGCTCGATCGCGTCTCGATGCAGGAGCGCGCCAACGCCGTTGCGACGCTCGCCAAGTCGGGCACCGTCGATACTATCTTCATGCCGGACGCGGGCGATGCCGCGCCGTTCCTGGCGCAGGTGCTCGCCGCCGCCGGCGTGCGGCCGCCGCAGATCACCTATCTCGGCTCCGGCCAGTGGGACGACCCGCGCATCCTCGCCGAATCCAACCTCAACGGCGCCTGGTATCCAGGGCCGGAGAGCGGCGGCTATGCCGCCTTCGCACGGCGCTACCAGGCGGCCTACGGCGCACAACCGTCGCGCACCGCCACGCTTGCCTACGACGCCACCAGCCTTGCCGCGGGCCTCGCCTCGCGCTTCGGGGCCGAGCGCTTCGCCGAGACGACGCTCACCAATCCCAACGGCTTCATCGGCGTCGACGGCGCCTTCCGCTTCCTGCAGAACGGCCTCAACCAGCGCGGTCTTGCCGTCTTCGAGATCCAGAACGGTCAAGCGGTGGTCATCGACCCGGCACCCAAGACCTTCGCCCGGGCCCCGGGGATTTAAGCCGCCAGGTCCGCCACCACTGCGTCGAGCACGAAGAAGCCGGCGCGGGTGGCGCGGACGCGGTCGCCCGATTTCTCGACCATGCCGTGGGCGAGCAGGTCGGCGAGCCGGCGCGGATCGAGGTCGCGGCCCGACAGGCGCCGGTAGCGCGCGAGGTCGATGCCTTCCGCGAGCCTCAGCCCCATGAGCAGAAGCTCATCGCCGGCCTCCTCCTCGGTGAGGACGTCGTCGGCGACGAGACCGTCGCCCCACGATTCGACCTTCTCCAGCCACGCCTCCGGATTGCGTTCCGCGCTCGTCGCGTGGCGGCCGTCGCCGAGCTGGAGCCGTCCGTGTGCACCCGGGCCGATGCCGGCATATTCGCCGTAGCGCCAGTAGACGAGATTGTGCCGGCATTCCGCGCCGGGCCGGGCGTGGTTGGAAATCTCGTAGGCGGGCATGCCGGCCTCGTCGCAGACCGCCTGCGTCGCGGCGTAGAGCGCGGCGGCGAGGTCCTCGTCCGGCGTCTTCAGCTTGCCGGCGCGCCAGAGCGCATGGAACGGGGTTCCTTCCTCGATGGTGAGCTGGTAGAGCGAGAGGTGGTCGGCGGCGAGCGCCAGTGCCTCGCGCAGTTCGGCCGCCCAGGCCTCGGCCGTCTGGCCGGGGCGCGCATAGATGAGATCGAACGACAGACGCGGGAACGTCGCCCGCGCCATCTCGATGGCGGCGCGCGCTGTCGCCACGTCATGGAGCCGGCCGAGCAGCTTCAGGTCGCGGTCGTTGAGTGCCTGGACGCCGAGGGAGACGCGGTTGACGCCCGCGGCGCGGTAGCCGCGGAAGCGCTCCGCCTCGACGCTCGACGGGTTGGCTTCCAGCGTCACCTCGACTTCCGGCGACACCGGCCAGTGCTTCACCACCGCATCGAGGACCGTGCCGACGGTCGCCGGCTCCATCAGCGAGGGCGTGCCGCCACCGAGGAAGATCGAGTCCACCGTGCGGCCGGACGCGCGCTCTGCCGTCGTTGCCATTTCGCGGGCGAGCGCCGCGGCGAAGCGTGCCTGGTCGGGCGGCTGATGGCGAACGTGGCTGTTGAAGTCGCAGTACGGGCACTTGGCCGCGCAGAACGGCCAGTGGATGTAGACGCCAAAGCCGGGCTCGCGTGGTGCGGTCACGACGCCGTCTCCACAGACGACGCCCCAAGCCTCGCCCGCGCAAACGCTGCAAACGCCCGTGCGCGATGGGAGAGCGCATGCTTCTCGCGCGCATCCATCTCGCCGAATGTGCGCGCCTCGCCGGAGGGCACGAACATCGGGTCATAGCCGAAGCCGTTCCCCCCGCGCGGCGGCCATACGATCCGGCCTTCCACCTCGCCGCGCCATGTCTCGACCGCGCCGTCGGGCGCCGCCAGGCACATCACCGCGACGAACCGCGCCGTCCGCTGGTCCGGTGCCGTGGCGCCCGCGGCGGCCAGTGCGTCCTCCACGCGGCGCATGGCTGCGGCGAAATCCTTGTTTGGGCCGGCCCAGCGCGCCGAATAGATACCGGGATCGCCGCCGAGCGCATCGACGGCAAGCCCCGAATCCTCGGCCACCGCCGCACGGCCGGATGCCTTCGCGGCCGCCACCGCCTTCAGGATCGCGTTCTCCTCGAAGGTCGCGCCGGTTTCCTCCGGCTCCGGCAGGCCGAGCTCGCCCGCCGATACGACCCTGATGCCGAGCGGCGCCGCAAGTTCGGCCACCTCGCGCACCTTGTCCGGGTTGTGGGTGGCGAAGACCAGCGTGTCGCCGCGCTTCAGCATGATCCCGCTCAGAGGATCGCGAGCTTCTGCAGCTCGACCAGTTGCGCGATGCCGCCGCGGGCGAGCGCCAGCAGAGCCGCGAACTCGGCGTCCGTGAAGGGCTTGCCCTCCGCCGTCGTCTGGATCTCGACGAAGCCGCCCGAGCCGGTCATCACGAAGTTGGCGTCGGTGTGCGCCTCGGAATCTTCCGCGTAGTCGAGGTCGAGCACCGGCTGGCCGCGGTAGATGCCGACCGAGACGGCGGCGACGTGGTCGGCGAGGATCGGCGCCTTCACCATGTCGCGGGCGCGCATCCATTCGATGCAGTCGCGGAGCGCCACCCAGGCGCCGGTGATCGAAGCCGTGCGCGTGCCGCCGTCGGCCTGGAGCACGTCGCAGTCGACGGTGATCTGGCGCTCGCCGAGCGCCGGCAGGTCGACGACCGCGCGGAGCGAGCGGCCGATCAGCCGCTGGATCTCCTGCGTGCGCCCCGATTGCTTGCCGGCGGTCGCCTCGCGGCGCGTGCGCTCCGTGGTGGCGCGCGGCAACATTCCGTATTCCGCCGTCACCCAGCCCTTGCCAGCGCCGCGCAGCCACGGCGGCACCTTGTCGTCGAGGCTCGCGGTACAGAGCACGTGCGTGTCGCCGAAGCGCACCAGGCACGAGCCCTCGGCGTGCTTCGACACGCCGCGTTCGAGGCTCACGGGGCGCATCGCGTCGGCGACGCGCTTGGAGGGGCGCATGACGACGGCGACGGCGGTGGTGGCGGTTTCCATGGGCGAGGCTTGTAGCCGCCGCGCTGCGGCGGCGTAAAGGTACAATCGGCGGCGCCACAGGAGTAAACGACCCGGCCCTTGCTTCCCCTACTCGCGTTTTCGCGCCGCCGTACTATCTTTTGCGACTGGACACCGGATCCCATACGCCCATGCAGGACAAGCCCGCCATAGGCCCCATCGCTCAGCCGCCGCCCTCGGCGCTGCAGAATCTCGACCGCCGCTCGCGCGAGATATTCCGGCGGATCGTCGAGCAGTACCTCGAAACCGGGGAGCCGGTCGGCTCGCGCAACGTCAGCCGCATCCTGCCGATGTCGCTGTCGCCGGCCTCGGTCAGGAACGTCATGGCCGATCTCGAGCAGCTCGGCCTCATTTACGCGCCGCACACCTCCGCCGGGCGCCTGCCAACCGACTTTGGCCTCCGCTTCTTCGTCGACGCGCTGCTGGAGATTGGCGATCTCTCCGTCGACGAGCGCCGCCTGATCGAGGCGCAGGTCAAGGCCGGAGCGACGCCGGGACGCACGGTCGAAAGCGTGCTGGAGGAAGCGAGCCAGGCGCTCAGCGGCCTGTCGCGCGGCGCCGGCGTCGTGCTGGCATCCAAAGCCGACGTGCGGCTGAAGCACATCGAGTTCATCCGGCTGGAGCCGACCCGCTCACTGGTCGTGCTGGTCGGCGAGGACGGCTCCGTCGAGAACCGGCTCATCGACGTCGATCCCGGCACGACACCTTCGGCGCTGATCGAGGCGAGCAACTATCTCAACACGCATCTCCGCGGCCGCACGCTCACCGAGGCACGCGCCGAACTCGAACGCCGACAGGCGGCGATCCGCGCCGAGCTCGACAGGCTGACCGAGCAGGTGGTGCGCGCGGGTGTCGCGAGCTGGGCATCGGCGGCCGATGGCAGGCCCGACACCCTCATTGTGCGCGGCCGCGCGAATCTCCTGGAAGACGTGACCGCCGCCGAAGACCTCGAACGCATCCGCCTGCTGTTCGACGACCTCGAAACCCAGCGCGGGCTAGTCGATCTCCTCGGCAATGCGGAGTCGGGCGAAGGCGTGCGCATTTTCATCGGCTCGGAGAACCAGCTCTTTTCGCTGTCGGGTTCGTCGCTGGTCGTCTCGCCCTATCGCGACTCGGAGCAGCGCATCGTCGGCGTGCTCGGCGTCATCGGCCCCACCCGGCTCAACTACGCCCGTATCGTGCCGATGGTCGACTACACCGCGAAGGTGGTGGGGAAGGTGCTGGGATAGGGCTACGCGCGCCGCCGCTCCCGGGCCACGGCCTTCTCCAGTGTTTCATTGATGCGGGTTTGCCACCCGGGTCCGCCGGCGCGGAAATGGGCCAGTACCTCAGGCGACAGGCGGAGCTTGACCGCTTCCTTCGGATTGGCGCTTGGTGGCCTTCCCCGGCGGACAAGCTTCTCTCCCTCATAGACGTCGGCGCGCCGGAAATGCTCGCGCGTCAGCGTCGGCGCGTCGTCCGGATCAACCCAACTCTTCGCGCCAGAGGGCTTCTTCCTTGGCATGGCAATACCTCATCGAAATCACGTGACGGCCACCGCCGCGCGGTGTCCACACGACGACCACCATGCGGTGGCGCAGAAATCCCGCGGAGATGTACCGCTTCTCGCCGTAGTCCTTCCGATCGTCCTGCACGACCGTGTGACGACCTGCGAAAACCTCCGCCGCGTCGTCAAAGTCGAGCCCACGTTCTTTCAACGTGCGCGCTCGCTTCTGCGGGTCGAAGGTGATCCGCATCTGAATTAATGTACCCCCAATAAATCTTGTGTCAAGGGTCCACCGCGAGCGCAGCGAAGTGCTACCCTCATCCCATGGCAACCCGCGACGAAGCCATCCTCACCATCGACGCGCACGACGTCCGGATCAGCAATCCGGACAAGCCCTACTTCGCCGCCCCGGCCGATCTCACCAAGCTCGACCTGGTGACCTACTACCTCGCCGTCGCCGAGGGGGCGCTCCGCGGCATCCGCGACCGGCCGTTCGTGCTCAAGCGTTTCGTCGATGGCGCCACGGCGCCGCCGTTCTACCAGAAGCGCGCGCCGAAGACCCTGCCGCCATTCGTGCGCACGGTGACGATCAGCTTTCCATCGGGGCGCACCGCTGACGAGATCGTTGTCGACAACGCTGCGGCGCTGGCGTGGGTCGTCAACCTCGGCTGCATCGAGCTCCACCCGCATGCCGTTCGCGCGAACGATCTCGACCACCCGGACGAGCTGCGCATCGACCTCGACCCGACCCCAGGCGTGGGCTGGGACGACATCCGCCGCGTGGCGATGGAGGTGCGCGCGCTGCTCGGTGAGGTTGGGCTCACGGGCTGGGTCAAGACCAGCGGCTCGCGCGGCATGCACATCAACGTGCGCATCGCGCAGCGCTGGAGCTTCACGCAAGTGCGGCGGGCGGCGCTGGCGCTGTCGCGCGCGATCGAGCGGCGGATGCCGGGCGTCGCGACCTCGAAATGGTGGAAGGAGGAGCGTCACGGCGTGTTCCTCGA
>CAZXKZ010000008.1:0-14591 GCA_964641825.1 uncultured Bauldia sp.
GGCCCAGCCGCCGATGAGCGCATCCAGAGGCGCCAGCGCGTCGATCACCGGCAGCGTGAGGATGCCGCATTGCTCCGCCGCCTCGATGGCATTGGCTTCCATGCGCACGGGATTGAGCCGTGAGATCTGGCCGTGCCGGGTCGCCACCGGGCGCAGGCACCCGACGCCCATCTCGACGGCCTTCTCGATCACGTAGTCATGGCGCGCCTGCTTCAGCGGCGCGAACAGGAGGTGGAGATCGGGCGGCGCCGGCTGCGGCCGCGTCTGCCCGGCAACCTCGAGCTGCCAGTTCCGGCGGCCGGCCCGACGCAGCACGGCCCGCCACTCGCCGTCGCGGCCGTTGAAGACCAGCACCTCCTCGCCCGCGGAAAGGCGGAGCACGTTCACCAGATAGTTCGCCTGCTTCGAATCGAGCTCGACTGCCGCGCCGGTCTCCAAGGGCGCACGAACGAACAATCGGGTGGAGGCGAAGTCGCGGATCGGCATGACCGGGCGATTAGGCCGAAATGGCGCGGAAGGGCAAGCCGTCCGGCGCCCTCTCCTGCGGGTGCTTGACCGGCAGGCCGCGAGGCGGCACGTCTGCCCGCATGGCCAACGGCATCCCCAACATCGGCGAATACTCGGTTTCCGAAATCTCGCTCCGCGTAAAAAACCTCGTCGAGGACAATTTCGGCTATGTGCGCGTGCGCGGGGAGATTTCGGGCTTCAGGGGCCGGCATTCGTCCGGACACTGCTACTTCGCGCTGAAGGACGACCGGGCGCGCCTGGAAGCAATCGTCTGGGCCACGACGCTGCCGCGGCTCCGCTTCAAGCCGGCGGAGGGTATCGAGGTCATCGCGTCCGGCAAGCTGACCACGTTCCCCGGACAATCGAAGTACCAGCTCGTCATCGAGGCGATGGAGCCCGCCGGTGTCGGCGCGCTGATGCAGCTCCTGGAAACGCGCCGGAAGGCGCTCGCCGCGGAGGGGCTGTTCGCCGAGGCGCGCAAGAAGCCCCTGCCCTACCTGCCGCGCGTCATCGGCGTCGTCACCTCGCCGACCGGCGCCGTCATCCGCGACATCCTGCACCGCCTGTCGGACCGCTTCCCGACGCGCGTGATCGTCTGGCCGGTGCGCGTGCAGGGCGAGACATCGGCAGCGGAGGTGGCGGCGGCGATCAGGGGCTTCAACGGATTTCCGGACGGCGGCCGCTACCCGCGTCCCGACCTTCTGATCGTGGCGCGCGGCGGCGGTAGCCTCGAGGACCTGTGGGGGTTCAACGAGGAGATCGTCGTTCGTGCCGCAGCCGCGTCCGCCATCCCGCTCATCTCGGCGGTGGGACACGAGACCGACTTCACGCTGATCGACATGGCCGCCGACCGGCGCGCGCCGACCCCGACGGCGGCGGCCGAAATCGCGGTGCCGGTGCGCTCGGAGCTGCTGTCCGGTGTCGACGGGCAATCAGCGCGCCTTGCTTCCGGCATCCACCGCTATGTCGAGACGCGGCGGCGGGAGTTGCGCGCCGCGGCGCGGGCACTGCCGAAGCCGGACGACCTGTTCGCGGTACGGCGGCGGAGTTTCGACGAACTCGCCTCGCGTATCGTGCTGGCGCTTGCTGCCAACGCGCAGGTGCACCGCAGCCAGTTCGAGCGGGCGAGCGCGAAGCTGTCGATCTCGCGGCTCACCAGCGCGGTAGCGCGCGCCAGCGAGCGGCTCGGCGCCGTCACCGCGCGCAAGCAATCGGCGTTCGCGGCGCGGCTCGGCCGGCTCCATGCGCGCCTGCAATCAGCCGGCAGGCTGCTGGAGGCGGTGTCCTATCGCAGCGTGCTCGATCGCGGGTTTGCGCTGGTGAGCGCGGACGGAGCGCCGGTCCGCTCGGCGAGAGCAGTGCCGGCCGGCAAGGTGCTCGACGTCGAGTTCCATGACGGCCACGTCACGGCCGTCTCCAGCGGCCTTGCGCCGCCGAAGCGGAGGCGGCGCACCGACGATGGCTCGCAGGGCAGTCTGCTGTGACATCGGCGGTGCGGCCCGGCGGGGCGCTGATCACGACCTTCCGCAACCGCGGCTGGCTTCAGTCGCTGTATCTCATCTTCGGCTGCGCCATCGCGGTGCAGGGGATCGCGACCGCGGGTTATTTCCTGTTCGTCGGCGAGGCTGAGCCCGGCTTCTTCGCGGTCATCATGCTCCTCGCGGCGGCCCTCGTTCTGTTCGGGCTGTGGTTCGCCAGCCAGAGCCTGCGCCGCCTGCGCGACCCCGAACCACCGATCACCATTGGTCCGATGGGCCTGCACGATCGCGCCATTTCGCTGAAGCCGATACCGTGGCGGGACATCAGAGACCTGCACGTCTGGAACGGCGGGCGCGGCGGACCGGTCGTCGGCTTCGATCTCGACGATGCGGCGGCGGAGCGGGCCACCGTCCGGCCACGCGTGAAAGCTGCCGCGACGGTGAACCGTCCGTTCGGTTACGGCTACCGCATCCACCACATGGGCACCGACGCGAACGTCGAGCGGCTTGTGGCGGCAATCGCGCCGTATGCGGAGGTGCGGGAGTAGCGGGACGCGGTGACCGTCAGGCGGCGCGTTCGTGTGGGCGCTGGCGCCAGACGATAGTCCTGTTCCGTCATCCTGAGGCCAATCCTCCGGTCAAGCCGGAGGATGACGGCGCGAAGAAGCGGGAGCCCTTTCTATACGCGCTATACGCGTTTCGCGACGCTTGTGCCTTCGAGGGCCAGCCGCATGACGTGCCGGCGCTTGCCTGCCATGCCGGCGTCCGCGAAGCCGGCTTCCGCGAAGGTCGGTACGAAGCCCATGAAACGGTAGCTCGGCGCGTCGGGATCGACCGGGTAGGCCTCGACGGTCGTCGCACCGGCGCGCCGCGCGTGATCGACCGCGGCGGCGATGAGGTGGCGGATCGTGCCCTCGCCGCGGCGCTTGCGCGGAACGTAGAAGCAGACGATCGACCAGATCACCTCGTCCGGCCCGGCCTCGGGGCCGCCGAGGTTGCGGTAGGTCTCGCGCGGCGCGACCGACACCCAGCCGACCGGCGAACCGCCATCGTAGGCGAGCAGGCCGACAGGCGTGCCGGCCGCGATCCGCTGCATCATCTGCCGTTTGCGGCTCGCCGGATCGTTTTCCTTCGCCTCGGCGGACGAGCGGCGCCAGACCATGCACCAGCACCACTTTGGCGCACCCGGCGACGTGAACAGCGCCTCGAAATCGCCGCGCGTGGCCCTGTCCACGGGGAGGAACGTGAGCCTGGCGCTCACCGCCTGCTCTTCCCGCTGACCTCCGACAGCGTCGCCGAGGGCGAGATCGCTTCCTTGTCGAACATGAGGTCGATGATCGCGGGCTTGCCCGAGGCGGCGGCACGGTCGAAAGCGGGCGCGAAATCCTCCGTGCGTTCCACGCGCTCGCCGTGGCCGCCATGGGTGTGGGCGAGCGCGGCATAGTCGGGACTGGTTATGTCAGTGGCGATGACGCGACGGGGATGATGGCGTTCCTGATGCATGCGGATGGTGCCGTGGATGCCGTTGTTGACCACCACGAGGATGACATTGGCGCCGACCTGGGCGGCTGTCTGGAACTCGTTTATCGTCATCTGGACGTCGCCGTCTCCGGCAAAGCACACGACGATGCGATCGGGATGGAGCAGCTTCGCCGCGATCGCCGCCGGCAGGCCATAGCCCATGGTGCCGGAAGTCGGTGCGGCCTGCGTGCCATAGCGGCGGAAGCGGAAGAAACGATGGACCCAGCCGGCGTAGTTGCCGGCGCCGTTGGTGATGACGGCATCGTCCGGCAGGCGATCGCGCAGCCACGCGACGACTTCGGCAAGCTGCACCGGACCGGGATTTTTCACCGGCGCCGACCATGCGCGATAGGCAGCATGCGCCGCCTTCGTCTCGCCCGCCCACGGAATACCGCCGTGCGGAGGCTGGAGGCTTTCCAGCGCGGCCACGAACGCGGTGGGGCTGGCGTTGATCGCCAGTGCCGGGCGGTAGACGCGGCCGAGTTCCTCGGCGCCGGGGTGGACATGAACCAGCGCCTGCCGCGGTTCCGGGATGTCAATCAGCGTGTAGGCGGAAGACGGCATCTCGCTCATGCGCCCGCCCAGCAGGAGCAGCACGTCTGCCTCGCGGACGCAGCGCGCCAGATCGGGATTGGGCGCAATGCCGACATCGCCGGCGTAGTTGGGATGATCGTGGTCGAACAGCATCTGCCGGCGGAGCGAACAGCCAACTGGCAGATCGAAGCGCTCCGCGAAGCGGCGGATGCCGGAGACGGCAGCTTCGTTCCAGCGCGAACCGCCAAGGATGACAAACGGCCTCTGCGCGCCCCACAGCATCTTCTGAAGCTGCGCCATCTGCGTGAGGCCGGGCCACGTCTCGACCTGGACCCACGGCTCAGGGTTCCGCGCTTCCGTTTCGTCCCTCAGCATGTCCTCGGGCAGCGCCAGCACGACCGGGCCCGGTCTGCCGGAGGTGGCATCGTAGTAGGCGCGGCTCACGATCTCCGGCGCGCGCGCGGCATCGTCGATCGTCTCGACGAGCTTGGCGACCTCGCCCAGCATCGCGCCGGTATCGACCTCCTGAAATGCCTCGCGGCCCCGAACGGAACGCGCCACCTGGCCGACGAACGCGATCACCGGCGTCGAATCCTGCCGGGCGACATGAAGCCCGGCCGAAGCATTGGTCATGCCGGGCCCGCGCGTGACCATGAGGATGCCCGGACGCCCGGTGAGCTTGCCCCATGCCTCCGCGGCGAAGGCGGCCGCGCCCTCGTGGCGGAAGACGGTAACTTCGATATCGGTGTCGTAGAGGGCGTCGAGGAGCGCGAGGTAGCTCTCGCCGGGCACGCAGAAGACGCGCTCGACCCCGTTGGAAACGAGCGCTTCGGCGATGAGGGTGGCGGCAGTGCGGCGTTCAGACATCGGTGACGGTGACGACCCGGAAGGTGTTCATCTGTCCGTCGTCGTCGCGGATCGAGACGTACTCGCCGGGCACGAAGCGGTGGGTGGAGAGCTTGAAGCCGCCCTCGTCGCCTTCATCGCCCTCGATGTCGTAGGTGAACCCCCACGAGCCTCCGGGGCGATGCACGAGGTGGCCGATATCCTCTTCCTCGTCACCCCAGGAGCGCACGACACGGCACATCGCGCGGTGCTTCTTCCAGCCTGCGGGATCAAGATGCCCGTCCGCGTCGAGCGGCGCAGTGAAGCGGTAGTAGTGGCGGTCGCTCCCGCCGGGGAACTCTGGGGTCCGCGCGAGGTTGAGCCGGATGGTCTGCAGGCGGCTCTCGGCCATTTGTTCGGCACTCCATGCTGGGTGGTGAGGGCAAGCTAACAGAGCGGCATTGCCAAGGGCCAGCGGGGCTTTCCCCGCCGGCGCAAGGAACGATAGACTGCGAACAGTAGCGGGAGGAGCACCGTGTCGAAAAACCTAAAGCTGTCCGCGGGATGCGGCATTTTCGTCCTGCTGCTGGCGCCGGCCGCCATGGCGCAGATCGTGGGCCAGCCGGCGGACTACCCGACGACCCGGTTCGAGGGAGATTCGCTGTCGGCGTCGGTCAGCGAAGGGAACGTGACGGCAACCGTCACGGTCGTGCCGCCGCCCGACGAGCAATCCGGATATATCCCGGTGCTGACGGTATCGGTCGACGACGTGAAGGTGGCCGAGGCGACCGGCAACGAGACCGACTTCAACGACCCCTCCGCCTCCGCCAGCATCGCCGAGATCGATCCGGGCAACACCTTGCCCGAGGTCTATTTCAGCAGCTACTCGGGCGGCGCCCATTGCTGCACGACCATCATCATCGCCACCCAGGCAGGCAGCGGATGGGTCACGGTGCCGGTCGGCGATTTCGACGGGGATGGCGACTACCTGACCGACCTCAACGGCGACGGCTACGCCGAGGTGGTCACGGTCGACAACCGCTTCCTCTACCAGTTCGACTCCTACGCCGCGAGCGCGGCGCCGCTCGTCGTCTACACGGTCAGGGATGGCGAAGTCGTCGACGTCACCACCGAGACGCAGTTTCTTCCCGCGCACCGCGAGTGGCTGTCGCACATCGAGGAATCGGTCGAGCCTGCGGACAAGTGGACCTCGCGCGGCTTCCTCGCCGGCTGGCTCGGCGAGAAGGTGCGTCTCGGCGAGGGCCCGGCGGCGTGGGAGGAGCTCAACGCCAACTGGAACTTCACCAGCGACGAGGGCGAGGAAGTGTGCCTGACCGGCGGGCAGCCGGAAGACTGCACCGACGACCAACTGAAGACGGTGAAATTCCCCGAGCAGCTCCGGCTGTTCCTCACCCAGAACGGCTACGCGTTCTGAGACCGCCGCAGCGGCCGCCCCGGCCGCATCGCCAGTTCAGGGCCGAACCGCCCGATTGCCGCAGACGCGCTGATGGCAGCAGCCTGTGGCTCCGGCTGGAGGAAGGCATGCGATGATACGGCTCGGCGGACATGGGTTGCCGATAGGCAGCGACGACGTGGACGCCTTCGCCAGGGCGCACGTCGCCTTCGGCTACGGCGCCGCCTACTGCCCGCCGGTCGAGATCGGCGACAGCCAGCGCCTGGCCGACATCGAGCACGCATTTGCTGACGCCGACGTGACCATTGCCGAGGTCGGCATCTGGCGGAACCTGATCACACCCGACGATGCGGTGCGAAAGACGCACCTGCAGTTCGCAGCGGAAAAGCTCGCGGTTGCGGACGCCGTCGGCGCGCGATGCGCGGTGACATACATCGGCTCATACCTCGCCGGCAGCGACTACGCGCCCGCACGCGAGAACCTCTCCGCCGACGCCTTCGATGCGTGCGTTCAATCGGCCCGCTATCTCATCGACACGGTGAAGCCGAAACGCGCGAAGTTCGCGCTGGAGATGATGCAGTACGCGCTCCCCGACAGCGTCGACTGCTACGCCGACCTCATCAAGGCGATCGACCGCCGGGAGTTTGCCGCCCACGCCGATCCGGTAAACTTCATCATGACGCCGCGCCAGTACTGGAACAGCAGCGCGCTCATCCGCGAATGCTTCGAGAAGCTCGGTCCCTGGCTGGTGAGCTGCCACGCCAAGGACATCGTGCTGCATCATCAGGCGGCGCTGCACTTCGACGAGATCATCCCATGCGCGGGCGAGCTCGACTACCGCACCTACCTCACCGAGCTCGACAGGCTTGGGCGCGACGTGCCGCTGATGCTGGAGCATCTCACGGACGCGGAATATGCGGTGGCGCGCGACAACATCTTCGCGGTCGGCGACGAAGCCGGCGTGGAATTCGTCGGGCGCGAGCGGATGGCTGGCTAGGTCAGCCCAACGTCGGCGAACACCTTCGCCAGCTCGTTCCGCTTGTGCAGGGCGAAGACGACGTTGTGCTCCTTGACGCCCGGGATGGCGTAGTGGTGCAGGGGCACCATCTTCGACAGCGCCATCGCATTGCCCGCGTCGAACCGATTCTCGGCGCCATAAACAGCCGAGAAGCGCGTGGCGGGTTTTGCTCCCCGCAATATCTGCTCGACCTCACTGACGGTTGCCTTGCCGCGATAGGTGATCCCGGCGGACGGCAGGTGGCCGCTGAAGCTGATGGCGCGCGTCGCGCCGGTCACGACACCGGCGGCGAGCGCGGCAGCGCCGCCCGCGCTGGTCCCCAAGGTCCGTATTTCGCGGTAGCGCGTCAGCCCCACCGCCGCCCCGAGTTTCTCGAGGTTTTCGGCGAAGGAGAGATTCGTTCCGTTTTCGCTGTCCTTATAGGCTTCGCGGATCAGCAGCAGATCAAACTCGCCCGGCGTGAGGTATTGCAGGATCAACGCGATCGGGACGAACAGAAGCCCGGCTTTGCCGCAAAAGGCTACCACTACGCCAGCCGCCCGCTTTTCGCCGGTGTAGAGCGTGGTCGTCCGGTCGAGTTCGACGCTTTGAAAGGGAGCGGGCTCGGGCCTGACGGACGCCGCCATCGCGGCCAGGTCGTCCAGCCAGTCGTCGAACTCGTTCGGCCACGGGATCGGCCGATTGCTCAGGAGCGCGAGGTCCCTGGGGGTCGCGTTCCGATTGATGTCGATCTGCACCTTGTAATAATCCGCCGGCGTCTTGCACCGGGTCAGGTCGGTGAGCACGCGCTGGACGAACTGCATTACGCAGACTCGCTGAGGTGCGCGGCAACCGCATCCGGGGAGCCCATCTCGGCCACCGACGCGACACTGAGTTCGATGCCAGCCTCGAGCTGGATGGCGATGCAGAACTCCATGAACGCCAGGCTGTCGAAACCGAGATCCTCGAACGTCTTGCCGATCAGCCCCTCGGGAGACGCAAGCGTCTCGGCATCGAGGAGACCGACGGGCAGCGAGGTGCATGCCGCGATGGCGGCTGCGACAATGCGCTGGCACTCGGCCCGGGACCGTGCGGTCATCGCCTACCGGCACTTTCCGTTTCCGCCAACCGGCGGAGGACATCACGCTGAACCTTGCCGGCGGCGTTGCGCGGCACCCGCTCGACGGCGAAGATCTTGCGCGGCGCCCTGAGGCCGAGCGCTTTGCGTGCATCCGCCAGGATGGATTCTGGCCGCACGCTGCCGTCGGTGACTAGGGCCAGTAGGGGAACCTCGCCGAAATCGCCCGATTTCACCGAAAAGGCGGCGCAGTCGACAACGCCCGGGAGCCCCTCCACGACCCGCTCGATCTCTGCAGGGAAGATATTGATACTGGCAAGGACCATCATGTCGTCGGCGCGGCCGTCGAACCGAAGGTCGCTCGCCTCGCCGAAGTGGCCGACGTCGCCCGGATAGAACCAGCCGTTGCGGAACGCCAGGGCGTTCGCCGCGTCATCGTCATGGTAGCGCGTTGCCATCCCGGCACTTCGCAAGCGGATTCTCCCGGTTTTCCCGGCCGATACGGGCTGATCGTCCTCATCAACGAGCTCAAGGTCAACCCCGGCATGAACGGAGCCGACCGTTGCCGGGCGCTCGTGCCCCCCGGGGCCGGCCGTGGCAATGGCACCAAACTCCGAGGCGCCATAACCGACAAAGAGACGCGGGCTCAGTCGCTCCATGATCTCCTGCCGGATCCGCTGGGAGACCGGCGAACCGACAATCCGGACGGCGGTTACCTCAGGCAGCGCCTCCAGCTTCGGCTGGTCCAGGAGGTTGCGCGCCTGCGCCGCCGATATGCCGAGCTCGGTAGCGCCGGACCTGCGGCATATCTCGACCATGCCGGTCCGCTGGGCGTCGGCGAAGACGTTCGTGCCGCCGTACGACAGGCAGTAGAGCCGTTGCTTCCGCGAGCTGCTGAACTCGATCGAAGAGGGTCGGTAGAGAACTTCCGGCCGCGGTGCGCCCTGGAAGTTCACGCCCTGGAGATGGAGCTGCCGCTGGCTGAGCGGGATGATCTTCGGGAGCCCGGTCGTGCCCGACGTGGTCACATAGATGCACGGATCGTCGTCAGCGCCGCTCCTCGATCGAACATTCTTCGGCGGCGGGATCTCGGGATCGAGCACGATGGCCGGGAAATCCGGCAGGCTGCTTTCAGGCCGGTCGACCAGGATCGCGGCCAGACGAAGACGCCGGGCGATGCCGGCGCGGTAAGCCGGAGGATCGAAGGTCGCCAGCCCAACCTGAGGCAGTCCGGCCAGCATCGCGGCAAGCATCGCTACCAGGTTGCGGTATTCGTCCCGAAGGGTGATGCCGACGATCTGGCCGGGCTCCAGGCCCTGCCCCAACAACCACTCGGCCAGACCAGATGCTTCGTTCCACAGCGCAGCGTCGGTAACGGTACGATCGAGCATGACGACCGCCGGTGCATCCGGGGTATCCGTCACGCGGCGATGAAGCGCATCAAGAAACACGGTCGGCCGCCTCCGCGCCAGTCAGTACCCGAGCATCAGCGTGGCCACGTCGTAGCCGAGCGACTTCATGCGGGGCGAGATCGCAGCCTCGAGTGTCGCCCGGCGGAATTCGCGCGAGACGGTGGCGCGATGGGGATCGTTCAGGTCGACGCCGAAAAAGGCGGGGATCTTCGATGCGGCGGCCATGACTTCCCGGCTGCTTCCCGCCAGCATCTTTTCGATGATCTCGGCTGTCACGGGCGCTTCCAGGAACGTCAGGATTTTCTCCAGTTCGCTTGCCTTCGCCGCAACCAGCCGCTCGTAGGACACGGGCAACACGTTCGGATGGTCGGCGGCGTATTCAAGGACTCCGGCGACTGCGGCGCGATAGTTGGGCAGGCTTTTTTCGATATAGCCTTCCACCGACTTCTTGGGATTGTCGATTATCGCCAGGTGTTTCTCGGCAAGTTCCGGTTCCGCGCCGGCAAGACGCAGATTGTGCCGCCACGCGGACAGTCCGACATCGACAGGATTGCGCAGGATCGCGATGCACTTCGGCCGGCCGAGCAGTCGGTCGAAAAAGTCGATCTGAAAGAAGACATGGTTGTCGTTGAGGCCGTGGATGGGCCGGCCGCGCGCGAACGACTTCGAAAGCGTGCCGATCATGGCGGCAACCATTTCGTTTTCTATGCCGACGCCATAGTCAGGTGCCCCCTGCCCGCCGGTGCGCCGGTCGATCTGCTTCAGCATGTTCCGGTACTCTTGGAGGACGCGCTCAGTGAGTACCGACAGGTATTTGAAGGATTGTTCAGCCGGGCATGAAATCTGCGGGTGCAGATTGAGCATGCGCTGAAGAAAGGTGGTGCCGGACTTCGGTATTCCGGTGACGACAAACGGAAGAACCGGCGGACGCGGCTGCTGGGGGGATTTGCCTTGGGTCACTGCCTGTGGCGAACGCCCGACCTGTCTGCTCTGGGTGATGGTACAGCCGGCTGGGCTTGAACCAGCGACCTACGGATCCACAATCCGCCGCTCTACCAGCTGAGCTACGGCTGCACGCGGGCGGAACCTAAAGTCTACGCGGGTCCGGTTCAAGGCCCGCCCGGAAACGAAAAAGGCCCGGAGCGCAAGGCGATCCGGGCCTTTTGTCTCGGTCTCGAAGGGTGCCTTAGGCGGCCTTGAGATCCTTGATGGTCTTCTCGACCTTGTCGGTCACCGGCTTTGTGGTCTCGGTGACGAACTTCTGGCCGAGGGCCTGGAATTCCTTGAACTGCTCGGTCATCGCGTCGAACTGCTGGCGCGCGAAGTTGGTCTGGAGCTCGAACATCTCGGACACCGTCTTGGCGCCGAAGAGATCGCGGGCGAAAGCGAACGAGGCATCGGTGTTCGACTTGGCCGCATCGAGCGTCTTGACGCCGAGCGCGAAGGCGCCCTCACGGGCGGTCTCCATGGTCTCCTCGACGAGGCCGGTGGCGTCGTCGGTGGCCGACTTGAGCTTGGCGTAGGTGTCGCGGGCGGTGGTCACCGACTTCTCCGCGATATCGCGGAAAGCGGCGGGAACGTCGAACGTCGGGGTGGGGAAAGCGAAGGCTTCGAACGGGTTGCCGGCGGCTTTGCCGGTCCGCGCAGTCTTTGACGTCGTGGTGCTCATCTGACTAGGCATCCCTTGCAACATGGGTTCAGTTCGATCGGCAGGGGTTGTATGGGCGTGCCGATCCGATGCCTGCGATATAGGCAAAGATATTGTGCGATGCAACAAGAATTTTGCATCGCACAATCGCGCCAGGAAAGCCTCGCTATTTGCCGGCTTTCTTGTCGGCCTTGCGGACCGTCCGCGACGCCATCTCGCCAAGCTGCTGGCCCTGCTCGGTCAGCACCTTCATCTGCCGGCGGACAAACTCCTGCTGGAGCGCCGCGATCTCCTGGACCGTCCGGGCCTGCACTAGGCGCTGGGCGAGATCGAACGAGGCGGCGATGTTGTCCTCGACAAACGCAAGGGACTGGCGGGAGATGTCGGCGGCGCCTTCGCTGGCCGTTCTGGCCGAGCTTTCGGCGTTGGCCAGCGCCCGCTGGGTCGCGTCCAGAAACTGCTCGAAGGCAAGCCGCGCCTGGGTGACGCTCTTGTCGGCGACCTCCCGCATTTGTTCGGGGATTTCGAATTGCGTCGGCTGCATGGCGACTGGCCTCCCTGTAGCATCGGGTTATGCGGTCGATGGCCCCTGAAACAATGATAGGCCGGCCCGGCGCCAAGTCCAAACGGCAGCGTTAACCTCCCGGCGAAATTGCTCCGGGGACAAACGAGCGGGCGGCGTGGATTGCAGGGGGGTTTGACGGTAGTACCAAGGCACGAGGGGCCGCCGCCGCGGGGCGCAGCGTGAGGACGGACGGCGACCGAATGGTTCGGGGGTTCCAACCCTATCTCGACCTTCTGGCGATCGCGGAGGTCGGCGAGGTGCAGCTCGATCCTCGCCCGGCATTCGTTCTGGCCGGCGACGGCGCGCGCGTGCTCTGGGCGAATGCGGCGGGGCTCGCCTTTCTCGATGCGCCCGACATGCCGGCGCTGCTCGCGCGGCACTTCTCCGACCTCAACCCGATCAAGGCACAGGCGGCGCGGCTTGCGAAGCTTCTGCCGAGCGCACAGGCGCGGCTGGAAATCCTCCGCTTCGGCCAGGGCGCGACGGCGGCGACGCTGACGGCGGCGTGCCGGCGCCTCAACCTCCCCCATGACGCGCGTGCCGTGCTTGCGGTCGCGGCGAACGCCGGGCCAACGGAATCGCTCACCGGCCGCGCCGAGAAGCTCGTCGATCTCCTCGGCGGAGGCGACCGCCTTGCGGCCGTCCTGACGGCCGAGGGCAAGGTGCTTGCCGCATCCGGCGAGCACGAGGGCCTGTCGCCGGCGGAGCCCGACATCGACCGGCTGATCGAGGACGCGGTTTCATCGCCGCGCCCGGTCAGCAGCACGCGCATCGCGCGCGGCAACCGCAACGCCGGCGTGGCGCGGTTCACCGCCGACGGGCGCGAACTGCTGCTCCTGATCGTGGAGCCCGGCGCGGAGGAACCCGCGCCACCCCCCGCCGCGCGAGAGCCGGAAACCGCGCCGGCCGACCTCGACGAGACGCCCATAGAGACGATGTTCCCCGAGATCGCCGAGGACAGTGCAACGGAGCCGGAGGAAGAACAGGAGCCGGAGCCGGTAGGCCTTCCGCCGGTGACGGTGCGCTTCACCTGGGAGATCGACGGCGCCGGCCGCTTCATCGCTGTTTCGGACGAGCTGCCGGAAACAGTGGGCGCTGCCAACGGCGCCGTCGCGGGCCGGGCGTGGACCGAGGTCAGCGCGCATCTCGGCCTCGACCCTGACGGCGTGGTGACGCGCGCCCTCGACACCGGTCGGAGCTTCACCGCGACGGTGTACTGGCCCGACGAGGGTTGCGGCGACCGCGTGGCCGTCGACCTTGCCGGACAGGCGGGGCGCGGGGCACAGGCGGCCCACCGCGGCTTCGGCCTGGTCCGCACGGACGACCGGAAGCCCGACCTGAGGGCGGACAAGTCCGGCCTGCCGGCCCATCCGGCCGCCGAGCCGGTGGCACAGCCGGAGGCGGCGCCAGCTCCGGAACCTCCCGCGCCGGAGGACGCGGAGCCGCCGCCGGCGCGCGACGACCTCGACGACGCAGCCCGCAAGAGCGTGGAGGAAGGCACGGGAAAGCCGCGTCTTCGCGCGGTGACGCGGAAGGCGGCGGAGGAACCCTCCAACGTCGTCCACCTGACGACGCCGCAGACGGAGCGGCTGTCGGGCACGGAGCGTGAGGCCTTCCGCCGCATCGCCGAAGCGCTCGGCACCCCGCCCGAGGACGAAAGCGCGGACCGCGAGCCGGAAACCGCGACGCCCGCGCCCCCATCGCCTGCCGCCCTCCCCCCGGACTTCGACGGGCGTCTCCTCGATCGGCTGCCGATCGGGATCGTCATCTTCCGCGAGCGGCGGACACTGTTCGCCAACCGGACGCTCCTCGATCTGCTCGGCTACGACTCGCTCGAAGCCTTTGTCGCAGCGGGTGGCGCGGAGGCCATATTCCCGGACAACGGGACGCTGAGCGGCGGCCTCGTGGAAGCCGGCGGCAGGCTCGCGGCCAGCAAACGCGACGGCACGCGCATCGCCGTGCGGGCATGGCTCCACGCGGTCAGCTTCGGTGGCGCCACGGCCCTGATGCTCTCGCTCAGCAACGGACAGGCCGCCGAGGCGGAGGACGAAAGCGCGGCGGCCATCGCCAGGAGTGCTGCGCGGGCGGACGAGCTTGCCGCGATCCTCGACACGGCGACCGACGGCGTCATCGTCATCGACGGACGCGGCAAGATCGAGAGCCTGAACCGCGCCGCCGAGGCGCTGTTCGGGATCGAGGCCGATCACTATCGCGGGCGCTACTTCACCGACCTCCTCGCCGACGAGAGCCAGAAACCGGCGCTCGACTATCTCGATGGCCTCGCCGCCAACGGCGTTGCCAGCGTGCTCAACGACGGGCGCGAGGTGATCGGCCGCGTGCCCAACGGCGGCCTTATCCCGCTCTTCATGACGATGGGACGAATCTCGGGAACGGAAAAATTCTGCGCCGTGCTCCGCGACATCACCCACTGGAAGAACGTCGAGGAGGAACTGACGGCGGCGCGGCGGGCGGCGGAGGCCGCCAACCAGCAGAAATCCGATTTTCTCGCCAAGATCAGCCACGAGATCAGGACGCCGCTCAACGCCATCATCGGCTTCTCCGAGGTGATGATGGAGGAGCGCTTCGGGTCGATCGGCAGTTCGCGCTACCGC
>CAZXKZ010000008.1:14601-29161 GCA_964641825.1 uncultured Bauldia sp.
ATGTCTCCGGCGCGCACTTGATGAGCCTCATCAACGACCTCCTCGACCTGTCGAAGATCGAGGCGGGCAAGGTCGACCTCACGTTCGAGTCGATCGCCGTCAACGGCTATATCCAGGAGTGCGTGGCGATCATGCAGCCACAGGCGAACCGGGAACGCATCATCATCCGCACCTCGCTCGCCGCGGACCTGCCGAACGTGGTCGCCGATCCGCGCTCTTTCCGGCAGATCCTGCTCAACCTGCTCTCGAACGCGATCAAGTTTACGCGCGCCGGCGGACAGGTGATCGTCTCGACCTCGCTCGAGGACAGCGGCGAGGTGGTCGTGCGCATCCGCGACACCGGCATCGGCATGAGCGAGAAGGACATCGAGACGGCGCTGAAGCCGTTCCGCCAGGTGGCGGCGTCGGCCGACGACCGCGAGCATGGCACCGGCCTCGGGCTGCCGCTCACCAAGGCCATGGTCGAGGCGAACCGCGCCAGCTTCGCGATCGAAAGCGCGCCCAATCAGGGGACGCTCGTCAAGATCACGTTCCCGACCACGCGGGTGCTGGCGGGGTAGAGGCGGCGGCGGACTGCCGAAGGCTCAGGGCTCGGCCGGCGCCGGCGCCTCGATGCGCGCTTTCAGCAGCATGCGGCACATCTCGCCGTTGGCCTCGGCGCTGCGGCGCGTCATGCGGATATCGCGGAGGACAGCCGGAAGCGTCGCAGCGGTGATCGCCTCGCCGTTCACGCCGGCAAACGCAGGCGCACTGGCAGGCGATGGGCCGCCGTAGACGCGGCGGAGTTCCAGGAAGCGGCCGGCGAGCTCCCGCAAGGTCCCCTCCTCCGCCAGGGCGGATACCTTGGCAACGGTCAGGGCAACGATGGCGTCGTCCCGCCAGCCCCGCTCACGGAGATGCTCGACCAGGCGCGACATGCGCCCCTGATAGGCCTTGCGCCGGAAGGTCTCGCGGAGATCGCCGAGATTGCCCGCCGCATCGCCGGCAAATGCCGACCGGAAAGTCTCGCCTGCCGCAACGCCGCGGTTGATGCGGCCGGCGGCGAAATGATCGACCAGCCGCACCTCGGCCGCCTCGACCCACGGCAAGGCGCGAAGCGCTGCCTGCATGTCCTCGGCCATGATCCAGGCGAAGGTTGCCGAGCACCAGAACGTCGGCAGGCGGAAGTCGACGGCGACCTTTCCGCCGTCCACGCTCACGGCCGCGACGAAGCCGAGGGCAACCACCGACTCGTCGAGCTCGGGATCGAGGGCAGAGTCGAGCGCAGCCCGGACCTCGTCTTTCCGGTCAGGCGGCGACATGGGCGGCGGCTTCGGCCGGGGCCGGGCGATGGCACTCCGCCGGAATCTGGATGCCGTAGAGGCGCGCTGCGTTGAGGCCCATGATCTTGGCCTTCACGTCGAGCGTCAGATGTGTGCCGGCTTCGCGGGCTGTCGCCTCGTCGAACTCGAAGCGCATGAACTCGTCGACGATCCACTTCGGGCTGTGGATGGCGTAGTCGGTCCCGAAGATGAGGCGGTCCGGGCCGAGGAAGAAGAGCAGGTCGGCCATGAGCGACGCGAAGTAGCGCGGCCGCGCCCAGACGAACGCGGTGATGACGGACAGGCCGCCGTAGATGTTGGGCTCCTGGTTGGCGATCCAGCAGAAGTCGTCGACGCGCGGGATGCCGCAGTGGTCGATGACGAATTTCAGATCGGGGAAGGCGGTGGCGATGTCGTCCACGTCGCGGACATCGAAGGCGTCGATGTTGAGCGGGTGGATCGTCGGCCCCTTGTGGATGTGGATGATGTCGATGCCGAGCGACCGGCATTTCTCCATCGCGCGATGGACCGTATCCTCCTTCAGTGAATAGCCGCGCGATTCGCCTGCCCACTCCGCCGTGTAGATCTTGACGCTGCGGAAGTTCCAGCGCGCGTGATCGGCCTCGAGCTGGTCGAGGCCGCGCTCGCCCTCGCGCGGATCGACGCGGCCGCCGAGGATGATCTTCTCGGGATAGGCGTCCTTGATCGCCGAGCACTGCTCGATGGTGTTGAAGCCCTGCGTGTAGAACTCGCGCAGGTAGGTCGGCAACATGATGGCCATGTCGCAGCGGCCGTCCTCGAACAGGTCCTTCGCCGCTTTCTCGACGCCATAGTGAAGGAAGGTGTCCCAGTCCCAGCGCTCGGCCGGCGGAGCGAGTCCGATGTGGGAGTTCCAGAAGCTCTCGATGAAGGTGAGGCCGTAGCGGTTGCGGCGGTTCTCGGCGCGGGCATCCCAGAGATGGGTATGCCCGTCGATGACGAAGATCTTCTCGCCGGTCGGCGTGACGTACATCCTGCGCTCCTCCCAAACCGCAAGAGGCGGATCTTCGGTCCGCTTGCCGGGAGCAAAGCACAGAACCGTGCAAGGCGGAACCGCGTTCCGGCGCTACTCCCTCAGTTCGGGCAGGTCGCGGAACAGCTCCAGCGCCTCGGGATTGGCGAGCGCCTCCTTGTTCTTCACGGCACGGCCGTGGACAATTTCGCGGACGGCAAGCTCGACGATCTTGCCGGACTTGGTGCGCGGGATGTCGGCGACGGCCACGATTTTCGCCGGAACGTGGCGTGGACTGGCGCCGAGCCTTATCTGGTCCTTGATGCGCTTCGTCAGCGGAGGATCGAGCGGCAGGCCGTCGCGAAGGCGCACGAACAGAACGACGCGCGCATCGCCCTCCCAATCCTGGCCGATCGCCAGCGCCTCGATGACCTCCGGCACCTGCTCGACCTGACGGTAGATTTCGCCGGTGCCGATGCGCACCCCGCCCGGATTGAGCGTGGCGTCGGAGCGGCCATGGATGATGAGGCCACCATGCACCGTCCACTCGGCAAAATCGCCGTGGCACCAGATGCCGGGAAAGCGCTCGAAATAGGCGGCGCGATAGCGGGCGCCGTCGGGATCGTTCCAGAAGCCGACCGGCATGGACGGGAAGGCGCGGGTGCAGACCAACTCGCCCTTGCCCGCGGCAAGCGGATGGCCGTCCGGGTCGAACACGTCGACCGCCATGCCGAGCCCCGCCCCCTGGATCTCGCCGCGCCAGACCGGAAGCGTCGGCACGCCGAGCACGAAACACGAGACGATGTCGGTGCCGCCGGAGATCGAGGCGAGATGCACGTCCTGCTTGATCGCGTCGTAGACGAAATCGAAGCTCTCCGCGACAAGCGGCGAGCCCGTCGATCCGATGGTGCGTAGCGCCGGAAAGGCGTGGACGTCCGCCGGCCGGTGGCCGGATTTCTTCACCGAGTCGATGAACTTCGCAGACGTGCCGAAGAAGGTGGCGCCCTCACGGTCTGCGTAGTCGAACAGCACATCGGGATCGGGATGGGCGGGCGAACCATCGAACAGCAGCAGCGTCGCGTCGCTCGCCAGCGCCGACACCAGCCAGTTCCACATCATCCAGCCGAGGGTGGTGAAATAAAACACGCGGTCGCCGGCGCCGATGTCCGATTGCAGGCGATGCTCCTTGAGGTGCTGGAGAAGCGTGCCGCCGGCCGAATGAACGATGCATTTCGGGACGCCGGTGGTGCCCGAGGAAAAAAGGATCAGCAGCGGGTGGGCGAACGGCAGCCGCGCGAAGGTAACCTCGCGTGCGGCGAACGGTGCAAGCGCATCGTCCAGCGTGCGCCCGCCCGGGATTGACGACGCTAGCTCCGACGCCTTGCCCAGCATCGGAACCACGACCGTGCGGCGCAGGCCCGGAAGCCGCGGCACCACCGCGCGGACCTTGTCGGCGACGTCGATTTCCTTGCCGCCGTAGCGGTAGCCGTCGACGACGAACAGCACCTTCGGCTCGATCTGCCCGAAGCGGTCGACGATGCCATCGGGCCCGAAGTCGGGCGATGCCGACGACCACACGGCGCCGATGGAGGCGGCGGCGAGCATCGCAGCGACCGCCTCGGGAATGTTGGGGAGGCATGCGGCGACGCGATCGCCCTCCCCCACCCCTTCGGCGACGAGCATCTGCTGGAGCCGCGAGACAACGCCGTGCAGCTCCCGCCAGGTCACACTCCGGCGGGAACCGTCCTCACCGCGGAAGACAATCGCCTCCCCGTCGCCATCCCGTCGGAGCAAATTCTCTGCGAAGTTCAGTCTCCCATCGGGGAAAAAGCTCGCGCCCGGCATTTTTTCGCCATCAATAAGCCGCCGTTCGCCTTTTTTCCCGACGACCCCGCAGAAGTCCCAGACGAGATCCCAGAACGCGGCCCGGTCGGTGACCGACCAGGCGTGAAGCGCGGCATAGTCCGGCAGGGAGCGGCCGGCACGGCCTTCGGCATCCTTGGTAAACCGGGTGATGGCCGCCCGGGAGACGGTGGTTTCGGACGGGCGCCAGAGCGGCTTTTCCTCGTTTGTCATTCCGGTTTCCTGCGTGATGGCGCCCACGAATTAGCGTTGCGCGCGCCTGCTGTCACCCGTCCGACAGAGGAGATTTGCCTTGCGCTTGCCGACGGGTATTCCTATCCCGGCTGCAGGGAGGCGGCGAAAGCCCAACGGGGAGCGAATGAAACGGATCGCAGTCGCCGCAGTGTCGATCGTCGCCTTGCTGGCGATCCTGATCGCGGCGCTGCCCTATGTCGTCCCCGGCGGCTTCCTGCGGAACATCCTGGCCGTGCAGATCGCGGCCTGGACGGGCCGCACGGTGACCGTGTCCGGCGAGCCGCGCCTGTCCATCTATCCCGAACTCGCCATCTCGGTGGACGACCTCACCGTGAGCAACCCGAACGGGCTCAACGAGGAGGCGTTCATCGCAGCCGAGGGCGTGCGCGCGTCCGTCAGGCCGCTCCCCCTTCTCGTCGGGCGGGTGGTATTCGAGGAGGTCGAGCTGATTAGCCCGCGCTTCCGCCTGATCGTGGCGCAGGACGGCAGCACCAACTGGCGCATGGACGCCAGCTCGGTGGTGAAATACGCGGAAGACGCGCGCCGGCGCGCCGCCGAACAGGCCAACCCCGACGTGATCGGCGAGAACGTTGTGACGCCGGTCCTGCCCGATCCGGGGCTCGGCAGGCTCAGGATCGTCGACGGGATCATCCTCTATGACGATCTCGCCTCGGACCATCGCGAGGAGATGGACGCGGTCGACATCAGCGTGCGCTGGCCGAATGCCCCCGGAGCGGCAAGCGCTACCGGCTCGCTGCAATGGCGCGGCGAGCGCTTCAAGTTCAACGGCTTAGTTGCAAAGCCGCTGGCACTGATCGCCGGCGGCACATCGCCGGTGCGCTTCAAGGTGGCGTCGACCATCGTGCGCGGATCGTTCGAGGGCGAGGCAACGGCTGAAGGGCAACTGCAGCTCAACGGACGCGCTGTCGCGATGACGCCCTCGCTGCGGCGTGCGATCGAATGGAGCGGCACGCCGATGGGCACCGGCGCGATCCTCAGCCGGGCGACCATCGAAGGATCCGCCCGCTGGGCCGGGCAGGCGCTTTCCTTCGACGGAGCGACGGTCGACATCGACGGCAACACGCTGACGGGCGACCTTGCGCTGGTGGCCGGCGCCCGACTGGCGCTCAGCGGCACCGTGGCGACTGAACGCCTCGACATGACGCCCTATCTCGAAGCGGCGCGAGCCGACCTCACCGCGGAAAGCTCCTGGCTGCTCAAGCCGACACAGCTCGACTTCGCGGAGGCGCTCGACGCCGACCTGAAGATCACGGCCAAGCAGGCGATCATCGGTACGACCGCGCTCGATGCGATCACGGCCGGACTTACGACCAGGGACGGCGCGATCAGTCTCGACCTCAGAGAGGCGCACTTCCACGACGGCGTCGTCACTGCGCGGCTCGGCGCCGGCATGGTGAACGACGAGCTGGTGGCGGGGCTCGAGGCGGACATCTCCAAGATGCCCGCGGATGCGGCGCTCACCGACCTGTTCGGCGTCAAGGCGCTTCGCGGGACGGCGGCCACCACGATCAGCGTGAGCAGCCGCGGCGAGACGTGGGGCGAGTTCGCGCGCGCCCTCGGCGGGACGACCTCGCTGCAGCTGGCCAGCGGATCGCTCGACGGCATCGACGTGATCGCGATCGCGCGCGCGCTCGACGCGCCCGACGCGGGACCGATCGAGACGGTCGGCGGGCGCACGCACTTCTCCAGTCTGTCGGCGACCATCGGCATCGCGGGGGGATCGCTCGTCACGAGCGACCTCCGCATGACCGGCCCGGGCTATTCGCTGGAACTCAGCGGCAAGGGCTCCGTGGTGACCGGCTCCGTCGAGGGTACGGCCGATATCGTCCGGCCGTTCGGGCGCGTGGCAGTGTCCATCGGCGGCCGCTGGCGCGCCCCCGTGGTTGCCCGCCAGGACGCCCCGGAAGCGCCCGGTCAGGCTACCACGCAGGACGCGGCGGACGTGGCGACCGGCGGATAGAGTCCCGAGCGGGCGCGTAGGGAAACGCCGCCCGGCGCGTGAAGGGGGTATCGGGCGCCGAGAGGCGGCGCCGCCAAGAGAGGAACCCTTCACACCATGTCCCCGAAAGCCTTGATTCTCGCCGCTTCGCTGTTCGCCGGCGGCACCGTCGCCGCCCTCCCCGCTGCCGCGGCCGGCTCCGAAGGCAATGCCCAGGCGCCCCAGCTTCCGGTCCGCGTCCAGGTCATCTTCAACCTGATCGACGTGAACGGTGACGGCTTCATCGACCAGACCGAGATCGCCGCACTGCAGCGCGCCATCTTCGCGGCCGTGGACACAGACGGCGACGCCAAGCTCTCGAAGGAGGAATTCGCGAAAGTGACGCCCGGACAGCGCGCCGGACGCTTCGCCCGCTTCATGCAGCACCAGGGGCCGCGCGGCGGCCAGATGGGGCCTAGCTTCCATCGTGGCGGACGCGATGGCGGCCCGCGCGGAGACCGCCACGGCCAGATGCAACCGCAGGACTTGCAGCAAGGCCCCGGCCAGGGCTTCGGCCCCGGCGGCATGATGCCCCCGGCGCAGATGGGCCAGGCGGAGCCGGCTGAGGACGGGCTGTTCGGCGGCCCCGAGCAGGTGTTCGCTGTGCTCGACCTCGACGGCGACGGCGTGATCTCGGTCGAGGAGTTCGCGGCCGGTGGACCTCGCCAGCCGGGTAGCCCAGAGTAGCCGATCCATGCGATGCCGGGTCGAATCGACATGAGCGCCATCTCCCGGCTCATGCCGCTCGGCCCGGCGCCTGCTACGCGCACAGTCAGCGAGGCGGCGGGACTCGATGCCAGGGGCGTTCCGGCGCAAGCCGGCGGAAGACTCGGTCAGCGATTGACAACGAGCGAGATCGGCGAGGCAGAGGACGAGCGGCTGGCCGTGCTGACGGCGGCGGGTGACCAGCGTGCGTTCGGCGAGATCGTGCGGCGCCACGGCGGCAGGCTGCGCGCGCTGGCGCGCACGTTCGCCGGCGCTGCCTCCGAGGCCGACGACATCGTGCAGGAGACATTCCTGAGCTTCTGGCGGACGGCCTACCGCTGGCAGGCCGGTGGAGCGCCACTCGGCGCGTACCTCACGCGGATCGCGGTCAACCGCGCCATCGATGCGGACCGCCGGCGCAAGGTGCGGCGCTTCTTCGGGCTGGAAAGCGCCGAAGATATCAGCGACCCGGCACCGGCGAACGACGAGCAGATGGCCGGGCGGCACGCGCTCGCCGCGGTAGTCGAGGACATCCGCAAACTGCCGGCGCGCCAGAGGGCCGCGATCCTGCTCGCCGCGGACGGTGAGCGCAGCAACAGCGCCATCGCCGAGGCGATGGGCCTGTCGGAAGGTGCGGTCGAACAGCTTCTCGTCCGGGCACGGCGGACGCTGCGCATGCGTCTTGCCGAGCGCGACGGTTGAGCGGAGATTTGGGTGATGAGGATCGAACAGCTTGAACAGGCGATCGACCGGTACGGCGGCGATCTCGCCCGCTGGCCGGACAACCTGCGGACTGACGCCGAGGCGCTGATCGCGCGCGACACAGACGCGGCGAAGATCGTGGATGACGCAGCGCGGCTGGAGGCGTCCCTTGCGGACGCGCTGACGCCGGAGCCGATCGACGCGGCGCTCATCGGCAGGATCATCGCCGGGATCGACAGTGGCGCGCACGCGACGGGCGGTCTCAGGCCGACGCCGCGGCTCGCGGCATGGGCAGGTGCAGCGATGATCGCCTTCCTCTCCGCGGGCTATGTAGCGGGAGTGATGCTGCCGGCGAGCGAAGGCGAGGACACCTTCGCCGGTCTGATGTTTGGCAGCGCATGGCTCTCGGACACCGAGACGTCCGACGCCGGGAGCCTGCTATGACGATCAGCAGGCCGTGGGCGATCACTCTCTTTGCCGTCCTCTTCGTCTCACTCGCCATCAACTTCGTGATCGCGGGCTTTGCCACCGCGCGCTTCCAAGGGCCGCCGCGGGGAGGTCCCAACTTCATCGAGCGGATCGTGGCCATCGGCATCCGGGCGTTCCCGCCGCCGATCCAGTCGGGCATCCGCGAGCGCGCGGATGCCGAGCGCGATCGGCTCCGTACCCTCGTCGAAGCGGTGCAGGATTCGCGCATGCGGATGCTGGAGGCGATGCGCGCCGAGCCGTTCGATCCGCAGGCACTCGATGCGGCTTTCGCGGACCTCAGAGCCCGGGTCAACGAGCTTCAGGCGGCCGGACAATCGATCGTGGGCGCGGCGGTGGCCGAGGCCCCCGCGAACGTCCGCGTGAACATCCGGCTGGGGCGCGGGCCTTTTCCGTAGCCACTATGTCATTCTCGCAAGCTGAGTGCTGAGGTCCATATGCGGCCAACGCGTTGATGTCATCCTCGCGGATGTGAGGGATCCAGTACACACAACCATCGGCGGCGCTTACTGAGTCCCCGCCTTCGCGGGGATGACAACAGGCGTTAGGGCGCGGCGGCAGCGAGGCGCTCGGCGCGCTGACGTTCGACCTCGCGCCGCTTGGTGGCGATCGAGGCGGCGATGACGCCGATGGCGACCAGGCCGACGAGGATGGTCGACACCGCGTTGATCTCCGGCGTCACGCCGAGGCGGACCTGACTATAGATCTTCATCGGCAGCGTCGTCGCACCCGGCCCCGAGGTGAAGCTCGCAATGACAAGATCGTCGAGGGACAGCGTGAAGGCCAGCATCCATCCCGCGATGACCGCAGGCAGGATGATGGGAAGCGTGATGACCATGAACGTCTTGAACGGCGGGCAGCCGAGATCCTGCGCCGCCTCCTCGAGGCTACGGTCGAAGGTGACCAGACGCGACTGGACGACGACCGCTACGAAGCACATCGCGAACGTGATGTGGGCGAGCACGATCGTCCAGAAGCCACGCGCAAAGCCCATCGCCACGAACAGGAGCAGCAACGACAGGCCAGTGATGACGTCGGGCATGACCAGCGGCGCGAAGACCATACCCGAGAACAGGGTGCGGCCGGGAAAGCGGCCGTAGCGGACGAGGGTGACGGCGGCGAGCGTCCCCAGAACGGTCGCAACCGTCGCGGTGACGAAGGCCACGCGCAACGTGACCCAGGCGGCGTCGAGGAGCTCGTAGTTCGAGAGCAACGATACGTACCACTGGGTCGAGAAGCCTCCCCAGACGGTAACCATGCGCGAGGCATTGAACGAGTAGAGGATGAGCAGCAGGATCGGGATGTAGAGGAACGCCAGCCCCAGCGTCACCGACACGACGTTGAACCGCGACATGCGTGTCACAGCGTCACCCCGCGGGCTGAACCGATCACCGCCCTCATACCGGCACCTTGTTGATGGCGCCCTCGCCTTGGCTGGCGCGGTTCTGGAAGATCATGATCGGGACGACGAGGATGAGGAGCAGGATGACGGCGACCGCCGAGGCCAGTGGCCAGTCGCGGTTGTTGAAGAACTCGCTCCACAGGGTCTTGCCGATCATCAGCGTGTCCGACCCGCCGAGGAGATCGGGGATGACGAACTCGCCGGTGACCGGGATGAAGACAAGGAATGACCCGGCGATGACGCCGGGAAGCGCCAGAGGGAACGTGATCTTCCAGAACGCCTGTACCGGCGGGCAGCCGAGGTCGGCAGCGGCCTCGAGCAGCGACTGGTCCATACGCTCCAGCGCGGCGTAGAGCGGCAGCACCATGAACGGCAGGTAGGAATAGACGATGCCGATGTAGACCGCCCAGTTGGTGTTGAGGATGGTGAGTGGCTCGGAGATCACGCCGACCCACATCAGGAACTGGTTGAGCAGCCCTTCCTTCTTGAGGATGCCGATCCACGCGTAGACGCGGATCAGGAACGAGGTCCAGAACGGCAGGATGATCAGCATGACCAGCGTCGGCTGCCACGAGCGCGGGGCGCGCGCCATGCCGTAGGCGATCGGGAAGCCGAACAGGAGGACGAGAAGCGTCGAGACGAAGGCGATCCACACGCTCGACAGGTAGGCGCGCGTGTAGAGGGCGTCCTGCGTCAGCCAGACGTAGTTGTCGACGGTGAACTCCTTCGCCGACTCGATCAGCCCACCGATACCGCCAGCGAGATCGAAGACAGGAACGTAGGGAGGCTGCGCGATCGCCGTGGTGGAGAACGAGATCTTGAGGACGATCAGGAACGGGACCAGGAAGAGAACCAGCAGCCAGACGTAGGGAATGAGCACCACCAGCCAGCGGAGCCAGCTGGCGTGCGCAGCGCGGGGCGTTGCCGGTGCATCGCTGGCAGCGATGTGAGTGGCGGCTGCCTGAGTCATCGCCCGCAATCTAGGCACAAGCGTTCGCCGGGCGCCAGTGCCGGCCCGGCGGCGATCCCATGGCTCCCTTGAACCGGCCGGTTTGCCGGTTCGCGGCGGTTCGGCTAACCATGCGCCGCAACAACAGCAGGGGGGAACGCGATGCCGGTGACGAAAGCGCCATTCGGGAAGACGAAGGACGGCGTTGCGGTGGAGGAATACACGCTGGCCAACGCCAGCGGTGCCTCCGTCAAGTTTCTGAGCCTCGGCGGCATCATTACCGAGGTGAACGTGCCGGACCGCGGCGGTCGTGTCGGCAACGTCAACCTCGGCCTGAAGACGGTGGCCGACTACGAAAGGCCCGACAACCCCTACCTTGGCGCGCTCATCGGGCGGTTCGCAAACCGGATCGGCGGCGCGACATTCTCCATTGATGGCAAGACCTACAAGATCACCGCCAACGAGGGCGCGCATACGCTCCACGGCGGGGCGCGCGGCTTCGACAAGGTGATCTGGACGGTGGAGCCGGCAGGCGATGCGGCAGCGCGGCTGACCTACGTCAGCCCCGACGGCGAGGAAGGTTTCCCCGGTACGCTCAGCACCACCGTCACCTACACGTGGAGTGACGACAACACGCTCACCGCCGACTATGTCGCCACGACCGACAAGCCAACTGTGGTTAACCTGACCAGCCACGCCTACTTCAACCTCGCCGGCGCCGCCGCCGGCTCGGGCTCGATCGAGCGACACCTGATGACCATCAACGCGGATGCGATCGCGGCGGGTGACACCAGCGGCATCCCGACCGGCGCGCTGATGCTGGTGGAGGGCACGCCGTTCGACTTCCGCACGGCGATGCCGATTGGCGCACGCATCCGCTCCGCCCACCCGCAGCTCGCGCCGCGGCAGGGCTACGACCACAACTACGTGCTCCGGACAGGGACAGGAGGACTGGCTTTCTGCGCCCGCGTCTACGATCCCGGCAGCGGACGGACGCTGACGATCAGCACGACGGAGCCGGGCGTGCAGTTCTATTCCGGCAACTTCCTCACCGGGCTGATCACCGGGGCCAGCGGACGGCAGTACCGGCAGTCGGACGGCTTCTGCCTGGAGACGCAGCATTTCCCCGATGCGCCGAACCGGCCGGAGTTTGCGACGACCGTGCTGAGACCCGGGGAAACGTTCCGCTCGACCACGGCCTACGCGTTCGGGACAGACGAAGGCTGACGGCCGGACGCGGATGGCGGCACTATCCGGCGGAGTAGGTTCGCCGGCGGCGGCGGGATATAGAGTGAGGCATCCGCCTGCCCCCCCAGCTAGCCTTGCCGCCTCCCCCGATGTCTGACCAAGCCCTCCGCAATCTAGTGATCGTCCATACGCCGGGGCAGCAGGCGCTTTCGGACTGGACGACGGTCAAGGAGAAGATCGAGGCGCGCGCGCCGGACATCGAGGTCCGGATCGCCGACAACTCCATCCCGAGCTCGTCGACGCGGCGCTGGCAGGTGCGACGCCCCTCGTTCGTCTTTTCAGCCAGCCCGCTCCTCGAATACCGGCCAAGCGGCGGCCAGGTCTACCAAGGGCAGCGGCTCAACAAGATCGAGCAATACGAACGCCTGCGCGCCGCCGGGATACCAACGCCGGACACGGCGATGCTGAGCCCAGGCGTTGCGCTCGATCCAGGCCGCTGGGGCGAGTTCGTCATCGTGAAACCCGCGGGCCGGTGGAGCAGTTGGGGCCGCTTCGTGAAGCTGGTGCGCACCGAAGCCGTCGCCGCACGGCACCGCGAGCTGACCGACGGCGGCAGCGTCGAACTGATGGTGCAGCGGTTCGCGCACCCGGTGGACGATGAGAACCGCGGCTTCGAGGTGCGCGTGCTGACTTTGTTCGGCCGGCCGATCTACGCACTGACAGTGCGCGAGGACCTGCCGCGGCCGCCACTCGGCGAGGTGGCGGACGGAGACGGAGAGATCGCGCTCAACCGCAAGGGCGTGAAGCGGACGCTGACGCTGGAGGCCGACGAGGACGTGCTCGACCTCGCACGGCGGACAGCGACCGTGGTCGGCGACGTGCCATGTCTCGGCATCGACATCGTCCGCGACCACTCTACCGGAAAGGCGCTCGTGCTGGAAACGAACGGAGCTGCGGTCTGGCACCTTTCCTCGACCGCTACGCCGAACTACCCCGAAGACGTGCAGAAGGGCCTCTACACGCAGTTCGACGCCCTGGAGACGGCCGCGGGGGTGCTGATCGAGCGGGCGCGGGCCGAAGCCCTCTAAGGCGCTGCCAGCAAGGCGTTGCACCCGGGTCACAGGCCACCTGAAACTGGTCCGCAGGCCCCTCGCGAGAATTGACACCCCGCCAAGGCGGCCGCACAGTTTTAAGTTGAAGGATTCGTGGAGGGTATGATGACCCAATTTCCGGCGGCTGAGCCGCGGCTTCTGACGCTTTTCGATCTTGCGGCTAGTAGCCGGGCTGATGGCTTGGCCCCTTCGGTCACCGGGGACATGTCAGGAGTCGCGGCGGATCTGATCGACCTCAGCCCTGTGCTCGCAGCGGATCTGTTGCCGCCGCCGCAACCGTCAGTGACCGCTGACATCGCCCCGTTCGGTGCGGCTGTGGCTGCCGATCTTGAGCCGATTGTTCCGGGGATCGGCGCCGATGTCGACCCAGCCATCGTTGGCGACACTGGGCCGGGCGTGGCTGCCGATCTCACCACAACCTAGTGGCTCGCAGCCGAGTTGATTGAAAAGGCGGCCTTGGGCCGCCTTTTTCATTGCACGTTTATGTTGCATCTGAGCCACATGGACATGCTCCCGGTGCCGATCTAGGGCCTTTCTGGCCACCGGCGAATTGACACCGCGGGGGTGCGCCAGCATCCTTTCGACGATTGTGATTGTGGGGGAGAAGATCGATGTTCGATTCGGTTGGGGGTCAGCCTGCGGAGCGCCTGCTGACGCTGCTGGACCTAGTGGCGGTGAGCAACGAAGCGGTGTCGGTTGGTGGCGACATGAATGCGCCCTCGCTGGCCGCTGATATGGGTTCGAGTCCGCAGATTGCGGCAGACATGAACTTCCCCCAGGTTGGGGCAGACCTGTCGGATGCTCCTTCGCTGGCCGCGGATATCGCAAGCATGTCCGTCGCCGCGGACCTCGCGCGGTAGCCGCGCGCGCCATCTAGCGGCGCCGAGGCCAAGGCTGATCGCAATGTTGTGGTTTTGAAAAGGGCGGTCTTCTGACCGCCCTTTTTGTTTTGTGGGGTGCCGGGATGGCTGCCACCGATTTCAGCAAGGCCTATCTCGACACGTTGCTCCAGACGGAGCGGCTCGAGCGCAGCGAGCTTCGCGCGTACCAGGCCGACCTCTTGCGGCGGTTCCTCGATCATGCCGCGGCCAACGTTCCCTTCTACCGCAACTGCTTGCCCTCCGGTCCGGTGGACATTGACTCGGAGACATGGCTCGCGATTCCGACGATCGACAGGAGCACGCTTGCAGCGCATGGCGACACCCTGCGCGCGGAGCGGCTGCCGGAGGGTCACGGCCGGCGGGAGCAGACATCAAGCGGCGGCAGCACGGGCGCGCCTGTCATCAGCGCCCTGTCCGGTCTGGAATCATACGGCCGGGTGGCGATCACCTACCGCATGTTCGCGACGCACGGCCTCGATCCGGCGATGCCGATGTTCCAGATCAGGAACAAGGGCTATGCCGCGAACTGGACCGACGACCTCGTCTTCCGGAAATGGGCCTACCCGTGGCTGCCGGAAGCCGAACTCGGCGACCGCATCTTCATCGATTTCGAAACGCCGCCGGCCGCGCAACTCGCCGCGATCGCCGAGCGCGAGCCTGCCTACCTCAACACGCTGCCGTCGAACCTTCTCCGGCTCATCGTGGAAGCGCGGCGTTCGGGTGTGCGTCCACGCATTCCCGTCATCT